>JAVJTC010000020.1 GCA_040219085.1 Acidimicrobiales bacterium
GAGGCGGATCATCGCGTCGGGGTGGCCGGTGTCGATGTAGACGCCGCGTTTGCGGTCCTGTTCCGCGGCGCGGTCTTCGGGGTCTTCGCCGTGGCGGCACCAGTTGCGCACCAGCTGCCGCAGCCGGGCGACGGGGACCCGCCGCGCCCACGCGACCAGGTGGGCTTCGTCTCGGCGCGCTCGGGCCGGGTCGGCTTCGCAGGCGAACCACAGCGCGGCGATGTGGCCGGTGGTGATCGCCCCCGCCTCGAGCGCCGTAATCGCTGCGGGCAGGATCTGCGCGACCCGCGCCGCGCGGCGCTGCCGGTTCACTTCATCACGATCCGAACCCGCCGCGTCACCGGCACCGCCCGCAGGAGGAGGCGGCACCGGCCCCGCACCATCGTCGTCTTGGCCGCTGGTGTCGTCGCCGTTACCAGCGCCGTCGCCGCTGCTACCGGGGGGCGGCGAGGCATGCGACGCGATCGCCGCTGCGGTACGCACCGACGCCGCCGCCACCACACGACGATGTGCTTCCAGGTCCTTGGACAGGACGCTCAACTGGTCGACGTCGAGGCACGCCAGATCCAGGCTCCGCAACCGGCCAGCCGCGGCGTCGAGGGCCCCACGGGCCTCGCCGAGGCCAGTGTCACGGTCCCTGTCGGAACCGGCTGCGAACATGTGTTCGACCATGAACCCACACTAACCAACCGGTGAGACACTCAACGCCGGACGGAACGTGTCAGGGGAGATCTCCGGAAAACCCGAAGGGCCCGCCTCCAGTGGGGGAGGCGAGCCCTTCGGCGCAGGGTGGCAGGGGCAAGGCTTTTCTGGTGGTGGGATCAGCTTGCAACCGCGGGGGCGGCGAGGTCGACGCCGCGTGTAGCGAGGAGGCGGGCCTTGAGAGGCGGCACGCCGAGGACGAGGGCGGCCCCGACGATGACGTCGACCTGGGCCGTGGACGGAGACCCGCCGGACTGGGCAACGGCCACGGCAGAGCTCAGGAGCGTTGTCCGGCGGGCCTCGTCCAGATCTTCGGCAACCACGAGGAGCGAGCCCCGCAGTCCGTTGTCGAGGTCTGTGTCAGCCAGATCACGGGTGAGGTCGGCGTCGCTGTAGTTGGTGCGACCGAGTTGGCGGATGTGCTCGATCGTCTCCTCCCGCACCTCGGGCTTGGAGCTCGGGCCGGCTGCCGCGACGGTGACGAGCAGGTACCGGGCGCACTCCGTGAAGCGTGCCTCGAACTCGGGGTGGCGGGGTGTGGGATCGAAGCCGTGGGCGTCGTGGATCGTGCGGCAGCCGGTGCACTGGACCCGGGGACCACCTCGGCGGGGTCGCCGGCCCGAGAACTCGTTGCTGTCGAAGATGGGGGGAGCTTCGAAGATCTCGCCCACCCTGTCCGCCCCGCAGACCGGACAGTGAAACACGATGTGTCCTGGGAGTCGCTTGGACGGTTCCATTCTTGTGCCCTGCCTCACTGGTTGGTTCCTCTGCCGTGGTACATCCACAGAATCGGTGCAGTGGGGCATCTGCTATACGTCAACATTGATGAATCGGCGTCGGATTCGAGGTCCGATGCCGCTTCGGATGGGCTGAACGGGCCGTATTCCTACCGACTATCGGGTAGAGGGGGCCCGATGACCCCCCATTTTCTTCTCGTCAATGGTGGGTAGAGACCGGGTCGGGCTTCGTGATGCGCGCGGGACTGTGATGCCGGGGAACTCAGTGCCGGAGTTTGACCGGTGTCGACACATCCGCGTAGAAGTCGTTCCCCTTGTCGTCGATCACGACGAACGCGGGGAAGTCCTCGACCTCGATGCGCCAGATGGCTTCCATGCCGAGCTCGGGGTACTCGAGCACCTCGACCTTGCGGATGGAGTCCTTCGCGAGGCGGGCGGCCGGCCCGCCGATGGAGCCGAGGTAGAAGCCACCGTGGGCTGCGCAGGCGTCGGCGACCTGCTTGGAACGGTTCCCCTTGGCGAGCATGACGAGACTGCCGCCGGCTGCCTGAAACTCCTCGACATAGGAGTCCATCCGTCCCGCGGTGGTGGGGCCGAACGAGCCCGACGCGTACCCCTCGGGCGTCTTGGCCGGACCGGCGTAGTAGACGGGGTGGTTCCGCAGGTAGTCCGGCATCGCCTCTCCCGCGCGGAGACGTTCACGGATCTTGGCATGGGCGATGTCGCGGGCCACCACGAGGGTGCCGGTGAGCGAGACGTGGGTCTTCACGGGGAACTTCGTCAGCTCGGCGCGGATCTCGTCCATCGGCCGGTTCAGGTCGATCGGGTGGATGTCGTCGGAGAGGTCGTCTTCGGTCGCCTCGGGCAGGTACTTCGCGGGGTCCCGCTCGAGTTCCTCGAGGAAGATGCCGTCCCGGGTGATCTTGGCGAGGGCCTGGCGGTCCGCCGAGCACGACACGGCGATCCCGACCGGGCACGACGCGCCGTGACGGGGGAGTCGGATGACGCGGACGTCATGGCAGAAGTACTTGCCGCCGAACTGGGCTCCGATGCCGAAGTCCCGCGTCTGTTCGAGGATGCGCTTCTCCCACTCGAGGTCCCGGAATCCGTGGCCGTCCTCTCCGCCTGCGGTCGGGAGCCGGTCCAGGTAGCGCGTCGATGCCATCTTCGCGGTCTCGACCGCGAACTCGGCCGACGTGCCGCCGATGACGACGCCGAGGTGGTACGGCGGGCATGCCGAGGTCCCGAGTGAGCGCAGCTTCTCGTCGAGGAAGTCCGTGAGGGAATCCGGATCCAGAAGGGCCTTCGTCTCCTGGAACAGGAAGCTCTTGTTGGCCGATCCACCGCCCTTGGCCATGAACAGGAAGCGGTACTCGGAGCCGGCGACCGCCTCGATCTTCGTCTCCATGGGGAGGTTGGTCTTGGTGTTGACCTCGGAGAACATGTCGAGCGGGGCCATCTGCGAATAGCGCAGGTTGTGCTTCTGGTAGGTGTCGTAGACGCCCCGGGCGATGGCCACCTTGTCGTCGCCGGAGGTCAGCACGTACTGACCCTTCTTGCCTTTCACGATCGCCGTACCCGTGTCCTGGCAGCCCGGCAGGATTCCGCCAGCGGCGATGTTGGCGTTCTTCAACAGCTCCAGTGCGACGAAGTGGTCGTTGGGGGAGGCGTCGCCGTCGTCGATGATCGCCTTGAGCTGTGCGAGGTGGCTGGGGCGCAGGAGGTGGGCGATGTCGCGCATCGCCTCCGCTGTGAGTAGGCGGATGCCCTCGTCGTCGACGCGGATGAATTCCATGCCCGCGGCTTGCACCACCTCGACGTGGTCCGTGGTGACGAGTCGGTAGGTCGTCGGGTCTTCGCCGGTCAGCGGCAGGAGGTCGGTGTAGGAGAAGTCGGCCATGGCCCAAGCGTAGGTCGCGCCGGCGACGGTCCGGGAACGAGCGCCGCTGCGCTGCGGCGGAACCCTTCGCTCAGGGGATGGCCGGGGTCCCGGCGTAGCGCATCGGGTCCGAGGCTTCGGGGATCGTCGGCTGGTTCCAGCTCATCATCTGGGTGAGGTTCGCAACGACGTCGCGCCATGCGTTCGGGTCCCAACCTTCGGCGGCCGCCACCACCTCGAGCGAGTGGTCCAGGTGCACGATGGCGGGGAGCGTCTCGAGCCCGAGGGCGCCGATCATCTCGCGATCGGGATCGGCGAAGGTCAGGAGCTTGTCGGACCACGGGCCGAGGAACTCCCTGGTCTCGTCGTCGTCGCCCGCGACCAGCCAGGAGACCCTGCAGTCGGCGCCGACGAAGTTGGAGAGGATCCGACCGGCGGTGTCGATGAGCCACGCGCTCTCATAGGTGAACGGATCGAGTGCGACCATCACCAGGTGGAAGGTCGTCACCCAGTCCTCGGCGGGGAGAGCGTCGCCGTTGATCGGGTCGAGGGTCGTGTCGGGAGGTGGTGCGGTTGCCACGGCGGGCAAAGGTAGTCGAATGCGTACGCCGGTGGCATGTTGGGGGCACCTCGGCCTGACCGACCCCGGGACGCGCCGGTAGTGTCCACGCGGTGCACCCCATGGAGCATCTGCGCCACGTCGCCCGGTCACACGGTCTCGAGCACCAGATGCTGGCCGCCGAGTCCGCCTACGCGCTGGCGGGGTTCAGCGACGATCCCGGTGCTCTCGTCACGGCCTGTCGCCGGATGGTCGCGCGTCAGGCCAACTCGGGTCCGACCATGTGGGTGGCCGCACGGATGCTCGCGGCGGCCGATGCCTTCGAGACCTCCCGCGAGCTCGCCGAGACGCTGTCGGACGACCCGACGGCGCGTCTGCTGGCACGGGAGCTGCCCGACGAGGCGAAGGTGGTCACGGTGGGCTGGTCGACGGTCATTCCCGCGGCCCTCCGTCGACGCGGTGACGTCGCTGTCGCCGCGGTGGGCGGTTCGGGCGCGTTTCTGCGTCGCCTGCGCTCCGCCGAGGTGGACGTGGCCGATGTGGCCGACGCGGCGCTCGGTGTGGCTGTCGCCGAGGCCGACCTCGTTCTCCTCGAGACGTGGGCGGCCGGGTCCCGGCGCTTCGCCGCTGAACTCGGTTCCCTGGCGGCGGCCGCCGTCGCCCGTCACAGCGGTACGCCCGTCTGGCTGACCGCGGGGCTGGGAGCCTTCGTCCACGAGGACCTGTGGCGTCGCATCGAGGCGGGACTGGTGGGCGTCGACGCGACCCTCGATGTCGTCGATCTCGACCTGGTGGACCGGGTCGCCACCCCGGGCGGCGTGGTCGACGTCGCTGCCGCCGTGGCCGCAGCTGATCGCCTGCCCGCTCCCGAGTTGACCCGCGACATCGGGTGATGTCGCCGGGTGAGGACGGCGACGGCGTCTTCGACCCCGGAGCGGTCCGTGACCTGCTCGGTTGGGCGGCACAGGATCCGCGCCCGATTCCGTGGCGTGGTCACCGTGACGCGTGGGGCGTTCTGGTCTCGGAGGTGATGCTGCAACAGACCGACGTCGGCCGGGTCGTCGACCGCTGGCCGGTGTTCATGGAGCGCTACCCGACGCCCGCTGCCATGGCCGCAGCGCCGGTATCGGCGGTGATCGCTCACTGGCAGGGGCTCGGCTACAACCGGCGCGCCGTCGCACTGCACCGGTCTGCCGTGCGGATCGCCGAGCGTCACGGTGGCGAGGTGCCCGACACCGTCGAGGCTCTGGAGCAACTTCCCGGAGTGGGCGCCTACACGGCGCGTGCGGTGGCCGCGTTCGCGTTCGGTCGCGACGTCGGTGCGCTCGACACGAACGTCGGTCGGATCCTCGCCCGCCGTGCCGGTCGGCCGCTGGGCCGCGTCGATGCGCAGGCTCTGGCCGATGCCGCCGTGCCGGCCGGACGTGCGGGGGAGTGGAACCAGGCGATGTTCGACCTCGGCGCGGCGGTCTGTACCAAGCGGAGTCCGTCGTGTGGCGGGTGCCCCGTGCGTCGGGGGTGTGCGTGGCACGGCGAGGGTGGGGACCCGGCGGTGGGGTCCGCGGCGGTCTCGCGTCCCCAGTCGCGTTTCGTCGGTTCCGACAGGCAGGGACGGGCCCACCTCGTCAGGGTCCTCAGTGACGGTGGTGCCGTGGAGGAAGCGACCGTCGCCGCGGTCATGGGCTGGCCCGACGATGCGGACCGTGCGGCAAGGGTGCTCGCCGGCCTGGTTGCCGACGGGCTCGTCGACTGCGAGGGAGGGGTCGTCAGCCTCGCGCGCCGATGATCCGCGCTGCGGTGCCGCCAGGCAGAGCGTGTTTCCGCCCGCGATCGCACGGTTGGCTACCCTTCGGGACCGCTGTCGACAAGGAGATCACCGTGAGCGAGAACGGCGAGACGATCGATCCCATGGAGTTCCGACGGGTGCTCGGCCACTACCCGACGGGCGTGACCGTCGTGACGGCCGACGGCCCGGACGGGCCAGCGGGGTTCGCCGTCGGTACGTTCGCCTCGGTCTCGCTGGACCCTCCCCTCGTGTCGTTCTATCCGGACAAGTCCTCGGCGACCTGGCCGGCCATCGAGGCGGCGGGCTCTTTCTGCGTGAACGTTCTCGCTGACGACCAGGCGGGGGTGTGCGGGAAGTTCGCGTCGAAGGAGGACGACAAGTTCGCGGGAATCTCGTGGCATACCGAGGTGACCGGTGCACCGGTTCTCGACGATGTCCTGGCGTGGATCGACTGTGACATCGACGTCGTCCACGAGGCGGGCGACCACTGGCTCGTCGTCGGGCGGGTGCGGGCCCTCGACGTGGCTGACGACGCGCGGGGCCCGTTGCTGTTCTTCAAGGGCGGTTACGGCGCCTACGGCGTGCTGGACGGCTGAGCGTGCCCATCTACGCGTTGGGTGACCTCGAACCGGTGATCCATCCCGAGGCGTACGTGCATCCCGAGGCGGTCGTGATCGGGAACGTCACGATCGGAGCGGAGTCCACGGTCTGGCCCGGGGCGGTCCTGCGGGGCGACGAGGGGTCGATCACCGTGGGCAGCGGCACCTCGATCCAGGACGGTGCGGTTCTGCACACCACTGGCGAGTTCTTCACCGTGGTGGGCGACAACTGCACGATCGGGCATCTCGCGCATCTCGAGGGCTGCACGGTGGAGGATCTCGCTCTGATCGGTGTCGGCGCGGCCGTTCTGCACCGGGCCGTGATCGGCCGGGCGGCACTGGTGGGAGCGGGCGCCGTGGTGACCAACGACATGGTCGTCCCGGCGGGGGCGATGGCGCTGGGCATCCCCGCGAAGATCCGCCCGGACGCGGCCGACGAGGAGACCCTCCGCTGGGGCGCAGGGGTCTACCGCCGACGTGGCCACCAGTACCGAGCGGACCTCCGTCGGCTCGACTGAGGACGCAGCTCAGCTGCGGCGGCTGCGGGCGGCGACGAGCGCGCCGGTCAGTTCGTGGGCCGCGCTGGGTTGGTGGAACACGTAGCCCTGGATCTTGTCGCAGCCGATGTCCACGAGTGGAGCCAACTGGTCTGCCGACTCGACCCCGGAGGCGATGACCTCGATGTCGAGGGCGTGGGCGAAGCTGATGATCGCGTCGAGGAGCTGACGGCCCTCCTCGTCGCCGATGCGTGAGACCAGCGTCGAGCTGAGCTTGACGCTTCCGATCGCGAGGCGCTGGATGTCCGCGAGCGATGAGTGCGACGTGCCGAAGTCGTCCACGGCGATCGGCACGCCGAGGTCTCGCAGGCCTGCGAGCGTCTTGGCGGAACGGTCGAGGTCGACCATGAGCGCCTTCTCGGCGATCTCGATGCAGATGGCGTCGGGCGGCAGCGAGTTGGCCTCGAGCTCTGCCGCGATGCGGTGGGCCAGCTCCGAGCTGCCGATCTGACGCCCGGAGATGTTGATGTGCACACGGGGCGCGTGACCGTTCATCTCGGCTCTCCAGTTGGCGGCCTGTTCGCACGCCTTGGCGAGCACGAGCATGTCGAGCTCGGAGATCATGCCGGCGGCGTCGGCGACGTCGACGAACTCCGCAGCCGGAAGGAGTCCGCGCGTCGGATGGCGCCAGCGCACGAGTGCCTCGACGGCGCTGATGCGCAGCGTGTCGGTGTCGAAGAGTGCCTGGTGGTGGAGTTCGAACTCGCCGCGGGAGACCGCCCCGTCGAGTTGTTCGGCGGTGGCCGCACGATTGGCGGTGTTGGTCCGCATCGTGTCGTCGTACAGCTCGGCTCGGGCCCGGCCGTGCTCCTTGGCCTGGTACATGGCGGCGTCGGCGTCACGCATGAGCGAGTCGGGGTCCGTGGCCTCGTCGGAGACGGCCACACCGATGCTGACCGTCACCGCCAGGTCCGTGTCGGCGACCCGGAACGGTTTCTCGGTGAGGGCGTTGGCCACCCGTTCGGCGATGGACATGGCGTGGGTCTCGTCCTCGATGTCCTCGCACAGGACCACGAACTCGTCGCCGCCGAGGCGGGCGACGGTGTCCGAGGGGCGCAGGATGTCACTCAGGCGCGCCGCCATGTCGACGAGCAGGCTGTCGCCGGCCGCGTGGCCGTAGCGGTCGTTGATGACCTTGAACCGGTCGAGGTCCATGAACAGGACTGCGACGGGGTGCCGTGACCGTGACGAATGCGCGAGCGCGAGTTGGAGCCGATCCAACAGCAGTGACCGGTTGGGCAGATTCGTCAGGGCGTCATGGGTTGCGAGGTGTGCGAGCCGTGCCTGGCTGGTGGGGCTTCCGTCGACGACCGAGGCGGCCAGTTCGGCGACGCGCACGGCCTCGAAGGCGCCTTCGGTTGCAGGGGTGGTGGGCTCCGGCGGTGTCCAGCGCGATCGCACCGGGGCAAGACCGGTCTCATCGCCGGCTATCGCAGCGGCTGCCACTTCGCGAGGTCCGGCGGGGATGGCGGGGGCATCGGGCAACTCGATGACGATCTCGTCGGTCGGGTCCGTGTCGGCGCGACGGGAGGTCCCAGGGCCGCCGGTCGCCTTCTCGGAGTACCCGCCGCTGTCGTGGCCGGTGGAAGCGTCGGGGTGGTCGCCGTGGCCGATGGGTGAGTCGGGTCCTTCGCCGGGGTCGCCGTGGCCGGCGGGTGCGTCGTGGGCCGCCAGGGCGTGAGCCTGCTCGGCGGCCTCGCGGAGGTCTGCATCGAGTTCGTCGGAGGGCTCGGGCAGGCGTAGATCGAGCTCGCGTAGTGCTTCGACGACGACGCGCATGGCGATCAGGTCACGGAGCCAGGGTCTGTCTGAGGGGACGATCCACCACGGGGCGGCTTCGGTGCTGGTCTCGGTCAGCATGTCCTCGTACGCCCGGCTGCGCGCCTCCCAGCGGCGCCTGTCGGCGAGGTCGCCGAGGGTGAACTTCCAGCGTTCCTCCGGGTCGTCCATCCGGTCCTGGAGTCGACGTCGCTGCTCTTCGGACGACAGGTGCAGGAAGAGCTTGACGACCGTCGTCCCCTCGTCGGTGAGGAGGCCTTCGAACTGGCGGATGTGCTGGTACCGGCGTCGCCAGGTGGACTCCGGTACGAGGCCGTCCACGCGGGCGCGGATGATGTCCTCGTAGTGGCTGCGGTTGAACAGTCCCAGCTCGCCGACGCGGGGGACCTCGGCGTGGATCCGCCACAGGTAGTCACGTTCGGACTCGGATTCGCTGGGAGGTCCGAAGGTGGCCAGGCGCACACCCTGGGGGTTGACGGCCGAGTAGAGCAGGCGGACCAGCGCGTCCTTGCCGGCCGTGTCGGGTCCCTGGAGGATCACCAGCAGTCGGTGGCGCCTCTGCGCGAAGAGGCGGATCTGCAGTGAGCCGAGCTCGTCGGTGAGTCGTTCGAGGCGCGCACGCGCGTCGCGCCGGGCGACGTCGGTGTCGCCGCGGGGGTCGATTTCGTCGAGGTCGACCTTCGCCCGCTCCTCGACGCGATGGCGGGAGGTGTCCACGTCCGCAGCTTCGCACGGTCTGGTCCCGATGTGGTGTCTCTCGGCCGCGGTTGATCCGGCTGACCCACGACGCGGCGGGCGGGCCCCACAGGTGACTACCCAGGGTCCCTGCGTCCTCACTGCGGGTGGTGTCAATGGTGGCGAACGCCGTGTTTCGGTCGTCCGTCGAAACTCGTCGGTGATCCGGTCGTGTTACGCGATGGACCCGGCCGGGAACATTGTTACTATCCACGTAGGAGAAACCCCCCCGGCTCGCCGGGGTGCCCCCAACCCCGAACGGAGTGTTCCCGCCATGTCGACGACCCAGGACCTCGGCCTCGACCTCAGCCGCTATGCACTGGGCTGGTCCGACGTCGAGGACTACGTTTTCAAGCCGAAGAAGGGCATCGACGAGGCGATCGTCAAGGAGATGTCGTGGATGAAGGGGGAGCCCGACTGGATGCGGGACTTCCGTCTCAAGTCGCTCCAGCGCTTCGAGCAGCGGCCCATGCCCCACTGGGGCGGGGACATGTCCGGGATCGACTTCGATGACATCTTCTACTACATCAAGCCGACCAACTCGCTCTCCGACGACTGGGACAACGTCCCCGAGTCCATCAAGAACACCTACGAGAAGCTCGGCATCCCCGAGGCGGAGCGCAAGTACCTCGCCGGTGTCACGGCCCAGTACGAGTCCGAGGTCGTCTACCACAAGAACCGTGAGGACCTCGAGGCTCTCGGTGTCATCTTCTGCGACATGGACACCGCCCTGCGCGAGTACCCCGAGATCGTCAAGGCCTACTTCGGGCGGATCATCCCGCCCAACGACAACAAGTTCTCCGCCCTCAACTCGGCGGTCTGGTCCGGCGGCAGCTTCATCTACGTCCCACCCGGCGTCGAGGTCGACATGCCCCTCCAGGCCTACTTCCGCATCAACGCGGAGAACATGGGTCAGTTCGAGCGGACGCTGATCATCGCCGACGAGGGCTCCAAGGTCCACTACATCGAGGGCTGCTCGGCGCCGACCTACTCGACCGACTCGCTGCACTCGGCTGTGGTCGAGATCGTCGTGAAGCCCTCCGCGCGGGTCACCTACACGACCATCCAGAACTGGTCCTCGAACGTCTACAACCTGGTCACCAAGCGTGCGCGGGTCGAAGCCGAGGGCCACATGGAGTGGATCGACGGCAACATCGGCTCCCGTCTCACGATGAAGTACCCCGCCGTGGTCATGGTCGGGCCCAAGGCATCAGGCGAGGTTCTCTCGGTCGCCTACGCGGGGGCCGGTCAGCATCAGGACGCCGGGGCCAAGATGACCCACGCAGCGCCCGAGACCACCTCCAAGATCGTCTCGAAGTCCATCTCCAAGGACGGCGGGCGTAGCTCGTACCGCGGGCTCGTGCGGGTCGAGGACGACGCGTACGGCTGCAAGAGCCACGTCCAGTGCGACGCTCTGATCCTCGACGAGCACTCCATCTCGGAGACCTACCCCTACATGGAGCTGGGTTCACGTGACGCGGTGGTCGGTCACGAGGCCACAGTCTCCAAGGTGGCCGACGAGCAGCTCTTCTAACTGATGACGCGTGGTCTGACGGAGGAGCAGGCGATGGGCATGATCGTCAACGGGTTCATCGAGCCGGTCACGCGTACCCTTCCCATGGAGTACGCCGTCGAGTGGAGCCGTCTGATCGAGCTGCAGATGGAGGGCTCGGTCGGCTGAGTCAGCTGCCAGAACGACCCCCGGGGCACCACCATGCCGATGCGTCAGGAATGCAAGCACTTCGAGAGCCGCTCGTACCCCAACGGCGACACCGTGCGGAAGTGCGACCTCGATCTGGCCCCGGAGGCGCCGTGGCGGTGTCCCGCGGACTGCCCTCGCTATGAGAAGCGCCGGGTGGACGTGAACTGGTCCTACGGGACCCTCGTCACCCCGGAGACACCTGCCGAGCCGCCTTCGCTGGGAACCGACGACTCGATCGCCGCCCTGTTGGACGAAGCCGAGGACATCGTCAACGGCGTGGGCGACCGGGTGCGCGCCGAGGTCGAGGAGCAGCGCCGTCGTGACAGCTCGAAGCTCGGCAGGTTGAAGCGGCGCTTCCGCCGCAACAAGGACTGAAGTCGAACCGGGACCTGTGGTCCCGCAGAAGGAATGTTGTGACAATCACCGACGACAACCCGCCCGGGACGACCGGGCCCGACTGGCTTGCGGCGCAGCGGCGTGAAGCCGCCGACGCCGTCTCGGCGGCCGAAGCGCCCACCACCGAGATCGAGGAGTGGCGGTACTCGCCCGTCGCCGACGTGACGGCTTCCGACTACACCTCGGTGACCGACGCGGTCCGCGAGGTCCCTGACCTGACGGCGGTGGCCCCGCTGCTCACCGGCGCCGCCGGCGTGGTCGTGACCCGCAACGGCCGCATCGTGTCGTTCGACGTCGCCGGGGTCGCTCCGGCTGTCGTCTCCTCGCTCACCGAGGGCGATTCCCCCGGTGCGCTGGGAACGGTGATGGCCGAACCGCCCGACGTGTTCGCTCAGATGTCGATTGCCGAGGCGGCCGAGCCGATCGGGATCACGATCCCGGCCGGGAAGGTCCTCGAAGCTCCGATCGTCATCGTGCACGTGATCGACGCCGATGCGGCACGGGTCGGATGCCGTTTGGCCATCAGCGCCGGCGAGGCCTCGCAGGTGTCGGTCGTCGAGATCGTCATCTCGCCCGACGACGTCTCCGCCCTCTACCTGCCGACTCTGGAGATGGACGTCGCCGACGCGGCGAACGTGTCCTATGTGAACGTGCAGATGCTCGGCCGCCGGACCGTGCAGATCTCCTCGCACGCGGCGCGCGTGGGCGCCCAGTCCCAGCTCGCCGCCGGGCTCGTGGCTCTCGGCGGCTCCTACGGTCGGATCCGCCTCGACTACGACCTGATCGGCCGTGGTGCGTCCGTGGACCTGTGCGGCGCGTACGTCGCGGACGGCGATCAGACGCTGGACTTCCGGGCGTTCCAGAACCATGTGGGGGCCGACACGACGAGCGACCTCCTGTTCGTCGGCACCCTCGACGACACCTCGCGCAGCGTCTACACGGGAACCATCCGCATCGGTGAGGACGCCCCGGGTACCAACGCCTTCCAGACCAACCGCAACCTCAAGCTGTCCGACGATGCCCGCGCCGAGTCGGTCCCCAACCTCGAGATCGAGAACAACGACGTGCGCTGTTCGCACGCCTCGACCGTCGGGCCGATCGACCCTGAGCAGCGCTTCTACCTCGAGAGCAGGGGCGTGCCACCGAAGATGGCCGAGCGGCTGATCGTGGGCGGGTTTTTCGAGGCCGTCCTCGGTCGCCTCCCGGTGGCGACGGTGCGCGCACCGCTGCGGGCCATCCTCTCCGAGAGGCTCGACGCCGAGCTGGGGGTGACGGTGTGAGCCGCGAAGTCCCGCTGTGTCGTGCCGACAGCGTCGCCGACGGTGAGGCCAGGGCCTTCGACATCGGCAAGGCCAGTGTGGCGCTCGTTCGCATCGGCGAGGAGTTCCACGCGATCGACGATGTCTGCAGCCACGCCGACTTCTCCCTCGCCGCGGGCGAGGTGGACCCCGACGAGTGCACGGTCGAGTGCTGGAAACACGGCGCGCTCTTCGACCTGCGCACCGGCGAGGCACTGACGCTTCCGGCCACCCGGCCGGTGGCCGTCTACGAGGTCCGTGTCGCCGATGGCGACGTGACAGTGGTTCTTCCCGACGACGACGAGGACCGGCCATGAGCGAGTTGATCATCGAAGATCTGGAGGCCACCGCGGGCGGGACGGAGATCCTGCGGGGTCTGAGTCTGACGGTCCGAAGCGGCGAGGTTCATGCCGTGATGGGTCCGAACGGGTCGGGCAAGTCGACGCTGTCCCATGTCGTGATGGGCCGGCCGGGCTACGAGGTGACGGGGGGTTCGGTGACCCTCGACGGCGCCGACGTCCTGGCGATGTCGCCGTTCGAACGGGCGCACGCGGGCCTGTTCCTCGCCATGCAGTATCCGACGGAGGTCCCCGGCGTGGTGCTCCGTGACGTGCTGGGCGCGTCGTTCACCGCCGCGGGCCGTGACCCCGCCGAGATCGACGGTCGTGTGGCAGCAGAGGCGCCGGCGGTCGGCATGACCACCGCACTGCTCGAGCGCAGCCTCAACATGGACCTCTCCGGCGGCGAGAAGAAGCGCAACGAGACCCTCCAGTTGGCGGTGCTCGAGCCGAAGATCGCGCTGCTCGACGAGCTCGATTCCGGCCTGGACGTTGATGCGCTTCAGGCGGTCAGCCGCCGTATCGAGGAGGCCACCAAGACGGGTCTCGGCGTTCTGGCCATCACCCACTACACCCGTCTGTTCCGGGAACTGAAGCCGGATCGCGTGCACATCCTCGTGCGTGGCCGCATCGTCGAGAGCGGCGGGCCCGAGTTGGCCGACCGTCTCGAGGCGTCGGGCTACGACGAGTGGACCGCCGCGCCCACCGAGACCACGGTGGGCATCGGCTCGTCCTCGCTCGGGTCCCGGGCCAAGCCCGCCGAAGCGGACCCTTTCGCCGACCCGCTGGCCTGACCCCGTCGCCGGTCCGGTCCGGCGCACCGACGCCCGAAGGAGCACGAGATGGCAGATGTCCCACCGGTCCTCTCCCACGAGGACGTCGACGCGGCCCTCGCCGATCTCGAGGGTTGGGAACGCGACGGCGAGTTCCTGCGCCGCGACTTCGAGTTCGACGACTTCGTGGAGGCGTTCTCCTTCATGGCCGGCGCGGCGCTCGTCGCCGAGAAGCTCTTCCACCATCCCGAGTGGTCCAACGTCTACAACCGTGTGTCCATCGCCATCACGACCCACGATGCCGGTGGCCTCACCGACAACGATCTCGAGTTCGCCCGCCGGGTCAGCTCCCTCGTCTGACACGGGACGCTTCCCCGGAACCCTCCCTCTGGCGCGGATGCGGGTGTTATTCTCTGTCCCGAATTGCGGCGGCGAAAGGCGAGTGACGGGGTGCACGGGCCCGGTCCCACACACGTGGATGGCGAGGCCACTGGCGAGGTTGCCGGGTTGAACATCCTCCTCGTGGAGGACTCCGAGGGCGACGCGTCGCTGGTGACGGCTCACCTGGGTATCGCGGCACCGACCTACGATGTGCGTCGCGTCGAGACACTGGCCGCGGCGACGGAGCATCTGCAGTGGGCGCACTGCATCCTGTTGGATCTCGGACTTCCCGACGCGCACGGTCTGGAAGGGGTGAAGGCCCTCCTCGAGATCCCGCATCAGGCCGCCGTCGTGGTTCTGACCGCTGATCACCGCGCCGAGCTCGCCGCCGAGGCCCTGGCCCTCGGGGCCACGGACTATCTCCGCAAGGGAACGGCCGATCATCACCGTCTGGCCACCGTCGTGGCACAGGCGGTGGAGAGGAACAAGCTGCACCGTCGCATCCTGGACAACGAGAGGTGGGCTGAGATGCGGGCGGCACGACACGCCGCGGTCGCCACTCTCGGAGCGCTGGCGGTGTCGGGAGGGCCGCTCGACGAACTACTCGACACGACGGTGCTTCGTGCTGTCGACGGATTCGAGTCCTCGGTTGCGACGATCCTGGTACCTGCCGACGGGACGCTGCGGGTGCTGGCGGAGGCCGGGCTCGGCGACGGATGGTCCGACGACGGCTTCGCGGACCGATCGCTCGCGGCGGTGCTGGGCGGCGGTCGCGCCGTCTACGTGGCCCACCACGGTCAGGGTGCCGTTCCTGCGCCGGCCATCGTCGCAGACCGCGGGCCGGTCGCGACGATCGCGGCTCCGATTCACGGGGCCTCGGTTCCTCTCGGTCTGTTGACTCTCCACACCGCGTCGGAGGTCGAACGACAAGAGGAGGCGGTCGACTTCGTCCAGTCCATGGCCAACGTCCTCGCCCACGCGTTCGAACTCCAACAGGCGAGCGCCGAACTCGCCCACAGAGCGATCACCGACGACCTCACGGGCCTCGCCAACCGGTCGTTGTTCCGCGACCGGCTCGCCAACGCACTGGCGCAGCGGATCGGTTCGTCGTGCGCGGTGATCTTCGCCGACCTGGACGGGTTCAAGGACGTGAACGACGCTCTCGGCCACGGCGTGGGGGACAAGGTCCTGCGGTTGGTCGGACAGCGCCTCGCCGCCTCGTTGCGTGAAGGTGACACCGTCGCACGCCTCGGTGGTGACGAGTTCGCGATCTTGTGCCCGTCCGTGGCTGACGAGGTCGAGGCGGCGATGGTCGCCGAACGGACACTCGCGGTCCTGGAGAGCGCGCCGTTCGAGATCGAGGAAGGGCAGATCGATCTCTCGGCGAGCCTCGGGGTTGCGCTCGGGGGCCCTGAGCTCGGTCCGGAGGGACTGTTGCGTGACGCGGACGCGGCGATGTACCGGGCGAAGGCGGCCGGTGGCGGTCAGGTCAGTCTCTACGATGACACCATGCACGCCGCGGCCCGTGAGCGCTTCGAGCTGTCCAACGACCTGCGGCACGCGCTCATGCGCGATGAGCTGTCGGTCCTGTTCCAGCCGATCGTCGGTCTCGCCGACCGCCGCCTCGTCTGGGCCGAGGCCCTCGTGCGGTGGGACCATCCGACCCGTGGCCGTCTGGGCCCGGATCGGTTCCTCGACATCGGGGAGCGGGCCGGCCTTCTCGCCGCAATGGACACCTTCGTGTTGGGCACGGCGGTTGCGGAGCTCGAGAAGTGGACGGCGAGAGGAGCGCGGGCCGCTCCCTCGGCGGTGACGGTGAACGTCACCGCTCAGCAACTCCGCGACGGCGATCTGCCGCGACGTTGCGCCGAGGCGCTCGCCGCGACGGCGCTGCCCCCCGGCGCCATCTGGCTCGAGGTGGCCGAGAGGTCACTTGCGCGGGACCACGAGACGGCGACAGCGTCCCTCGAGGCTCTGTCGGATCTCGGTCTCGGCCTGGCGCTCGACGACTTCGGTACCGGCTACTCGTCTCTGAGTCACGTCGGGACCATGCCCTTCGCGGCGTTGAAGATCGACCGCTCCTTCGTGAGTGGATCCGGGCCGGGTCTCGCCAACCCGCGCATCGTCGCGGCCATCATCGAGGTGGCGCATTCGCTCGGCGAGGTCGCCATCGGCAAGGGGGTGGAGACGTCCGAGCAGTACGAGGCACTGCGCGAGCTCGGCTGTGACCTCGCGCAGGGGTTCCACATCAGCGAGCCGCTGCCGGCCTCTCAGATCGGGCCGTGGACGGCGCAGTGGCACTCGACGCAGGGAGTCATCGCCTGACCCGGACGGGGCGACCCGCCACCCGCCAACGCGTGTCGCTACGGTTCGGCAATGGAGCGGTGCGAGGCCTGCGGTGCCGATGTCGACGCCGGCTGTGCCTGCACCGGCTGTGGTCACGTCGCTGCGACCCCGCTGCTGGTCTTCGACGCCACAGGGGATTCCGGCCCGGGTACACCGGACCCGGCGGGGGCTGAACGACCGGGACGCCGGCCGCAGTGGCCTGTCGTGGTCCTCGCCGTGGCGGTCGGTGTCCTCGCGCTCGGTGGGATCTGGTCCGCCGGAGGCGACGAGCCCGACCCTGCGCCTGACGAGCCCGGGTCGGTCCGCCCCCCTGCGACCGCGGATGACGGCGCGTCCAGTGCCGGGACCGGTCTCGGGGGCGGTTTCCAGGGGAGCTTCGTCCCCTTCTCGGCGGACACCGTCGCCGTGTCGGTCTCCGAGGCCGGTTCCGTGGCAGCTGACCTGCCGGCGGAGATCGCCGGTCTGCGCATCGCCGTGCGCGCCGGTGCGGAGGTCCTGGTGATCGACCTCGGCGACGCGACGGTTCGATCCGTGGACTCCGTCTACGGCGACTCCCTCTTGAACGCCGGGGGTTTCGTGCTGACGGCGCACGCCGTCGTGGTGGTGGACGACGGGGTCGGTCGTCTGGTCGCGCTCGAGGGTCCCGTCGGGGCGACCGTCGATCTCGGCGACGCCGTCGACGCGGTGGGCGTTCCCGGTGACGACCGCGTCTGGCTCATCGACGCCCCGGATTCGCCGCCGGGTTTCGCCTCCGCCCGGGAGGTTGTCGCCGCCGGCGAGGCCGGGGCGTACCGGGCGGCCGAGGTCGGTTTCGGGTCCCGCACGTTCGCCTCCCGGGCCGTACCGGCGGGCCTCGTGGTGGTGAACGTCCTCGCCGGGACCTGGATCCACGACGGTGTGGACTGGCGGTCGGTGTACGACGGGAAGCCGCTGGCGTCGTTCGAGGACATCGCGGTCGTTCAGGAGTGCAGCTCCGCTGATTCCTGCGGTGCGTTCCGGGTCGACCTCTCGACCGGCGAACGTGTCGTCGCGTCGCAGGTCATGGTGGATCTCGCGGCCGAAGGGGCGGACCTCGTGCTCGAACCGGCGGGCACGTCGGCGGTGTTCCGTGACGTCGGCGGGGGGATCGGTCGGGTGGACGTCGTCTCCGGCGGGACGGGGCTGCTCTCCTCGTGGGGTGGGCCCGGGAGCCGTCTGCTCGGGCTGTCGCCGGGTGGTCGTTGGCTCTTCGCGTCCGATGGCGTGGACGAGGTGGTCGCGTTCGACCTCACCGGCGGCGTCAAGGGTGCGGTCGTCGTCATGGAGGGGCTGGACCCTTCGGTCGACCTGGCGACGTTCCAGGTCGTGGCGGTCCGGGGCTGAACTCCGGGGTCTCAGCGGTCCTGTCGGCTCTCCCTGACGTCCTTGCGGACGATGTCGAGCAGGCCCTTGGCCATGCGGGTGTTCTCGTGGCTCAGGTTGTCGCCGTGGACCCGCCGGATGAGGTAGACGTCCTCTGCGACGCCGATGCGGACCCCTGCCCGCCGCAGGCGGAAGAACAGGTCGGTGTCCTCGCCGGTGCGCATGTTCTCGTCGTAGCCGCCGACGCCGAGGAGGTCCGAGCGTCTGATGAGAACGGTCTGGACGATGGGGTTGACGTCGCCGGCCGCTGCCATCGACGCGATGACGGGTGGTACGTCGGCGCCGGCGATGATCTCTGTGCGGCCCCGACCGATGACGGCGTCGTGGTCGGGGTTGGCGTCGAGCCATGCGAAACGGCGCTCGATGCTGTCGACGGGGAGCAGGTCGTCGGAGTCGCAGAAGGCGATCCACTCCGTGTCGGCGGCAGCGAGCCCACGGTTGCGCGCGGCACCGGGCCCCGCGTTCTTCTGGTGGCTCACATGGACGCGGGCGTCAGCGGCGGCGAGTTCCGTGATGCGCTCGCGGGTGCCGTCGGTCGACCCGTCGTCGACGATGTGAACCTCGACGTCGGGATGGGTCTGGGCGAGGACCGACTCGACCGTCTCGGCGACGACGTCGCGCCGGTTGTAGACGGGGACGATGACGCTCACGCGTCGTGTGGCGGTTGTCATGTCTCGCCTTTCGATCGGTGGGTGGGTGCGCCGGCGCCGGTGGGCGCCGTCCGTCTGCGGTTCAGGTTCCGGTGCAGGAGTCGCAGCAGCGTGGCGTCGGTTCCGACGTTCTCGTAGGTCAGGTTGTCGCCGAATATCCGCCGGGTGGTGGCGGCACGGTCCACGAAGTCGGCGCGGATGCCCTCCTGGGCTGCGCGGATGTACAGGTCGAGGTCCTCGCCGATACGGATGGCCTCGTCGTACCCCCCGAGCGCGTCGAAGAGGCGCTTCCGCATGAACATTGACGGATAGGAGTAGAGCGGGAGCCCGTGGGTCAGCAGTGGCGTGATCGTCGGTGGCGGTGTGACGCCGTCGCTGATCCACAGTTCCTCGGTGCCTAGGACTATCGGGCAGTCGGGTTCCGCTGCGAGGTAGGCGAGTTGCCACTCGATGCGGTCCTCGACCATGAGGTCGTCGGAGTCGGCGAAGGCGATGAACTCCGCGTCGGACTGCTCCGCCCCGCGGTTGCGGGCCGCCGACGGACCGGCGTTGCTCTGATGGATGACCCGGACGCGGTCTTCGGTGGCGGTGATCTCCCCGAGGACGGCGAGGGTGTCGTCGGTGGAGCCGTCGTCGACGACGATCACGGTGCGGACGGGATGGGTCTGGGTGAGCGCGGAGCCGATGGCGTCGCCCAGGAGGTGGGCGCGGTTGAACGTCGGGATGACCACGTCGACCGTGGCCCCCGTAGTCATCGCCGACCGCTCCGATCCTGGTGGCGGCGGATCACGTCGAGGAGCAGGGCGCCGATGCCCGGCTCATTCATGACCATGTTGTCGCCGAGTATCCGACGGGTCACGAGTTCCTCGTCGAGGTAGCCGATGGTGGCACCCGCCCCGCGCAGTCGGGCGGCGAGGTCGAGGTCTTCGCCGTGTCGCACGTCCTCGTCGTAGCCGCCGACCGCCTCGATCGCGTCGCGGGTGATCATCAGCGACTGCCAGTACCAGCGTGGACCGGTCCGCTCCATCTGCGCCCGGATGGACGGGGGCGGGGTGATTCCGTCGGCCACGACGATGGCTTCGGTGCCGACCACACCGTCGAGGTCCGGGTTGGCGCGGAGATGCTCCACCTGTCGTTCGATGCGGTGGGGTGGCATGAGGTCGTCGGAGTCCAGGAATGTCACCAGCCGGGCGTTCCCGTTGGCGAGGCCGACGTTGCGGGCGGCGGACACGCCGCCGGTCGGTACGTGGGTGACGGTGATGCGCTCGTCGTCGGCGGCCAGAGCATCGAGGACGTCTGCGGTTCCGTCCGTCGAGCCGTCGTCGACGACCTGGACGCGGACGTCGGGCCAGGTCTGGGCGAGTGCGGACGCGATCGCCTCGCCGACGGTGGGTCGGCGGTCGAGCACGGGGATCACGACATCGACGGCTTCGACGGCTTCGGCGGGCGTCACGGGTCCGCCCGGGACGATCGGAGCGAGCGCACGGCCTTGAGGGCGGCCCGCCTGGGGATCTCGGTGAGCAGTCCGGCGGGGGAATCGAGGCCCCAGAGAGACGTCAGGACCCCCGGTGTGGCCCGGGCCGATTCCGCCGCACCGAACCCCACTGTGGATCGGGCGAGGACCCCGAGGAGGGGGTGGATCGTCTGGTCGGGGGCGACGGAACGCAGCAGCAACTCGTGGCGACGACGGTCGGCGGCACTCACCGGAAGGGCTGCGAGCGCCTCGAGGTGACGACTCGTGTCGACGCCTGTGACGGACCGGATGGTCGCGAGGACGTGACGGGCGGGCGTGGTGAGCTGGAGTTCCGCTATCCGGCGGGCGATCGCGGCGGGGGCGGTGGGCCGTCTGACGAATCGGGCGGTGTCGGCGAGCGTCCGGAGCCTGTGGTCCGCGCCGGCGCCGATGCCGCCGGTGAGCAGGTACGCGGCGAGGTCCACGTCCGCGGTCACGGCAACGGGGCCGTGGGGGGTGTCGACGTCGACGGCCCGTTCGATGGCGTCGGGCACCGTCGCCCGGTCCCGGGTGCCGGACGCGACACCGCGGCATGTCTCCCAGCTGAGTCGGAGTCGCTGGTCGACGCGGGCGAGCGTCACGCCGTCGTCGATGAGGACCCGGTCCTCGTCGGGGGCGGAGAGGGCGACCCAGCCGAGGGCCTCGAGGGCGTCGACTGCGGGCCCGATGTCGGCGACGGCGACGAGAAGATCGGGGGCGTCGACGGGTCGGGACGCCATGTCGTCGTAGAACGTCAGCGCGACGGCGAGAGCGCCGTGGACGCAGTGGTCGATACCAGCCGACCGGAGATGGGAGGAGGCGGCGGCCGCGTCGGCGAGCGCGTTCTGGGTGGTGACCCACGTGCGGCGGTGGATCCCGGCGAGGCGGGGCGCCTCGGGGATCCCGTCGACGCCGCGCAGGGCGACGTGGCACGCAGGTAGAAGGGCGTACCGGCCGGAGTCCCAGATGTCTTCGAACGGGTGCAGTGTGGTGAAACGGGCCCAGTGTCGGGCGGCCTCGTCGCCCGTCGAGAGGGACGCCTTCAGCAGTGCCGCCTCGTCGTCGGTCACCCACGCTCGCTTCATGAGGGGTGTACCTGCCTGCGACGGGACAGGTGGCCGCGCATGGTGGCGAGCATCTCGCCGGTCTCATCGCGATGGCGGCTCGTGTAGCCGTCGGCGCGGAGCCGCCTCCGTACGAGCACCTCGTCGACGTGGCCGAGGCGGAGCCCTCGGTGCAACGCCACGGACAGCCACTCGATCCAGTGCGCCAGGTGGTCGCCGGAGGTGAAGCCTCCAACCGTCTCCAGCCGATCGCGCCGTGCGGGCAGTGCCGAGGCGACCCGGCCGTCGATTCGTTCGTGGCCGCGGCGCAGCGTCGGTCCGTCTCCGCTGTCCGTCGCGAACTCGGTGACGGCACAGAAGACGCCGTCGAGCGTTTCGCCCAGGCAGGCGGCGACGCCGTACGCGGGTATCGCGACTGCGACGTCGGCCACGGTGCTCATGTGCCCGTGCCCCGACCGTCCTTCAGGTGTCGGCGGAGGATGTCGAGGTAGGCCTGCTTGTCGGTGTCGAAGGACCGTGACGTGTTGTGCGCGTGGATGCGTCGTCTCATGAGGACTTCGTCGACGATGTCGGTGCGGATGCCGGCCCGGAGTGCCTTCGCGAACCAGTCGATGGATTCGCCGAGCCCGAAGGCCGTGTCGAAGCCTCCCATGGAGGTGACGAAGCGCCGCCGGATGAGCAGCGAGGAGGCGGCGAGTGACCGCACGCGCTGGTGTAGGCCGCGGCCGGGGATGTAGGACTCGTCGACGTCGGGCGAGAGGAACTCGTCCGCGAGGCATCCGACCGCGTCGAGTCCGGGATCTGCCACCAGAGCGTCGATCTGTCGCTCCAGTTTCGTCGGTGCCCACAGGTCGTCCGCGTCACAGCCGGCCACGAGTTCGCAGGTGCTGGCTTCCAGGCCCCGCTGTCGGGTGGCCGCGGTCCCGGCGTGTTCGCCGGGCAGGACCGTGACGGTCGGGCTGTAGCCGAGCGCGACCTCGACCGAGTCGTCGGTGGAGCCGTCATCGACGACGAGCACCTCCAGCGGGGGGATCGTCTGGGCGAGGATGGCCTCGAGCGTCTCGGCGAGATACCGCGCGGAGTTGTAGGTGGGGATGATGGCCGAGACGGAGTGGGCCGGCGGCGTGGCGCTCACGGGTGTCCCCTGTCGAGGATCCCGGCGATCGCGTCGACCACTCCCTGCCGGTCAGATCCGAGGGTCACCTGCCAACAGGGGACCGACGAGGTGATCTGCGCCATTGCGCTCAGCGCGCCCTGGCCCAGGACGGGCAGCTGGGTGATGGTGGAGGGGGCGAGTGCCCGCAGCGCCGCTCCGCCGGTCATGGGTTCCACGGTGGTGGATGCGGACCCGCCGACGGTGAGCGCGACGACCCCGCGGATGGCGGCGTCGGCCACCATCTGGTCCGGGTAGACCCGGGCCGGCCAGAAGATGAGTTTCTCGTTGGGCGTGTTCTGGCGGGGGCTCGCGGTCGCTGTGAGTGCCTCGAACCCGTCCGTCTCGTGTGGCATGCACTTCGCTGTCCCGAAGATCGAGTGGACGCGCCCGTCGGCGGGGGTGGCCACGCAGTAGTCGTCGCCGAGGAATCCCAGTCCGCCGACGGTGCAGCGCAGCGAGGTGGTGGACTTGCCCGATCCGCTCGGTCCGGTCAACAGCACGGCGTCGCCGTTGCGGGCCACTGCCGCCGAGTGCAACAGGGTGGCGCCGCGCGCGACGATCTGGCGGGCGACGAAGAGCTTCAGCGGCGCCGCGCGCACCCACCACGGCAACTTGTCGGGGTCGGCGGTGAGGCTCCAGGCGTGGCCGCCGGCGAGGTCGTGGAGGGCGAGGGTCCGGCTGTCCCAGTCGTAGTGGACCTGTGTCTCGGCCCGGTGGGCGATCCGGGCCTGTTCCGGTGTCTCCGGGAACGCCTCGCGTGGGAGCGGCGGCAGGGTGGCGTCGGGGTCCGGGGACCAGGTGTCGATCACGACTGCCGGATCGACGGTCTCGGGCGGGCGGGGGAGGTGGCCGTACGCAGCCGAGAGGAACTCGACGAGGCGCTCACCTGCGAACCGGATCATGATCGGAGTGCCTGCGACGGTGAAACGCCGCTCGATCAGCCCGTGACGCGTGACGTGGTCAGCGAAGCTCGCCGCGAGTTCGGCTCGGCAGTCTTCGAGCGTCGGGTGTGCGCTCACTCCTCGTCGGTCGGCCCGGCCGGCTGGTGGGGCCAGCCCGCGGCGGCGTCGACGTCGTGGACGGGGTCCAGGAGGATGACGTCGGCCATGTCGGTGAAGGTTTCGAGTGCGGGCGTCTCGTAGGGGAGGCCGGTTCCGTGGTCCGGCGCAGCGCCCGTCTCCGGCGAGCCGGCGACGATGAGCTCACGTGCCAGGAGGTCGGCGACGAACGCTTCGATTTCGGCGGCGATGTCGGCGTCGGTGGGTGCGTGTGTGGCGGTGACGTGATCGATGACCCCGGCGGTGTCGAGGCCAGCGACGATGGCGTCCCACGCGACCGCGGCGGAGTCACGCATGGAGAAGTAGGCGCCGGATCCGAGGTCGATCGCGACCACCTCACCGTCAAGGGTCTCGTGGATCACACGCGGCGCGTTGACGACGTAGGTGGGGGACATCCGGATTCTCCTCGGGGGCTCGCCGGCACCGGAGGGTAGCGCCTGGACCGGTGAGCTACCGGTTCGTCGCAGCGGACCGGCGCCGCTCAGCGCTCAGTGGGCGCCGGTCTTGCGGAGGACCGCCGGGATGGTGCGCGCCAGGATCCTGACGTCACCCCAGAGCGTCCATTCGCGCACGTAGTCGGCGTCGATCTCGCCGCGTTCGGGGAAGCCGATGGTGGAGCGGCCCTTCACCTGCCATGCGCCGGTGATGCCCGGGCGTACGGCGAGGTAAGCCCTCAGGTTGTATTCGTAGTGTTCCAACTCGTCGTCGACGACCGGGCGGGGGCCGACGAGGCTCATCTGCCCGACGATCACATTGAGGAGTTGGGGGAGTTCGTCCAGACTCGTCCGGCGGAGCCAGTGCCCCACGCGCGTGACCCGCGGGTCCTGCCCGGGCGGGAACTTGAACCCGTTCGCACGGTGGGCTTCGTTCATCGCCCGATCACGCTCCAGGCGCTCTTCGGCGTCGTGGTACATCGAGCGGAACTTCCAGATCCTGAACCGCTCTCCGTTGCGTCCGACCCGCCACTGCCGGAAGAAGACAGGACCGCGCGACGTCGTGGCGATGGCCAGTGCAACCAGCATGAACAGGGGGATCGCGACGATGAGGAGAATGGTCGCCCCGGCGGCATCGAACACCCGCTTGGCGCGTATGGACCATGGCCGGTCGCTGAGACGTCGATGGAAGGACTCGACGCCGGGGATGGGCCTGACCGCGGGGCCGAGCATGCGCTCGTCCAGAGCGAGGGCCCGGTCGGCCGTCGCCGCCGACTGGTTGGATTGGGGGTCCGCCACAGACACCTCTGTTCCGCCTTCGAGAACTTCCGTCATGTGCAACCACTGTATTCCGAGCCCATCGGCACGGCGCGGACGAACCTGAGAGTTCCGTCATTGTCAACGCGAGTCGTCACCGTGGCGACGACGGCCTCGGGGCTGTTGTCCGTCCGACGCGTGGGGCGTTGCGTGATCCTGCGGTGGTGCGTCGATTGATAGCGTCGGGAAGGCGAGCGGCGGAACGAAGGTGCAATGTGACCGATCAGGCTCTGGGCGACGACGGTGTGGGCGACAACGTCGTTCTCGGCTGTTTCTCCCGTGGCGGGAGCAGCCTGGTGTGGAACCTCCTGGCGTCACATCCGGCGCTGGCATCGGCAGGCATGGAGACTCACGAGTTGTTCGTGGGGCGCAGCGGCGAACGTTCGACTTCGGCGCGTTGGCGACGGCACCTGCGCGACGCCCTCCACGGCGGTGGCCTCCCCCGCCCGCGGTTCTCTTCGGGTCATGTCCTGCCGAACACGGGTCTCTTCGAGGCGTCGAACTTGGCGCAGCGACGAATACCCGCGCGGATGTACGGGGATGTGCGTCAAACCCTTGTATCAGCCCCCCGGCTGGTGGCTCCCGCTGTCGATCCCGTGCTGGCCGAGTCCTCGCCGGGTTCGGGCGATGTGGCCGACCCCGGGGCGGTCGTCGCGAAGAGCATCAACGGCATCGTCACGCTGACCCCGTCGGTGCGTGCCGTTCTCGGTGCGTGCCGCAACGTCCTCCTGTTGCGGGATGGGGTCGCGATGTGCGAGAGCAGGATGCGGCGGGGAACCTTCGCCCGGGCGTCGAAGTTCGGCCTGGTCTACCGCCTCGTGGTCTCCGAGATGCGGCGCCAGGTCGAGGCCGATGCCGAGACCGTCGTCGTCTTCTTCGAGGATCTCCTCGATGACCCCGTCACGTTCACCCGTGACCTCTATCGCAGCGTCGGTCTGGATCCTTCGGTCGTGGACAACGTCCGGCTCAAGAGCAAGCCGCACCTCCAGTCGTCGGGCGTCGTCGCGGCGCCACGCCCCGGTTCGCACCACTTCTGGATAGCGCTCGATGACCTCCCAACGGTCATCACGTCGTCTATCGACGAGACGCAGTCCGACCGACTCGGGGCAGGCGACCGTCGGGCATTCGAGAGGTCGGCGGGTGATTCGGTCGAGTGGGTCCGCTCGATGCGGGACGTGACCCACAGATGAACCCGAGGGTCCTCCACGTCGTGAACTCGCGGTCCCACGAGTCCATCCCGCTCGAGTTGGCCCAACGGCTTCCGTCGGCCGGGGTGGAGACGGCCGTGGCGACCTACTACCGGGGCGAGGCCGGCGCCCCGTCGGTCAGCGACGACATCGAATGGTTCCCCCTCGATGCCTCAGGCCGAGTCAGCGCGGGTGCCGCGACGCGCTTCAGGGCGGCGGTCCGGGACTTCAAGCCTGACATCGTCCACGTTCACCATTTCCCGTCGGCTCAGATGGCTGCGGTGCTCCTGGGGGGACGGCGGGCACCGAAGCTCGTGAAGACCGAGCACAACGACCATCGACGCCAGCCGTTCCACCAGAACGCCGCCGTGTTGCCGGTGTTCGCCCGGTCGGCGCGGGTGTTGTGCAACTCGCAGGCGACCCTGGAGTCGTTCTACCCGTGGGAACGCGTGCTGGTGCGCGGGCGTGCGGTGGCGGCACTGAACGGCGTGGACGTCGAAAGAGTGCGGCGGGCCGAGAAGGTCGAGGTCCCACTGGACGGGTTCGTCATCGCCGCGGTCGGTCGGTGCGTCCCGCAGAAGAACCTCTCTCGCCTGATCGACGCGTTCTCGATCGCAGGGTCGGCGGAGCCGGACCTGCGCCTCGTGGTGGTCGGGGGAGGTCGGCAGGAGGCTGCCCTGCGCCGTCAGATCGCGAACCTGGGCCTGGCCGAGGCGGTCCACGTGACCGGGATCGTCCCCCGCGACACTGTCTACGGGATCCTCCGGACCGCCGACGCTGCAGTGGTCCCGTCGTTGTGGGAGGGCTTCTGCAATGCGGCCGTCGAGGCCATGGCGGCAGGGCTGCCGTTGGCGGCGTCGGACCTGCCGGTCCTGAGGGAGGTGCTCGGCGACGTCCCGTCGTACTTCGACCCGACCGACGTGGAGGCGCTCGCGTCGGCCCTCGTGTCGTTGCGTCGCCGCACCGACGACTCCGGTGCGCGGCGCGGCGTTCTGCGTGCAACGGAGGGACTCTCGCTCGACGCTGCCGCGAGACGCTATGCCGACAGCTACCGCGACCTGGCGGGCGAGGGGCCACCGCGGTGAGCTCCCAGCTGCCGGTGGTGATCTACGTCGGTGGTTACAGCCGAAGTGGCTCGACTCTTCTGGACCTCGTGCTGTCCGACGCGTTCGGTGCGTTCGGTGGGGGTGAGCTCACCCGACTGTTGGAGGACTGGGACACCGTCGCCTGTTCGTGTGGTGAGCCCTTCGCAATGTGTGGGTTCTGGGGGGACCTGTCGCTCGACCGTCTCGCTGACCGGCGTCGGGCGCAGGCCGCTGTCGAGGCACGGCCCGTGTTCGGCGCCCGGCGCGGCGCGACTCGCAGGGACGTCGCGCTCCATGCCGACACGACGCGGCGGGTCTTCGCCCACCTCCGTGAGCGCTCGGGGGCGTCGGTGGTGGTCGACTCGTCGAAGTCCGCACGTGGCGCAGCCCGGCGAGCCCAAGCTCTGGCTGACGCGGGCCTCGATGTCCGATTCGTCCACCTCCTGCGCAGTCCCTACTCGGTCGCGAGTTCCTATCGCCTCACCGGCTCCAACCGCGCCGCCGAGGGGATCGCCGGCGAGCATCGCGGTCGCGTGGCGCGGGCGGTCGTCGGCTGGTCGATGGCCAACGCGCAGGCTTCGAGAGACGCCGCGTCCGACAGGTGGCCGGCGGTGCGGGTGGCCTATGAGGACCTCGCCCGGGAGCCTGACGTCGTCGTGGGCCACATCACCGCGGCGCTGGGGCTCGGGGCACCTCGCGGCCCGGTGCCGGACCACTTCGGCGACGCGCGCGGCCATGCCGTCGCGGGCAATCGGATGCGGCGCAGCGGGGAGGTCGTGTTCACGCGCCGGGTCGTCCCGACCATCCCCGCCGACTGTTCCCTCCGGGACAGAGCGACCGTGCGGGCAGTGCTCGGCGCGGCGCGGGCCGACCACGGCTACTCGTTGGAGACAAGCGGTGTCGTACCCACCTCGCTCCGGGTGGATTCGCCCACCGGGGCATCGGCGCGGCGTGTGGCCCATGTCTGCACGAGGTTCGCGACGGGCGGCAGTGAGCGCCGGATCGTCGACGCCATGGCGGCCACCCCGGAGATGCGCCACAGGGTCTACCTGGGACCGGAGTCGAACTGGGAGAGAGCGGCGCGGGACCTGGGTGGCGCCGAGGTCGGCGTTCTCACGGCGATGAGCCACCGCACCTTCACGCCCGTGGGCGACCTCAGGGCGCTGCGCTCGCTTCGGGCGGACCTGTCCGCCTGGGGCCCCGATGTCGTCCACACCGTCCAGTCCAAGGCCGGGATGATCGGACGGCTGGCGGCGCCGTCGATGGCGCGCCGGGTCCATTCCGTGTCGGCGCTCAACTTCGGGTCGG
Organism: Acidimicrobiales bacterium; assembly: GCA_040219085.1. Taxonomy (NCBI): domain Bacteria; kingdom Bacillati; phylum Actinomycetota; class Acidimicrobiia; order Acidimicrobiales; species Acidimicrobiales bacterium. The sequence goes on from JAVJTC010000020.1 coordinate 28,219, forward strand.
CCTTCGCCGGCCCGGTTTCCGCATTGGCCAGGAAGGTCGAAGAGCTACTGGCACGAAAGACCGACGACCTGCTCGTCGCCGGGGATGACCTGAAGGCGGCGTACACGGCAGCGGGGATCGCTTCACACGATCGCCTGACCGTCACCCGGGCCACCGTCGACCTCGAACGAATCACGGAGGTCGCTGAGACGTCGCGCGACGAGGTACGCGATGCGCTCGGACTTGCCCCTGATCGTCCGGTGGTTGCATTCGTCGGTCGCCTCGAGCGGCGAAAGGGTGTGCACCACCTCGCCGTGATCATGCGAGACGTCGTTGCCGAGGTGCCTGACGCGATGCTGGTCGTTGCAGGAGCCGGGCCTGAAGAGAATGAGTTGCTTGGTGCGCTTGCGGACTTCGGACCGGACGCTGTGGTCTCTCTCGGCTACTTTTGTGACGTGCCGGCGCTGTTGCGAGCATCGGACTGCGTCGTTCTCCCGAGTTTGGCGGAGGGGATCTCGCAGGTGCTGGTTCAGGCGTCGCTTCTCGGCCGACCGTTCGTGTCCTTCGACGTGCCGGGTGCGGCGGAACTGCTCCGTCTCGGCGCCATCGGCAGCATCGTGAGCGTGGGCGATGAGACAGCGGCGGCTCGCGAGATCGTGCGGTGGATCCGCTCCGACGTCGGGCCGACGGCGTTCGACGGCACGTCGTGGAGCCCGGACGCGATCTCTGGTCGGTGGCGTGAGGCCTTGACGTGCCCGCAGTGAGAAGGAACCCGGAACGCCTGTTCCGGGTGCTGATGGTCTCGGGCGCCTATCCGCCCGACCAGTTGGGCGGCGCGGAGATGCAGTGCCGCAAGCTCTCGACGGCTCTGGCTGCCCGTGGCCACCAGGTCACGGTTCTGACGAGCTGTCGCCTTCGGCGCGATGCCGGGGCCTGCGAGGAGTCAGGCGTGGTGGTCCGTCGGGTCTGGTCACGCCACCCGCCGCAGAACATGGGTCGCCGGATGGGCTCGTCGGTGGCGTGGACGATCGGCGCGGTTCGGGCGGCACGCTCGCTCGAGTTCGACATTGTTCATTCCCACCAGGCGAAGTTCCCGTCCGCGGTGGGTGCATGGATCGCCCGTCGCCGGGGCGTGCCGAACCTGGCCAAGATCGGTGACAGTGACCACAAGTTCGATCTCGCCACGCTCGAGCGCAAGAAGCTGATCGGGGCGACGCTCGCCCGGTACGTCGCGCGTTCAGTCGACAGATTCGTTGCCATCTCCGAACCGATCCGGGAGGACCTCGAGGCGTTCGGCGTGCCGGCTCGCCGGATCGAGAGGATCCCGAACGGCGTCGTGGATCGGGGTGGACCGCTCACCGGGCAGGAACGCCTCGCCGTTCGCGAAGGACTGGATATGGGTGCTACGGCGACGGTTCTCGTGTCGGTCGGCCGGTTCTCTGCGGAGAAGAATCTCGTTGCCCTGATCGATGCCGTAGGCGTTCTCGACGATCCGAGGCTGGAACTCCACATGTTCGGTTCGGGTCCCATGGAGGAGGCCCTGAGAATCCGGGCCGACGAGGCTCGTACACGTTCGCGGATCGCGTTTCACGGTGTCGTCGACGATCCGACCGATGCCTACCGAGTTGCCGACTTCCTCGTGCTGCCGAGCCTGGCCGAGGGTCTGTCCAACACGCTGCTCGAGGCGGCGGTGGCCGGACTGCCGGCCATAGCGACGGCAGTGGGTGGGACCCCGGAAGTCGTGGCGGACGGCGTGACGGGATATCTCGCCGGTGATACGACGGTCGGCGACCTCGGCACGGCGCTGCGACGTGCGCTGGCTGACAACGGTGATACCCGGGCTCAGATGTCGGCCGCCATCAGAGCTCGCGCGTTGGCGCGCTACGAGATGGCAGGCGTGGTCGAACGCTACGAGAGCCTGTACGCAGAGCTGGCGCGCACATGAGGCCAGAGGGGATGGGGCTCGCGGGATCGGTCGAGCTCAACACCTGGTTCATCGGCTGCCGTGGGTGCGTGCGAGTCGCTGTGCGGCTCTCACCCCTCCCACGAGCGCGCCGTAGCAGACCGCGAGCCAGGGCCTGCGCCGGGTGGGCGTTGCCCGGACGGCGTTGAGAGCGCTGCGGAGGGCCTCGCCGATCTCGCCTTCATCGGCGGCCTGACGGCAGCGGACGATCTGGGATCGGGCCATTCGAACCCGTCCCGCCTGGGCGAGAGAGTCGTCGGCGGCCACGGCCTTGGCTACGACACGCTCCATGGATTCCACCTTCAGTGCCCGGCGCTTTCCCAGGCTCCCCGGGTGGTCCCGCTTGTCGACCAGCGTCCTGGGAATTCGCACGGCTTCGGCCTGGCCGAGAATACGCAGCCACAGGTCTGTGTCCTCGGCGCTTCGGAGAGACTCGTCGAACAGACCCACGGTCTCCAGGACAGACCGCCGGATCGTGGCGGTCGAGGGGATGATCGGAGCATCGTGGCGAAGGTAATCGTCTCTGGCCGCCCGTCCGGTTCCTTCGATCGAGCGAGCTCGAACGTGTCGTCGATGGTCGTCGGTGAACAGGTTCAGGTCGCTGTAGAAGACGCCGGCATCGGGCTTGGATTCGATCGCCGCGGCCACGGCTGCAAGGCGACCTGGTAGCCAAAGATCGTCGCCGTCGAGGAGAGCGATCCAGGGGCTCGAAGAAAGCGCTATCCCTGCATTGCGCGCTGCGGCGAGTCCGTGGTTGTCACGCCGAAGAAGCGTGAAACGCCTGTCGCTGGAGAACTCTGCATCGAGAGCATCCGGTGAGCCATCCGTCGACCCGTCGTCTACGACAACGATCTCTTCCAACGACTCGCTGTCCTGAGAGATGACCGAGGAGACGGCATCGAGACACAGCGGGTACTCGTTGTAGCTCGTGATGATCGCCGCGATCGCGCCGGTTCGCATCATGGTGACAGTAGTACCGGGTTGCGCGCTGCGAGCTGGTCTCGTGACGGCCGTGACAGAGCAGGCAGGCCAGCTATCGTTCGGCCAGCAGCGCAATCTGCGGAGCGGCGACGAATGACGGATTCAGGTGACCGGTGCAGGCCAGTCCTCGAGAGCAGGTGGTCATGGCGGTGACCCGGTTCTCGCAGCCGCCAGCCCCTGGAAGGTCCTCGCCTGCCTCCGTCGAGGGACGGATCGTCCCCGTTCTCGCAGGAGTGGCGGTGGGCAGCGTGTTCCTGGGGGTCGAGCCTGAGGTGGGAGCGGCCGTCGTGCGGCCGTTCGATGGTCTCGTCCTGCTCACAGCCGTGGTGCTTGCAGCTCGGGTCGTCGTACTCGGGCGACTCCCGCGGGTGTCGCTCGGATGGTCGTTCTTCTTTGCCGCCGCCTATCTCTCGTTCCGCTCCCTCGACGCACTTGTGCAGTCGCCCCTCTCGACTGCGGTGGTCGAGACGATTCAGGGTGTCGAGTTGTTGTTCCTGTTCTGGCTTGTCTCGGTCGCCACCCGAACCGTCGACGGATTCATCCGGTTCTTCACCGGCCTGGCATCTGCAGTAGCAGGAATCGTTATATGGGCAACGATATACCATCTATCGATCGGTGAGTACTTCCGCTACAAGTCCCTCGATGAGCCGAAACTGGCCTTCGGAGTTCTTCTGTCCTTGATTGTGGTCGCCCGGTTCGAGCGACTGCCGCTGAACCGGCTGCTGAGATCTCGAACAGCGCTTGCAACCGTGACTCTGCTCGTCCTGTTCTCAGGCGAGCGGAAGATGTGGGTGGGGGTTGCCGTGGCGCTGTTGGTCCTCGTGGCTCGGCCATCGAAGTCCCTCGCGCCGAAGCTTGTGCTCCTCACGATCACGGCCTTGGTCGTCGGTGCGGTGGCGGTCGGCCCGTTGTTCGCCGACCGGCTACCTGAGGACAACTACACTGCTCGCCAGTTGCGCTCGTTGAGTGAGCTGCCGACGGTCTTCGCAGGTGATTCGGAGAGGCAGAGTGTCTCTGTCAGCAACGAGAGCCGCACGGAGTTGACGGAGATCGCCGTCGAGGTGTTCCGAGACAACCCTGTTGCGGGAATCGGCCCGGACAACTTCGCGCCCTTCATACGGGGCCTCGGGCCGGAGCGCCCCCGAGCAGGTAAGTCTCCCCACAACGAGTATCTCCTCGCAGCAGCGGAGACGGGATCCATCGGCTTGGTCTTGTTCGGTTCACTCGCACTGAGCGTCGCCGTCAACGCCTCTCCGCGACGCAGTGCAGCGAAGCGGGGCAGAGTTGGCTCCGACTTCGTCGTGGCGTTCTCGGCATTGGCTGTCGTCGTCAACCTGTTTCTTGCGGGAGGAGTGCTGAACATGGTGTTCCTCATTCTCCCTGCGGCAGTAGCCCGCGGGCGCGATCAGGAGCGCGTGGCAGCTGCGGGCCGGCGGCCAACCCTCGCCTTGAATTCCTGAACTGTTCCCGGTCGTCGGTGTCGAGCACGGCGACTTCCCTTTGATTCTCCAAGAGCTCCGACCTGGGCGTGCTGCAGTTGGGAAGTGGGCGCTAGGGACATGTCGGTCCGCATTGGCGACCAAAGGTACGACCGGTTGCAACCGGGCGCGGAGCGCGGCCCTGTACCGTTTCGCGATGGCTGGAACCGGTACGAGCCGTGCGCTGAAGCCAGTGCTCAGAGCGCGACGTCGCCGACGTCGACGCCTCCGCGCCTCGCGGCGACGCCGGCATCTCAGCTGGCTCCACAACGGCTACTACCGGCTGAAACCGCGTTGGGTTCGGATCGAACGACAATCGGTGTTCATCTGGATCCCGAAGACTGCGGGGTCGAGCCTTTTCGAAGCGCTCCACCGGGTCGGCTGTCGACTGGTCAAGACGGACGCCGAACTCGCCAGGTATTTCGACGGAGCAGGGTGCTTCTCCTTCGGACACATGGACTACCTGTCTCTGGTGGGTGAGGACACCATCGATCCGGTGTTCGGTGCTGACGCGTTCCGGTTCACTGTTGTGCGTGACCCCTATGACCGGGCCGTGTCTCTCTGGGCGTACTGGCGGGGCATCGGGAAGATCCCGGCTGAGGTGACGTTTGCAACCTTCGTCACCATGCTCTCCGAGCCATTGCACCCGCTCGGGGTCCACAATGCTGATGGCAACAGCCAACTGCATCCCCAGACGGCGTGGATTGCCCGTGATGGCAAGGTCGCGGTCGACCTGGTGATGCGGTTCGAGCACATCAACGACGATGCCAAGGTCCTTGCCGCAGAGCTTGGGCTTCCATCGCTCGAATTGCCGACCACGAACTCGAGCGATCGGGGCAGTGCCGACGAGTACTACACGCCGGCGCTTCGCCGCCAGGTGGCCGAGGTGTGGGCGTCGGACTTCGAGTTGCTCGGATACGAACCGTAGAGCGCAGTCAACGGCGCTACTAGGAGAGTGGCGGTGAGTCTGAACCGAGTATCTCCAGCGGCTCGGACGCGACGCGCCGTACGGCCTGCTCAGCCTCTGCGAGGGTCCCCACCGTGAGTACCTTCCCGCCGGCCATCGCCACGATGCGGTCGCAGAATCCCAGGGTCGAGACCCGGTGGGCCACGACGACCATCGTCGTTCGTCCCTTCAGTTCACCGATCGTGCTCGTGAGTGCTGCCTCGGAGTGGGGGTCGAGCGCACTCGTCGGCTCATCGAGAATCAGGAGCTGCGGTTCTCCGGCGAGGGCGCGTGCAATGGCGATCCGTTGCGTCTGGCCACCTGAAAGGCCCGCACCCCTGGGGCCCATCACGGTGTCGAATCCGAGAGGGAGCGCTTCGATCTCCTCGCGGACGTGCGCAAGAGCGGCCGCGTCACGGATCTTGGCTTCGTCGATGCCTTCGCGGTGCATGGCGATGTTCTCGGCGACGGTCCCGCGGAACATGCGCGGCGTCTGGGGCACGAAGGAGACGAGGTGACGCCATGACGATTCGGCGATGAGGGTGTACTCGACTCCGTCCACGGTTATCTCGCCCTCCGTGGGGCGCCGGAGACGCAGGAGCAGCTCGACGAGGGTGCTCTTCCCCGCACCGGACGGCCCGATCACCCCGATGGCCTCTCCACGGCTGATCTGAAGGTCGAGATCGCGAAGGACAACCGTTCGGCTGTCGTAGCTGTAGGAGACATCCCGCAGCGCGATCTGGCCCATCGCATCTGGGCAGAGGGACCCTGTCGTTTCCTCGTCGGAGCGGAGAGATTCGATCTTTTCGTGAAGGCGGTCGAGACTCGGACTCTGCTCTCGGATCGCCTGCGCAGAAGCGTTGGCTTGTTGGGCACTCGATACCGCGCGGACGACGAGCAGCACCACGGCGCCCGCCTCGCCGATGTCAGAGGTGCTCAGTTGGTTGAGCGCGGCGATTGCCGCGACCAGCCCGAGGATTGTGACATCGCGGTACAGGAAACCCCCAAGGAGCCGCGTGATTCGCGAGCGGCGCATCAGTTCCGCAGCGTCATGGTTGCGGCGGCTCAGTCGCACGGACTCGGACTCGATGACACCGAAGGTCCTGTACTCGAGCGCGAGTGTGCTCCACTCGGCTACGGACTCGGCGACACCACTCTGGGCATCGACGGAGGCCGCCGCCCTGCGTCGCTGCATCCGGGCGAGTGGGCCGAGAGCGAGGGACAGTGCAATGCCGAAAGCGATGACAACAAGCGCAGCCTGCCAACTGACGAGCATTGCCATCCCGATGAGCGCCGCAAGGGTCAGCGCCGCTGCCACGAACTGAGCCAGCGAAGTCATCAGGCCGGCGGACTGAAAGGACAGGGTGCTGACCGCCTCCTGGAGCGAACCCTCCCGTTCGCCCGCCTGCTTTCCCCAGGACGCGCGCCCGAATGCGCTGATGAGACCGTCCCGGGCATTGCGCATGGCCCCTGCCGTCAGCGTCGCCGTCGCATGAGCCACGCCGAGGTGGATGATGACGGTGAGGAGACCGAGGGCTGTGGCCAGCCACAGGCTCGTCGCCACGGCGAGGTCCTGACTGCCCAGCACTGGTAGCGCGACGTCGCGCCCGGTCCCCGCATCGGTGACCTCCAGCGCCACCGAGACCACCAGCACCAGCAGGCTCGCCTCAGCGAGCCCTGCGATGATCGACGCTGCGCCGAGAGCACCCAGGGTGACGACCGACCACCCGGTCAAGAGCGCTCGCAGTTTCCGCCATGTCGAGAGCACTACAAGACCCGTCTGTCGCCCGATGCTTCATCTCCCCCCTGCCGCGGGAGGCTACAGCGGCTCCCGCGGCAGGTTGAGGCACACTGGTTGGTGTCCATGGCGATGGGCAGCGGTCGTCTAGGATTTCCTCGGCGGGATCAGGGTGGGAGCGTAACGCGCAATGAGTTCTGAGACTGGTGGCGGTGATGTCGGCCGCCGCGATGTTTTCTGCGTGATCCGCGCAGCAGGTGAGCGAACCGCGGACATGGCGCGACAGCTCCTCGAGGCACAGGTGGGTCACAGCTCCGTCGCCGTCGTCCGAGAGGTCCCGTTCAGCGCTGCAGTCGAAGCTACCTTCAGGGCCGGAATCGAAGCGGGCGCCCGATGGACGATCGCCGTGGATGCCGACATTCTCGTCCGCCCCTCGGCAGTGGGCACCCTCGTGGCCGCCGCCGAGGCATCGCCGGACGGCTTCTTCCACCTCCAGGGCCAGGTTCTCGACCGGTCTTTCAGGATCCCCAGACCCGGGTGCCCACGCGTGTACCGGACGAGCATGCTTCCGAGAGCCTTGTCAGTTCTGGCAGCCGCTGTCGGAGAGGCGAGGCCGGAGTCGCAGGTGTCGAGCCAGATGGCAGCGGAAGGAGCCGCAAGTCTGTCGATCCCCGACGTGCTGGGTCTGCACGACTACGAACAGAGTTACTCCGATCTGTTCCGCAAGGGCGCCTTCCACACCCGCAAGCACCAGCGGCGAATGCCGTATTCCCGGGTCATGTGGCGGAGACTCAGCCGCAGCGAGCCTGACTACCGGGCATTGCTGGCCGGCGCGGAGTATGCCGACTCCCCGGATCGCGACATCGGCCCGGACATCGGACTCTTCGATCGTCGTGAGATCGAACAGCTGCTTGCTGCGAAGGGACTCCACGAGAAGCGCGAGTTGAAGACAGCGCGAACAGAAGTGTCCGCCGTGGTCGAGGCAGAGATTGCGGGTTGGCGGGCACCTGCCGAGTACAGGATCTGGCAGGCGAGGAAGTTGATCCCGTCAGGTGCCCGTCGAGCATGTCGCGGCCTCGCTGCAGGCATCGCCGGGGTTGGGAGATGACCGATGAGGCTGACGTCATCGGCGCATTTCTGCACCTCGGGTTCATCCCGCGTCCGAACAGGATCGCGGCCTACCGGTCCTTCGCTGCCCGTGCGATCCGCGGCGCGGAAGAGCACGCGGTCTCGGATCGGGTAGCTCACGTCCAGAAGGTCCTCGAGGAATCGGTGATACCGGCGGGACCCGGCCCCCACGTGGTCCCGCTCAGTTCCGGGCTCGACTCGCGGCTCGTGTTCGCTCTGCTGCGCCGGCACCTCAACGCCAATGAGGTGCACGTGGTCACGTATGGGTCCGCTCGGACCTGGGACTTCGAACTAGCGCCTCGCGTCGCTGAGGCGTTGGGCGCTGAGACAGAACGGTTCGACCTTGCTGACCTTTCCTTCGACATCGAGGACTTCCGGGCTGCCGCGCGAAGCGGTGCCAGTTGGACACACATGCTGGGTGCCGTGGTGGTCAGGAAGATCGCGGCACAACTTCCTGTCGACTGCACCGTCTGGACCGGGTATCTCGGGGACCCGCTTGCCGGGAGCCACCTTCCCCCAACTGTCTCCTGGGACTGGTCTGAGGGCATTGAGCGCCTTGCCGCCAAGACGAACCTTTGGGGTTCCGATTCGCATCCAACGGCCGCTCATCTCGGCAGCCTCATCCCGGAGGGACCAAACGAGGGGTTGGAAGACCTCGAGCCGTACGACCATCTCTATCTTCTCGTCAGACAGCCGTGCCAGATGCGGCCATGTGTGTTGCCAAACGACCCGAGATTCCTGGCGCCGTTCGAAGACCTTCGGGTGGTCGGCGCCTTTCTCACTCTCCCGCGCGCCGAGCGCTTCCAGCGGAAGCTGTACAGGGAGGTCATCGCCCGGGTGGCTCCAGATGTAGCCCGCCTGCCGGGCAGTGCGACGGGTGGACTCCCGCACGATGTCACGCGGCGACGGCGCCGAGCGACCGGCTTGTGGCGCCGGGCGATGGCGTCAGGCCGGCGACGGTTGCCGAGGTTCCGTTGGCCTGCGCCGGGTTGGACCAACTTCATCGACCTCGACGACGCCTTCCGCCACCGGGAGGATTTTCGTGTCCTTGCCTCGACCTGCGTCAGCCAGCTGGCAGGCCGCGAGATGCCTCCGTGGCTCAACGTGGCAAGACTTCACGCCGATCACCTTGCAGGACGTGCGAACAATGGGGACGCGTTGATGCGGACATGCGCGCTGGCCGTATCGCTGGAGATTTGTCCCGATCCCTTCGCCGCGGCAGCGGACAACGTCATCGGCTGGGGAATCGACATCTGAGGCCCGTTGCCCGCGGTCGAGGAGTCTCCCGCACCGACAGATGCTCTCACCGACACGTCAGCCTGAGCTACGTCCCGATACTCGCCTCGAACACCATGGACGGTCGAGACGGAACCAGAGCCCGCAGCCTGAAGCCGGCATCGGTGAGCAATGTGGTCACGGCCGGTGCTGTGCTCTCCCGCGCAGGACCTCGTTCCGGACCGACGTCGACGGTGACGAAGCGTGTCCTTCGTAGCGTCTCCTCGGCGCCGGCCAGAATCTCAGGTTCCGCTCCCTCCGCTTCGAGCTTGAGTAACCCGATCACGCCATCCGGAGCCACCTCGAGGCAAAGGGCGTCGAGCGTGACAGTGCGCACCGTTGTGGTCGGCGGGCTACCCCCGGGGTCGATGAGGGTCGTGTCGCCCCGGTCGTTGCCGAGGTAGATCTGCATCTCGCCGGGCTCGTGCCACAGTCCAGCGTGGACAGCCGTGGCGCCGGATGGAGCGAGATTCCTCTCCAGAGCCGCGAACTCGACCGGATCGGGTTCGACGGCGATGACTCGGCAGCCCGTCGTCCGCGCCGCCCACAACGAGAACTCGCCGACGTTCGCTCCGCAGTCGATCACCGGCTCGGACGGATTCAGGGGAAGGTCGCTGGCCCCGAACTCGCGTGCGAGCGCCTCGAGCCGCTGAGCCACACCGTCTCGGTACTTCCACAGCCGTGCCTTCCGGGGAACGATGAGCGATGCCTCACCGTCGTCGACGACGAACGCGTCGAACGCCGCCACCCACCTGATCTCGCACGGCCACCGGATGAGGGACGAGTTGAGAAGACGGTACCGCCGCGCGAGTGAGGCACCCTCCTGTGACCAGACGAGTTGGGCTGCGAGTGCCCGCCGGGGATGTCTCGCTGCGGTTGCCGCACGCCGCATCATCGAAGACTCCGCCTGTCGTGAGTTTCGGGCCTCATGGACGTAGTCTGTCGCGGCAGTTCATCGATACGACGGACTGCAAGTCCGCATGAGGGCAGATACCCGGCTGGCCATGCAACCCGCTTCGTCTACGCTGACACTGGCAAGTACGTGTTCCGGAGTGACCGACGGGTCATGAGTCTCAGTGCCCCCATACGAGAGTCTCCGTCGCTGCGATCCGCAGCCGGATCACCGGACGGCCTCCCTGAGGCGCTCCTGGCCAGGGTCGCCAGTCATGATGAGGTGAGGACGTAGCCGATGCCATCGTTGACGGACATCGCGAACCGGTTCGGGACAGACAAGGGTTCGCTTGTTGGCGATGCCCACAGCTACTCGTGCCTATACGACGCGCTGTTCGCGCCATTGCGCTGCCGACCGCTTCAGCTGTTGGAGCTGGGACTGCATATCGGAGGGCCCGAGATCGAAGGCCGTGGGAGCGTCGACCGGCCGGTGTCCGGCTCGCCGTCGTTGAGCACCTGGCTGGAGTACTTCGACGATCCGCAGGTCACCGGATTCGACATCTCGGACTTCTCGGAGTTCGAGGAGGAGCGCTTCCGCTTCGTCCGGGGCGACGCCGGGTCTGTCGACGACCTGCGGGGGTTGATATCCGAGACGCCCCGGTTCGACGTGATCATCGACGACGCATCACACGCCTCGTACCACCAGCAGCTTGCGCTGGCCACGCTTTGGCCGTCGCTCAAGCCCGGCGGCCTCTACATCATCGAAGACCTCCACTGGGTCCCTGACCACATCGAAGCGGTGCTGCCCACCGTCGCTCGCACACGAGACCTCCTGCGCTCTGTCCTGGACGGAGGATCTCTTCGATCAGGGATCGAAGAGATCGACAAGGGGCTGGTCCGGGTCCGGTCCGAGTTGGCTACTGCGCTCGTCTATGACCGCGCCATGCTCGATGCGCTGGGGTCGGCGTACAACCAGCGGCATGGTCTTGTGGCCGACCGGCGTCCCTTTTCCGCCCGCGGGCTACTCCGCTCGTTGGTTGGCACTGGCTACCGACGATACTTCCTGCGGCGCCTCGCCTCGGTCTTCCGTCAAGGTGAGTGGGTCGACTGGCCGACGGTGAAGCTCGCTGTGATCGCCAAAGGTTGACGGGGTCCCCCGGAGCCCCCCGACTACCGTCCGAGTTCACTCCGGGCATGTTGCCAAGCGGCGCGAGTTCCATAGCGGGCGGCAGCGGCGAAGTGGCGCTGCTCGAGGAGCAGGTCGAAGATGCGCCGCCGCCATAGCTGGCCGGCGTCGCCATGGCGCGCAAGGAAGCGGGCCGCCTCCGTGGCGAGATCCGATGATCCGAGGTGTGAAGCGGCGTCGCACACGACGACGGCGGCCACTGTCATCGCGGAGTCGCCGGGATCGCCGCCTCGGAAGACGGGTTCGACGACGTCGAGAGCTGCAGCGGGTGCGCCGCCGGTGTTCAGGATCCATCCCTGTTGTGCCAGCAGATCCGGGTGGTCGGCTCCGCCCGAGATGAGGTGGTCGAGCAGGCACAGGTCGGCACGGTTGCGTCCCTTGAGGCCGTGAACCCCGTAGCGGGCGCACATTGCATCGACGTCGGATTCCGTGAGTGCCGGCAACGGCCCGGTGGCGAGGTGCGCGTAAATCTGGAAGGACCCCGCCAGGGTCACCTTGTCGAAGAAGGGATGGAAGACGAGTTGGCCTGCAGCGAGGTCGATCGGGGCGGAGCGCCTGACCGCTGACTCCCTGAGCGCGGCGACCCGCATCAGCTTCCCGTCGACGTGCACGGTGCCCAGTCGCAGTACGTCACCTCCGGCGGTCGGTTCCTCCCACGCCACGCCCATCTCAGCCAGCAGATAGTTGATGGCCTTCTGGTCGTCCTCGTGTTCGGCCACCGCGGCCCGCCACCTGTCGAAGAACGCCTTGGTCGTTGGAGTGGACCGGGCGGCGAAGAAGCCACAACACAACACGAAGCCCCACCGATCGACGATGTCCTTGGGGAGGCCGTACTCGATCGAGAAGACGAGGTCGGCATCGATGTCAGCGAGGCGAGGCACCGGATCACGCAGCCAGAACGCGTCCAGGTCCGTGTGGATCAGATCGTCGTCGTCGAGGAACTCCCGCAGCGCGTCGAACCGTGCGAGCCAGAACCCTCGTCGCCGCCGGTGGAATCCGTGTCCCGCAATATCTGTGGTGAGTCGGTGTGCACGCAGTCCCGCTCTGGCGGAGGCCCTCTGGAAGGAGACGTCGTCCGCGCAGACGATGTCGGTCAGGCGGGGGAGTGCGTCTGCGGATATCCGGTGCCAGGCGTCGAGCAGGGGCAGGTAGCTCTCCGTGGTGAAAGACACAGTCCGCATGTCGATGCCGCCTTCGTCGCCGCGCCGCCCCGAGACTACGGCGTGGCCGATCGCCCTGGAACGATGTGTCGGGCCGTCACCTGATGGCGGTGTGCCGAGCGCTACCGTCGCCGGGGTGACCGACGGGTCGACAACCACCACGGCGGGGCTGCGTCGGGCTGATCTCATCGCGCTCGGGCTCGCCGCCGCCGTCGGTCTGCTCGCCACCTTCTCTCCCGGCGCCGCCACGGGCGTTGAACCCCTCGACGGTCTCTACCGCTTCGTGATCGCCGCGGCGGTCACCGCTGCCGCCGCGTGGGCGTCACCGGTGGCTCTCGTCGCTGCGAGCGCCGTTGTCTACGGCGCGGTCGCCATCGACAGTGGCTCGGCGGGGATCGTAGTCGTCGCCCTCATTGCGATCGGGCTCTCGGTGTTGCCGAGCGCGGCCGCCCGCGCCGCTGCGGGGGCGACGGTTGCGATGATGGCTCTGAACCTGCCGTCGTTCGGTTTCCACGGCGCCCCCTCGCTGGTGGCGGGCGTCGCATTCGCGTTGATCCTCGCGTCGGGGCTGATCGCCACGGGACCTGTGCAACGCCATCGGCGGGCGGCGTTCGTCACCGCAGCTGCTGTCACAGCCTTAGTCGCCCTTCTGTCCGGTGTCGCGGTGGTCTCGGCCCTGTCGGCCCGGGGTGCATTCGAAGAGGCCATCGACACGTCGCGCGCCGGTCTAGAGGCGATACGCAGTGGCGACGTCGACGGCGGTGTCACCCTTCTCGAGCAGGCGGCCGAGGACTTCCGTCGAGGGGGCGACCGCGCCGACAACCTGTTCGCCCGGGCAGCGCGGATCGTGCCGATCGTCTCGCAACACCAGAAGATGCTGGCCGACGCCAGCAGCGCAGGCGCCCAACTCGCCTCGATCGCGGCTGAGGAGGGGGCCGCCGCCGATGTCGACCGCCTTACCGTGGTCGGCGGGGCCTTCGACCTCGCAGTGCTCGAGGATCTGAGCGGCGCGGTGGACCGCTCGCTGGTCTCGGTCATCGAGGCCCAGCGCGTCGTCTCGGCTGCCGACTCCGGGTGGCTGGTCCCGCCGCTGGCCGAGCGCGTGGACGACCTCTTCGCAGAACTGACCGATGCGCGGGGAGACCTCGAGTTGAGCCGCGACGTCATCGACGTCGCCCCGTGGCTGCTGGGAGAGGACCAGCCCCGCCGCTACTTCGTCATCCTCGCCAGCCCGGCCGAGACCCGGGAACTGGGCGGATTCATGGGCGCCTACGCCACGCTCATCGTCGACGACGGCGCGTTCCGCCTCGAGACCAGCGGTGCGACGCGCGATCTCAACCGGTTGATCAGGGCGGACGGTGCAACGGTTGCCCTCGACGACCCGGAGAGCTACCCCATCCGCTACCGCCAGGGCGAGCCCGGCCGGTTCTGGCAGAACGTGCCCGGTACGCCGGATCTGCCCACCGTGGCGCGTGCCGTGGCAAACCTCTACCCCCAGGTCCCCGGCGGGGGACCGGTCGACGGCGTCATCTACATGGACCCCTTCGCCCTCGGGGCCCTCGTCGAGTTGAGCGGGCCGGTACCCGTCGAACGTCGGGAACAACCGCTCCAGCCCCGCGAGGTGGCCGACTACCTCCTGCGGGACCAGTACCTCGAGTTTCCCGACGTCGACGAACGCACCGACATCCTCGATGCGATCCTCGATGCGACCGTCGGGCAGTTGCTCGGAGGCTCTCTGCCTGAGCCCCGCCGGATGTTCGACGTCCTCCAACCTGTGGTTCGACAGAACCGGCTGCGGGTACACGTCCCCGACGGTGCCACCCAGGACCTCTTCGACCGCATCGGGCTGGGTGGAGCCATCACTGTCCCCGACGGCGACTACCTGGCGTTGCGCCAGTCCAATGGCGGTGGCAACAAGCTCGACGCCTACCTGACCCGCGACGTCACCGTCGACGTGGTCACGGATCCGCGAACCGGCTCGGTTCGCACCGTCCTCACAGCCGAACTGACCAGCACGGTGCCCGGTGACCTGCCCGACTACGTGGACTCGAACCTCCGGGGCCTCCCGGAGGGCACGAATCGCACGCTCATCTCGCTGTACAGCGCGCTCACGGTCGACACGATCCTGGTCGACGGCGTGCCCACGCCGTTCGAGCCGCTCGTCGAGTACGGCCTGCGCCGGTCCAGCCTCCTCGTTGACATCCCGGCAGGGGAGATCGTGACCGTCGAGGCCAGGCTGTCGGGGTTCGTCGATCCCGGCGCCGAATACCGACTCACGATCGACCACCAGCCCCTCGCCGTCGACGACACGATGACCGTTCTCGTTCGCGGAGCTCAGGGTCTCGACCTCGACGGGCCCGACGCGCCCCTCGATATCGATCGCGCCGTGTTCGTGCTGGATAGCGCAGCGTTGATCACCGCTCGCCTCGACGGGTGAACCTCGGAGCCTGATGGGCTGGTGGGTTCCGACCACGGGGACCCGACGACGGGTAGTCTCGGCTGCGAGAGGCTCGAGGGCCGCCTCGTTTTCACGCTCATTGCGGCCAGGGAAACCCCGGTGGACGACTACGAACTGAGTATTCAGGACTACATGAGGGTCCTGCGACGCGGGTGGCACCTGCTCGTCGCGGCCATCGTCGTCTGCGCGGGACTCGGCTACGGGCTGACAACCCTCCAGGCCGACCGCTACCGCTCCACGGCTGACGTACTGGTCGGTGTCCAGCAGGCCGCGAACGTCGTCGACGCCGGCGATGGACAGATCGGCCAGGCCGACCGACTCGAGACCGAAGTCGCGTTCATCGAGTCCAGCGTGATGCGTAGCGCCGTGCGCGAGACCGAGGGCTCGGCTCCCGGCGTCGACGCCCAGGTCGACGGTGAGGCCTCGGTCATCGAGATCCGCGTGTCCGACGGAGATCCCGAGGTGGCGGCCCGCTTCGCCAACGCCTACGCCGAGACCTACATCGAAGAGCGCCGCCAGCGGGCTGTGGACGACTACCTGGCGACAGCTGCCGTGGTTCAGGCGCGCATCGACGACATCGACGTCCTTCTCGAGTCGCTCGACGCCGACGACCCCGAGGCGGCCGCACTGAACTCGCAGCGCCTCGTCTACCTCAACGCGATCGAGTCGCTCGCACTGGGAGCCGATCTCTCGGGAGGGATCACCGCTCAGGTGATCAGCCCCGCCGGGGTCCCGGCCGGCCCCTACAGCCCCAAGCCCGTGCGCAACGGCATCCTCGGTGGCATCATCGGCGTGGCCATCGGTCTGGCACTCGTCCTGTTGCGCGAGACGCTCGACGACCGAATCCGTTCGAAGGAGGACCTCGAGAAGGCGTCGGGGCTACCGACCCTCGCCGTGATCCCCCACGTCGCAGACTGGAAACGAGATGACGATGAGAGGCTCGTCTCGCTCGACGAACCATCCTCGGACACGGCGGAGGCATATCGGACCCTGCGGACGGCAATGCAGTTCTTCTCCCTCGACCGCTCGATTCGCACGATCCAGGTGACGTCGGCCAATCCGGGCGAAGGGAAGTCCACCACGGTGGTCAACCTGGCCGTCGCGATGGCCCGCGCAGGACGGCGCGTCATCATCCTCGACGGAGACCTTCGTAACCCGCGGATCCACCGGTTCCTCGGGCTCAGGCGCCGCCCGGGCTTCACCGATGTGCTCCTGGGTGAGGCGACACCGCGTTCGACGGCAGTGCCGTCGCCGAAGGCCGCCAACCTCTCGCTTCTCGCGATCGGGGCTGGGCGGCCGACCACCAATCCCTCCGAGGCGCTCGGTGGTCGCACCACGCGCGAGTTGCTCATGATGCTCGGCGAAGCCGCCGACGTCGTCCTCGTCGACTCGCCCCCCGTTCTGCCGGTTTCGGACGCGCTCGTGCTCGCCGGCCAGGTCGACGCCGTCCTCGTCGTGGCCAAGGCCAACCGTGCCCGCAAGAAGGAACTCGTCCGGGCGGTCGAACTGCTCGCCCAGGTCAATGCGCCCGTGATCGGCACGGTGCTCAACGACGCCCCCCGGGGCGGAACCTACGGCTACGGGGCCTACGGCTACGGCTACCCGGTCCGAGAACAGGGCTCGATGAAGAAGCGACGCAACGGTGACGACAACCTCTGGGACGATCAGTCCGATGATGACGGCGACACGCTGGAGCACGACCTCGAAGCGCTCTTTTCGCGCCGTGCAGGCGTAGAGGACACCTGAGTCGGGCTCGCGTGATCGAGCCTCGGCGTGTTCTGAAAGAAGTGCTCGGTCGCTCGCCCGTGGCGACGCACGCGGCCCCTGACTTCGTGATCATCGGCGCGATGAAGGCGGCGACGACCTCTCTGTACCGGTGGATGACGAGCCACCCTCAGGTGATGGCCGGCCGCCGCAAGGAGCAGCACTTCTTCGACAGCCGTCAGGGACCGGGCGGCGAGTCCTTCGCGTCGTACCGCCTCGGCTTTCCGGCGCTGCCGGCGATGTGGGCGCGACGGCTACGTACGGGCGGGCCGGTCGTGACAGGGGAGGCGACGCCCATCTACCTGTTCCACGAGCACGTTCCTGCTCGGATGGCCGCGGTCCTCCCGAACGTCCGACTCATCGTCGTGTTGCGTGAGCCGGTGGACCGGGCATTCTCGCACCACGCCATGGTGGTGAGCAGGGGACAGGAGGACCTTCCGGCAGCAGAGGCGTTCGCGGCTGAGGACGGACGGCTCCGAGCGTCCCGGGAACTCCTGGCCCGCGGTCTCGAACCAGAACGTGCGTACTGGGAACACAGCTACCTGGCGCGCGGCGAGTACGCGGATCAACTGGAACGCTGGTGGCAGTTCTATCCGCGGTCGCAGATGCTGATCACGACCTACGAGGCCCTCGCCGAAGATCCGTGGCCGGTGTACGCAGACTGTCTGCGATTCATCGGAGTGGATCCGGACGCGGCGCCCCGCCCCGAGTTCGACGCTCACAACGTGGGCCGACGCGATCCGGCGGACCCGGACCTGATCGAGACGCTGCGGGAGAGGTTCGCCGAGTCGAAGCGCCGTCTCGCCGAGCTGACAGGCATCGACTACGGCGCTGCCGGTGGTTGAACGCCCTCACCTGCGGCTGATGCCCCGCCAGAGTTGACGGAAGGGTGCGGCGGCGAGAGCGAGCCGGTCGGGCACGCGCTCGTCGGCCAGCGCGGGCTGTGGCCCCACGTAGCCGGCCAGCATGCGGACCTTGTCCGCGGGCCGTTCGACGAGGCCGTAGCGGAACCGCATGAGCGCGAACTTGTCCAGGGGCTCGAGGATCGACGGGTCCGGGGTGGCACCCAGATCCAACAGTCCGAGAGCATCGACACCGTCGAAGGCGACGTCGAGGCAGCGCCGCGCATGCCAGGCGTCGGCGGTCGCGGTGACCTCGTCGACCAGCTGGGGGCGTTGGGCGAGGAGCCGGGCCACGTCCACGGCCCACTTCAGTCGCTCGAGGCGGTGGCGCCCCGCGTGCACCGCCACGAACGTCATCTCGTCCACCTCACCCAGAACCGGTATCTCCGTGTCTGAGGGCGAGACCGAACCGCGGCGGTG
Organism: Acidimicrobiales bacterium; assembly: GCA_040219085.1. Lineage (NCBI taxonomy): Bacteria > Bacillati > Actinomycetota > Acidimicrobiia > Acidimicrobiales > Acidimicrobiales bacterium. The sequence goes on from JAVJTC010000020.1 coordinate 46,488, forward strand.
CCAGAGGCCCGCGAAGTCGACGTCCGTCGCCACCGTGGACTCGAGACGCCAGTGGATCTCCACGGCGGCGTCGTCGCGGGTCATCAGCACCTGGTTGAACACGTACCGCAGCCAGCGCCGCCAGGACGGGTCCACGCCGTTCGCCCGGTCCCGGGGCGGGTCCCAGCCTCCGGCGACGAGAGCGGCGGCCGCCTCGTCGAGGGTGCCCACGTCGATGAGGACGTCGATGTCCCCAGGGTGCCGACCGGCGAGGCGGCCGGTCGTGTTCAGCGCCAGCGGAAGTCCCTTGAGGACCAGCAGCGGTACACCGGCGGTTGTCAGCGTCGAGACGATCTCGCCGAGTTGGGCTCCGGCGTGCAGGCTCCGGAGGGCCTGGGTGTGTGCTTTGTGCATGAGCGAGGACCGGACATCCGCGGGAAGGTCCAGCTCTGACAGGATCGGGGCGATGACCGGGACGACGAGATGGTATTCGGCTGCGTCGGCGAACGCCGCCGGGTCGCCCACGGGCGGGGGAGAGCACGCCTCACCCGATTCACGTGCGAGCGCGAAGGCGAGGACGCGCAGAAGGTCGATCAGGAGAACGTCGTGACCGGATCGTCGGTGACCGGATCCTCCGCGTTGGTCGCGTCGATCGACAGTCGCCGCAGCATCGGCTCGTGCCACCGGCTCCGCTCCGATTCAGCCTCTGGGTTGGTGGTGTGCGCCATCGGCAGATTCTACGCGCCTGGATTCGTGTCGTGCCCCGGTGGGCAGGGGGGCGAGGTTGCGGACGGAACGGCGCTCAGTTGGTGACGGTGACGAGGTCCGCCTCGACCATGTCGCTGAGCAGCGCGATCACGTCGTTGCGACAGGTCGCCTCGTCGACGTCGTAGTCCGCCATCAGGGCCGAACAGATGGTGCCGACCGCAGCGGGTTCGGAGATCAGCGACCAGATGTGCTGGCCGATGTCGTCGAGCCCGTAGTAGTTCCCCGAATCCGGGTCCAGCATCACGAGGTCGTCGTTCACAGGGGCCGTGAGTGGCCGCCGGCTGCGAACCACCACTGAGTCTTGGGTGAGGTCGGTCATGGACACGCCCCGGAGTGTGGCGCCCGCAGGGCGCTCCTGTCCATCATTGGTGCAGACGGTGACTGTCGACGGGAAGGGTGCACGTGCTTCGTGCGCTGAAGACTGCGATCACGATGGACGCCGGTCGGCGCCGGTTGGCACTGCGCTGTGGATTCGAGTTGGTCCGCGCATCGGCACAGTTGGCGGTCGTGCGTCGCAGCGCGATCTCGCCGCTGCTCGGTGACGCGCGTCCTGCGCTCGACCCGGCGGGACTCGCCCCCGCGTCGGACGCGGACCTGCGGCTGGGTATCGAGGTCGGTCGCCTGGTTGCGCGTATCGCAGCGGTGCTTCCGTGGCATCCGGGGTGTCTGCGCCAGGTACTGGCGTGTCGCCGCACTCTCACAGCCCGGGGGGTTGAAACGGTCATCCATCTCGGGGTGGCGGACGCGGCGACACTGGGGGCGCACGCCTGGGTGAGCGTCGGCAACATCGTCGTCAACGGTGCGGGGCAGCAGGAGGCACACACGCCGCTTGCGAGTTACCGGGGCCGCTGAACGAGAGATGAGGCGCCGACAACGAGGTCGGTGGCGGAGAAATACGCTGGTGGTGGGCCGCAGCCCGCACCATTACAACACCGCCCGCCAGGTTCACGTATCGAGATCCACCCGCTGTCGTGCGTCGCGGTGTGTTGGCCTCCGTGTCCCTCGACGACGATAGTGGGCGGGTGAACGACCGTCCGAGCGACAGTCCCGGCGTCGCCGGAGGGAACGCCACCCTCCCCGCCCGACTCGTGGGCGCGACCGTCACGGTCACCCGTCATGGCGAACCGGAGCCCGGGGGCCTGCGCGAGTTGAGCGGCCTCGGGGGTGGCGAACACCTGCGAGTCCACGCGGATGGCGGCCGGGCGGTCATCTGGGCCGACCGGGTCGGCCACATCTGCGTGGAGCAGGGCCGCAAGGTGGCGATCCACCCACAACCCGGGCTGGACGACGAATACCTCGCGGCCTACCTCTACGGGCTGGTGGCCACCCTGGTACTCGGCCAGCAGAAGCGATTCGCGCTGCACGCGTCAACGGTCGCGGTAGACGGGACGCGCGTGGCTCTCTCGGGGAACCGCGGTGCGGGCAAGACCACGACGTCGCTGTCGCTGGTGGCACGCGGGGCGGAGCCGGTGACCGATGACCTCACTGTCCTCGACGTCGACGACCCACGTGTACACACGGTGTCGATCGGGCGCCCGCTGCACGTCTGGCCCGACACCATCGAAATGGTAGGGCTGGATCTCGGGCCCGCGGTGTCCGATGGCGCCGACGGTTCCAAGTTGACGATCCCGTGGGTGGATGCGGAGCCCGGGGAGGTGGCCGCGGTCGTCGTACTCGTGCCCGACGACGTGTCGGAGCCGGTCATCGGGCGGTTGTCGGGGAGCGACGCCTTCGTCGCGGTCGACATCCAGACGAGCTGGCGCACGGTCGTCTCACAGATCTGGCCCACGGAACTCTTCGCATGGCGGGCGACGGTGGCGCACCGACTACCGGTATTCGAGCTGCGCCGGCCCCGGGAGGGCTGGCCACTCGACGACCTCTGCGAACGGATCGAGGGACTGGTTCGGTGACTGCCGGTTCCGGTCGTTCCCCGGACCGTCCCGGCGACGGATCCGATCGCGGCGGGGATGCCTTCCGCTCGGACGTGCCCGCCGAGGTGCTGGGTGTGCCCGTCACGCTCGCGGAACCTGTCGCCTACGGGCCGGCGGATCGGGAAGCGGGTGGGCTCCGACACGGCTCGTGGTTCCGGGTCTCGCATGGGCACTGCACCGCATGGTTCCCGAGCTGTGCCCACGTGGAGGTCCGCCCCGACGGTGTGACCATCCGTCCTGTGCCCGGCGTCGACCCGGTGCGGCTCGCGGCGGTGATGCTCGGCCCCGTCGCGGGAATCGTCGCCACCCTGGCAGGCCACATCTGCCTGCATGCCACGGCGGTCGCCGTCGACGGGCAAGCGATCGTCCTGGGAGGACCGCGCGGCATCGGAAAGTCCACGACTGCGCTCGCGGCGGTCGCGCTCGGGGCCGCAGCCGTCGCCGACGACGTCGCCGTCCTTCGGCGCAACGATCACACGGTCACCACCGCTGGCCATGGCCGCCCCCTCATGGTCTTCCCCGAGGACGCTCGGTCGGGCGGAGTCGATCTGACAGGCCCGGTCGCGGACGGGGTCGGGAAGGTTGCCATCCCCTGGGGGGACACGCGGCCGCGTGTGGTGAGTGTCGTGGTGAGCCTCGAAAGAGATGAGAGCGTCCGAGGGCCGACCGTCGAGACGCTCGACGGGATGGATGCCATCTCAGCCCTGCACCGCCTCAGCTACCTGCGCCGCGTCGGCGACGCGTTGGACCCCCGCATGATGTTCGCCGAACGTGTCGCAGTCGCAGAGGCGGTGCCCGTCGTGCGGCTCCGGCGACCTCCGGCGGGGTGCTCGGCGAAACAGGTCGCCGAAGTTGCGTTGTCGCTCATGTCCGGGCGGTGACCTACCGGAGAGGAATGCCCCGGCGCGGGTCGCTCAGAACGGCGAGGCGGCGGTGCTCGCCGGACGTCCACCGCCGTCAGAGCCGGTCGTCGCGCCGTTGGCGGTGAGCCGTGCTGAAACGGACCGGAGCGTCGGTGCGTGCCAGGGGCGCTGTTGTCCCGGGGTGGGCGTGATGTCGTGATCGGATTCCGCCATGGGGGTCACGATAGCAACTTCGCAGGACGTGGCGCCGATCATCGGTTGGACCAGGCCGTGGGGACCGAAGCAGCGGGGGCGGGGATAGTGGCGTCCGGCTCGTCCGGTCGTGCACCATCGCGGCCATGAATCTGATCGGCGGAGTGGTCACGTGGAAAACGCCCACTCCTGATGTGTCCGGTCTCGCCGGTTCACTCGGAGCCGCGCCAGTCCACGGGTGGCGGGGTGGCCTCGGACCCGGGCGCGTCATCATGTTGTCGGCAGGTGCCGCCGGAGCGGATCCGTCGCTGTCGGTCGCGGCATCCGGGACGGCCGCGGCCACCGGCGGACGCCTCGCCGGATCGCGTCGCCTGGCCGCGGAGCTCGGCCTTTCCCCCGGTTGCGACGCCGACGTCGCCCTCGGCTTCTACCTGCGTCGGGGCCCCGCTGCCATCGGGCGTCTCGGAGACATCGCCCTGGCGGTGGTCGACCCGGAGCGGGAGATGCTGATGCTCGCCGTCGGACCGGCGGCCGCTACTCCACTGTGTGTATGGCGGAACGATGAGATGGTGGCTTTCGCATCCCACGCTCTGGCCCTCACCGGGCTCCAGGCCGTCGGGCACCACCTCGACGAGCGGCGGGCGGTGGAAATGGCCGCCGGTCTGTTCGCAGGAGAACGGACCCTGGTGGCAGGCGTGAGTCGGATCCCACCCGGGACGATGCTGCTGTGCAGGGCCGACGGTGTCACGTCGCGGAGGTGGTGGCGTCCCCGTGACGTGGTCGACGACGCCCCGATCGACGACCACGCCACCCGGTTGCGAGGCGCCCTCGAGGAAGCAGTGGCCGACGCCCTGGATGACGCGGCATCACCCGGGGTGCTTCTCAGCGGTGGGCTCGACTCGGCGTCGGTGGCGGCGGTCGCCGTCGAGCTTCACGACGGGCCGGTGCGGTCCTACACATCGGTGCCGCCGCCGGGTTGGACCGGTGACGTCGGCCCGGGATGGGTCGCCGACGAGAGGTCCGCCGTCGAGGCGCTCGCGGCGCGCCACCCGACGTTGCGAACGACGTTCACAGGGAGCGACAGCGGGGACGTCTTCGTTGCCCATGAGAAGTTCTGGGAGCTGGGTGGGGTCGCCGCGCGCAACGTCGCCAATGCGCTCTGGTACGACGCAGCTCACGCCGCGGCGGCCGGAGACGGCGTCGACGTCGTGCTCGTTGGGGAGGAGGGGAACCTCGCCTTCAGCGCCGACGGACCGGAATGGCTCGTCGAACTCCTACGGGAGGGCCGGCCGGTGCGGCTGCTCCATGAGGCCCGTGCCCGGGGGAGGCTGACGGGGACGACCCTCGCACACGTTCTCCGTCGGGACCTTCTGTCGCCTCTCGTGCCGGCGCGGGTTCGACGTCGCCTCGGCCGCGTGCCGATGGACGATGCGATCCGGCGATGGCGCTCGGCGTGGGCGGTGCGACCCGGGGCGCGGGCGATCCTCGGCGACGACGATGTGGCGGGTCTGTTCACGGGTGCCACGTCCTGGCGGGCCGAGCAGGTGGACGTCTCGCTGCGAAGTGCGGCGGCACACGCGGAGACGTCGCAGGCACGGGCGCTGCTAACGGGGGCGGTGACGAGGGATCCGTTGGCGGACCGACGGGTCCTCGATGCCGCGCTGGCCCAGCCCGAGACGGTCCGACGCGTCGAAGGTGTGGACCGTGCCGTCTGCCGCCGGGCGATGCGTGACCTGGTTCCCGCCGAGATCCTCGACCGTCGCACCAGGGGCGCGCAGTTGCCCGACTGGTTCGAGAGGTTCGGCGAGATGCGTACCGTGTTCGAGGAGCAGGTGGCTGCCGCCAGGGGCCATGCGCTGTCCTCGGAGATCATCGACGTCGACCGTCTAGCCGGGATCCTCGACGGCTGGCCGGACGTTGCGCCGCGCGGCAGGCAGGCGTCCGAGCTGCGTTTCACGCTGCCACGTGCCCTGATGGTGAGCGCCCACCTCCGGTGGTTCGAGCGGCGGCGGGATCGTCCGCTCCCCACCGCTGTCGTGGAGTACGTGAAACCGTACGGAACCCGAGGCCGCTGAGGTGCTGGACGGAGCATCGGCGTCGATCCCGGTCGCCGCGGTCCGCCCGGACCGCGGCGTCGTGGCCGTCGACGGGCTGGGTCGCGTGGAGGTGGACGATTCCGGGGCGGTCGTCGCGTCCGTCGTGGACGGCGACGAACCCGGCTCGATCGAGGCGCTGGTGATCCCAGCTGTCGCGCTCGGCGACGTACTGGCGGGCCGGTTCCCGTTGCGGGCGGCGGCGGTTTCCCACGCGCAGGCCGGGGTGATCATCGTCGGAGACGCCGCCAGCGGCGCCTCCACAGTCGCCGCCGCGCTCGCGGGTGCCGGCGGTGCGGTGCTCGCCGACATGGTGACCGTCGTCGAGTCCGGATGGATCGATCCTCGGGGTGGTCGGGTGGAACTCCAGCCCGACGCTGCCGCAGCCCTCGGCCTCGGCGACGGTTCAGTGATACGTCCCGGCGTCTCCAAGCGCCGCTACGAGCTCACTGCCGCGAAAGAACCCGTGGAGGCCACTCATCTGATTCACGTTGTCCGAAGCGACCACGTCGAACGTCCCGAGGTCGCCACGGGGGACACCTTCGATGCCGTCACCCGGTTGGTCACCGCCGGCTGGCACCCCTGGGCGCTGGAGGGGCTCGGTCTACAGCCGCGCCGATTCGAGTTCGTGACAGCCCTTGCTCGACGTCTCAGCACGGCCAGGTTGACGGTGCCAGCCGCTCACGTCGACCCCGGGGCCATCGTGGCCGGGGTCATCACCGTCACCGGAGGCACCGGTGGGTGACACCGTCTGGCTCTCGTCGTATCCGAAATCGGGCAACACGTGGTTCAGAGCGGTGCTGACGGCCTGGCTCCGGCTCGGGAGCGGGGACATGCTCACAGATCTCGAGGACCTCCGGTCCGAAGGCATTGCATCGTGGCGGGGCCGACTCGACGGCGCCCTAGGGCTGGTCTCCACGCTGCTGACCGACGCTGAGATCGCCCGGCTGAGGCCCGTTGCCGACGACGTGATCGACGCCGCGGGAGGTGAGCGGCTGCCGTGCAAGGTGCACGATGCGTTCCGCTGCGGTGACTCGGGCATGCCTGCCGTCTCGGTCGCCGCCACGAGAGGTGCCGTTTACGTCGTGCGGGACCCGCGCGACGTCGCGGTGTCCTGGGCGCACCACAACGGGTGGACCATGGAACGGGCTGTCGCGGTGATGAACGACGCGGAGTTCGCGGTCGGCGGGTCCAGCGGTGGCCGCCAAGTCGTCCAGAGACTCGGGAGGTGGTCCGACCATGTGGTGTCCTGGCTGGACGAGACACCCTTCGATGTGCACGTCGTCCGGTACGAGGACTGTGTCTCGGACCCCGTCGCCACGTTCGGCTCGGCGCTCGCCTTCCTCGGCCACAGGGGGACCACCGAGCGACTCGAGGCGGCCGTGGAGGCGACGTCGTTTCAGCGTCTGCGGGCCATCGAGGACGCTGTCGGGTTCTCCGAACGCCCGCCCGCCTCGGACCGGTTCTTCCGACGGGGCCGGCCCGGCGCGTGGCGCGATGAGCTTCCCGGGCCACTCGCAGCGTCCCTGCGCGGCGACCACGGCGACGTGATGGACAGGTTCAGGTACCGGTAGCGTCGGCGTCGATCTCGTCGAGGGCGCTCAGGAGCGTGTTCCACGACAGGGTGGCGCACTTGATCCGGACCGGGAACTTGACCACGCCGCGCAGTGCCTCGAGGTCCCCGAGTTCGGAGCCGACCTCGCCGCTGGGCGGCGGTTCGACCTCGGCTTCGCTGCCGTCGCCGCCGATGTCCGTCTCGTGGATGGACATCATCTGCTTGAAGGCCCTGGCGAGGTCACGGACCTCGGCCGAAGAGTGGCCCTTCACCGCGGCCGACATCATCGACGCCGAACTCTGCGAGATCGAACAGCCCTGGCCGTCGATGCGTACCTCGCCGACGTTGCCGGCGTCGTCGACGTCGATGTAGACGATCACCTCGTCGCCGCACAGGGGGTTGAAACCCTCGGCGCGGTGCGCGGGCGGCGCCTCGAGCGTGCCCCGGTTACGGGGGTTGCGGTAGTGGTCGAGGATGATCTCACGGTAGAGATCTTCGAGGTCTGGCATCGTGGCGGTCCTCAGAATGCGAAGAAGTCGGCAGCGTGTTCGAGAGCGTCACCGAGGGCGTCGATGTCGGACTCGTCGTTGTAGATGTACACCGAAGCGCGGGCTGTCGCACCCACCCCCAGGTGACGCATCAGTGGTTTGGCGCAGTGGTGGCCGGCCCGGACACAGACTGCGTGCTGGTCGAGCACCTGTGAGATGTCGTGGGGATGGATGTCGCCGAACGCGAACGAGAGGGCCCCACCGCGTGCCGCGGGCTCCGACGGACCGTGGATCGTGATCCCGTCGCCGAAGCGACTCTCCAGGGTCCGCAGGGCATAGGCGGTGAGTTCCACCTCGTGGCGGCGAACGGCCTCCATACCGAGGGCTTCGAGGTAGTCCACCGCGGCGCCGAGGCCGATGATCTCCGCGATCGGTGGCGTCCCGGCCTCGAACTTCCAGGGGATGTCGTTGGTGGTGAACCCCTCTGTGGTCACGTCGAGGATCATCTCACCGCCACCCAGGAACGGGGGCATGACGTCGAGCAGTTCGGCGCGACCCCACAGCACCCCGACGCCGGTGGGGCCACACATCTTGTGGCCGCTGAAGGCGATGAAGTCGGCGCCGAGTTCGGCGACGTCGGTGGGGAGGTGGGGGACCGACTGACAGGCGTCGGCCACGACGACGGCTCCGGCCGCGTGAGCCGCCTTCGAGATCTCGGTCACCGGGTTGATCGTCCCGAGTACGTTCGACATCACGCTGACGCCGACGAGTCGGACGCCGTCGAGGAGGCGGTCCAGGTCGGTCAGGTCGAGTTGGCCGTCGTCGGTCAGGGGAACCCAGCGCAATTCGATCCCGCGCTCCGCGGCGAGCATGTGCCACGGGACGATGTTGGCGTGGTGCTCCATCTGGGTGAGCAGTACGGGATCGCCGGCCGAGAGGTTGGCACGGCCCCACGAACCTGCGACGAGGTTCAGCGCCTCGGTGGCGTTCTTCGTGAACACGACCTCGTTCGGATCGGCCCCGCCGATGAACGAGGCCACCTTGGCGCGGGCGGCCTCCATCTTGCGCGTCGCGATGTCAGCGATGGTGTAGGCCCCGCGGTGGACGTTCGCGTTGATCGTCTCGTAGTAGTCGTCCATCGTGTCGAGAACGACCCGGGGCTTCTGCGAGGTGGCCGCCGAGTCCAGGTAGACGATGGCCGTGTCGTTGACGGTGCGGCTCAGCAGCGGGAAGTCCGCCTTGACCTTCGCCACGTCGAAGCCGGGCTCTGTGTCGGCCGCCGGGGCCGCCGCACTCACCGGAAGGCCTCGTAGCCGTCGGCGTCGAGTTTCTCGGCGAGTTCCATGCCGCCCGAGGCGACGATGCGGCCGTCGAGGATGACGTGGACGTGGTCAGGCTCGAGGTAGTCCAGCAGGCGCTGGTAGTGGGTGATCGCGACGACGCCGAGTTCGGGCCGTTCGTTTCGCACCGTGGTGATTCCCTCGGCGACGACCTTGAGCGCGTCGATGTCGAGGCCGGAGTCCGTCTCGTCGAGGATGGCGACCTCGGGCTCGAGCAGGGCCATCTGGAGGATCTCGTTGCGCTTCTTCTCGCCGCCCGAGAACCCTTCGTTGAGGTAGCGGTCCGCAAAGCTCGGGTCTATCCCGAGGCGCTCCATCCACGCCATGATCGAGCGGCGCAACTCGATGATCGACATCTCCGCGCCGGTGCGGGCCTGAAGCGCCTGGCGCAGGAAGTTCAACACGGAGACGCCGGCGAACTCCTGGGGGTACTGGAAGCCGAGGAAGAGCCCGGCCTTGCCGCGTGCGTCGACGCTCCAGTTGGTGATGTCGTCGCCGCGGAGGCGGATGGATCCGGAGGTCACCTCGTACTCGGGGCTGCCGAGGAGAGCGGCGGCGAGCGTGGACTTGCCCGAGCCGTTGGGGCCCATCAGGGCGTGCATCTCACCGGTGCCCACCGTCAGATCCAGCCCTTTCAGGATCTCGGGGTGGTTCTCGTCGCTGTCGACGGTGACGTGCAGGTCGTCGATCTCGAACAGCGGTGGCGGGGCGTCTGCGACCATGGCGTCAGTCTACGAGCCGCGGCCCGTAGGAAAACACTACGGCGATAGGAGAAACCCGCCGCGAGGGTCGAGTGTCCTCATGCCGTCGCGGCCGCGACCGTCTCGATGACCGCCTCGGCCACCGCGTCGATGTGGCGGGCTTCGAGGGTGGGGTGCACGAGGAACGCGAGGGACGTGTCGCCCAACTCGGCGGCCACGGGCATCGGTTCGGCGGGGGCGAGGCCGCGCTCGACGAATGCCCGCTCCCGGTACACCTCGCCGCAGGATCCGCTGAAGACGGCCTGACCCTTCGCTGCCACCTCGGCGATGATGCGGTCCCGGTCCCAACCCGGGGCGAGGCGTTCGGGCCGCACGAACGCGTAATGGCGGTAGTAGGCGTGATGGATGTCGGCGGGAGGGATCGTCAGGCGGAGGGCCTCGACGTCGGCGAACGCGGCGTCGAGACGGGCGGCGTGGGACCTGCGCGTGTCCACCCAGCGGTCCAGCTTGGTGAGTTGGACCCGGCCGATCGCCGACTGGGACTCCGTCATCCGGGCGTTGGTGCCGATTCCCTCGTGCAGCCACCGGAACCCCGGCGGGTGGTCGCGCCGATACACGGCATCGAAGCTCTTGCCGTGGTCCTTGAGCGCCCACACCGACTCGGCGAGGGCCTCATCGTTCGTCGTGATCATCCCGCCTTCGCCGCCGGTGGTCATGATCTTGTCCTGGCAGAACGACCACGCCGCGATGGTGCCGAGGCCGCCGACCCTTCGGCCGCCGATGGCTGCGCCGTGGGCCTGTGCGCAGTCTTCCATGACAGCGATCCCGCGTTGGTCGCACAGCGCCCGCAGCGCCGCCACATCGCCGGGCCAACCGCCGAGGTGCACGACGATCACCGCCCGGGTGCGGTCGCTCAGTACCGGTTCGACGGTGGCCGCCGTGATCCCCTGGGTCACCGGGTCCACATCGGCGAAGACCGGGGTGGCGCCCACACGGACGACGGCGCTCGCCGTTGCGACGAACGTCCGGGGAGTGACGACGACCTCGTCGCCGGGGCCCACGCCGAGCGCCTCGAGGCCCACCTCGAGAGCGACCGTCCCGTTGGCGACGGCCACCGCCGCCCGGGCACCCATCGCCGCGGCGAACTCCTCCTCGAAGGAACGTCCCTGCGTCCCGGTCCAGTAGTTGACCTTCCCGCTGCGCAGCGGGGCCATCGCCGCTTCGATCTCGTCGTCATCGAAGTGCGGCCACCCCGGTGGCGCCGACTCCGCCGGATCTACGGAGTCCATGCCAGCAGGTCCTCCTTCCACGCCCTGAACCGGTCGTGGGTCTCGCCGCTGGGACCGATGCCGGTGCCCGAGCCGTCCGCGAAGAGGCGGAACGTGTACTGCACGGACAGGTCCGAGGCGTCGAGGGCCATGTAGCGGGCGTCCGCACGTCGGGCCGGGCCGGCCCGCCACAGCAGCCAGCGTCCGAGCCGGCGCTTGTAGGCGGTCAGTTCGGTTCCGATGTCGTCGCCGAGGCTCAACAGTTCCGGCGGCGCCTCGATCCACGCCTCGGCCGGGACGTTGCGATCCCGGATCGGCGTGTCGGGAAGGTCCGCGGTGTGCAGCGGGGTCGGGTCGACGGGCCGCTCGTCGGCGGGCAGCGCATTCACGGTCGGGTCGCGCCCGCGCCGGGTGCGGCCGCGCGGGGGGTCGCCGTCACCAGCCCCGCTCGATCCACTCGTCGAGATTCGGCCGCTCGTGGCCGATCGTCGTGTCGTCGCCGTGTCCGGGCATCACGATGGTCTCGGGCGCGAGGGCCGAGAACAGTCGGTTGTCGATCGATTCGATGATGTCGTCGAAGGATGCGTACTCGAACTTCGTCGCCCCCGGTCCGCCCGGGAAGAGGGTGTCGCCGGTGAACACCACGGGTGCGCCCTCGAGGCGGAAACACATGGAACCCGGCGTGTGGCCGGGAGTGGCGATCGTGTGGAGGCGCAGGCGACCCACCTCGATGACCGAGCCGTCGTCGAGGATCTCGTCATAGGAGGGCAGCATCGCCGCGTCGGCCGCGGTGACGTGCACGGAGTAGCCGGCGTCGCGCATCTGCGGGACGGCCTGGATGTGGTCCCAGTGTCCATGGGTCTCCAGCACCTCACGGACGCCGAGACGCTGCGCGAGTTCCAGCAACTGGTCGTGCTCGTTGGCGGCGTCCAGGAGCACCGCGTCGCCGGTGGCCCGGCACCGCAGGACGAAGACATTGTTGTCGACGGGTCCCACCACGACCTTGTGGATCTCCGCGGCGGTGTCGCGGTAGTGCAGCGTCGCCACGGCATCGGCGGCGGTGCGGTTCCGCCCCGTTCCCTCCTGGGCGAAGCAGTAGTGCTCGATGGTGTCGTGGTCGGCCATGGGTGGGTTCCCCCGGTCGCGTGCGAATGGAGCGGCGCGTCGACGCCTGGTATCAAGTCTGCCGTACCGGTGGCCACGTCGGCCGCCGCAGTGGGAGGAAGTCCGGCCCGTGCCGCTCGCGTTGACGCCCGAACAAGAAGACCTGCGCGCGGTCGTGCGGTCGTTCTTCGACGCGACCTCGCCCGAGTCCGAGGTCCGACGACTCATGACCGAACCGGTCCCCATGGACCGCGACCTGTGGCGGCGGATGGCCTCCGAACTCGGCGTCCAGAGCCTGGCGCTGCCCGAGGAGGTCGGCGGTCAGGGCTACGGCTTCCGCGAGCTGTCCGTCGTCCTCGAGGAGGCCGGTCGGTCCCTGCTGTGTGCCCCGCTGTTGTCGAGCACCGTGATGGCCTCGACGCTGCTCGACGCGATCGGGGACGGCTCTGCCTCGGAGTTGTTGCGTGAACTCGCGGGCGGCGGGACCATCGCAGCGGTGGCCGTCGCGGCGGACCGGGTCGGCTTCGACCCGACGGCGTCGTCTGTCCGGGCCCGGGTCTCCGCAGGGAGATGGCGACTCGAGGGGACCGCGCCCCACGTGATCGGCGGCGACCTCGCCGACGTCGTGCTGGTCGTGGCCTCGACCCCGGAGGGGGCGGCCGTCATGCGGTGCGACGCCGGCGCCGAGGGCCTCGTCGTCACGCCGGTACCGACGCTGGATCTCACACGGCCCGCCGCACGGCTCGACTTCGCCGACACGCCCGCCGTCCCGGTCGGCACGCCCGGAGCGGTCGATGCGGCGGTGGCACGCGCCCTCGACGTGACCTGCGTGGCGCTGGCCGTCGAATCGGTGGGTGGCGCGCAGCGTTGTCTCGAGATGGCCACCGACTACGCACGCGAACGCGTGCAGTTCGGCCGTCGCATCGGGTCGTTCCAGGCCGTCAAGCACCGCTGCGCCGACATGCTCCTCGAGATCGAGACGGCCCGGTCCGCGGCCTACTCGGCTGCGGGAGCTGTCGACGCGACCCGGCCAGGCGCCGGGACAGGAGCCGACGTCGACCTCGCCGCGGAAGCGAGTCTCGCCAAGGCCACCACCGACGAGGCCTACGTCCACGTCGCCAACTCGACCATCCAGGTCCACGGCGGCATCGGCTTCACCTGGGAGCATCCCGCCCACCTCTACCTGAAGAGGGCGAAGTCCACGGCCGTCACCTTCGGTGACGCGATCGACCACCGGTCCCGCCTCGGCGACCGCGTCGGCCTCTAGGACCCCCGGTGATCTGGCTCTTCGGCGCTGTTGCGGCGCTCCTCGTCATCGGCATCGCCGTGTTCGCCGTGAACGCCACGACCCGCGGCCTGGCCCGGAGCCTGCCGGTTTCCGTCTACGACCTGGCCGAAGCGACCGACTTCGTGTGCGAACGCCTCCCCGGGGAGGTGGCCGAGCGCCTCGACCGCGACGATGTCGAGTCGCTGCTCGCCTGGAACCTCACCTGGCTGCGCAGTCGCGGGCTCGCCACTTTCGGGCGGGTCGACCTCATCGCCGAGGACGCCGCCCGTGACGCGACCGGCCCGATCGTCGCCGACGAGGACGACGCGGTCGACGCCCTCATCGAGCGAGCGGAGTACGAGGGCATCCCGGTGGACCCCGTCGACGTCGTCGTCGTACTCGACCTCGACGCGCTCTACCTGCGTGCCATCGGAGCGGTCGGCGAAGCCGTTCCCGAACCACTCGAAGAGGGCGGGAACGAGCCCGAGGACGGGGCCGGCGACGACGGTCCCTGAGCCCTCGCGGAAACCTCTCGGAATAGCTCCCCACACGCCGCCGTCATGTGCTTAGATTGCTCTACCGAGGAAAGGAGGTGGTCCAACTTGAGTAGCAATCGCAGTGGGACTTCGGAGGTGAATGGCCGCTAGTCGGCCGCTGGACCATCTGGTGAATCCCAGTCATTCACCCTTGGAGCACGGCTGTCGGGAGCTTGTCCCACCCGGCACGTAAGGCCGCCTCCGGGCATTCCAGCCCCCGGCAGATCGCCGGGGAACCGAACTCGTGAGCGGGGAGGCCATTGTGGCCTCCCCGCTTCGCGTCCATCGGGGTCGCGCCGACCCGTGAAGGGCCCTACGATGACGGCCTCATGGAACGACCCTCAGCGTTCGAACACCACCGCTACCTCGGCGACAAGCGAAACCAGGTCGTCTACGACCTCGACGCGGTCACCGACGAGGCGATCATCGACGAACTCATCGCCGCCGAGACCTTCATCTGTTTCGGCCCCGACACCCTCGCCGAGGCCCGCAACCGCGGCTACCGACTCCGCACGGCCTGATGGTCGCCCGGGACGCGTCGACGACGCCGAACCGGTCCGGGATCTAGGTGCCGTCGAGCGAGGAGCGCTTCGCGTCGGGCGACATCGAACTCGCCGGAACCCTGGCGCGCCCGCCACGCCCGGGACGTGCCCCCGGCCTCGTGTTGTGCCATGGGTTTCCCGCCGGCTCGACCGGTGCCGCGTTGGCTGGCCAGTCCTACATCGAACTCGCCGATCGCATCGCCGAACGGATGGGTTGGATGGTCCTCGCCTTCAACTACCGGGGTTGCGGTGAGTCCGAAGGGCAGTTCTCCCTCGCCGGATGGCAGGCCGACGTGGTGGCGGCCATCGCGCACCTGCGTTCGGTGGACGACGTCGACGGAGTGTGGGTCGTCGGATTCGGGACGGGGGGAGCGTTGGCCATCGCCGCCGCGGGCACCGACGCCGAGGTCCGTGGCGCCGCGTCGGTCGGGACGCCTGCAGACTTCAGCGACTGGGCCGCCAACCCTCGACGCCTGCTCCTCTACGCCCGCTCGCTGGGTGCCATCCGCGGTGACGACTTCCCCGCCGACTTCGACGAATGGTCCGCCGAGTTGAAGGCCGTGTCAGCGGTGCGGTCGGCTGCCAAGGTGGCCCCCCGCCCGCTTCTCATCATCCACGGAACCGAGGACGAACTCGTCCCGTCTCTCGACGCCCGTGCCATCGCCGAGGCACACGGCTCGGCGGAGCTCTCGATGGTCCATTCCGGGGGTCACCGCCTGCGCTTCGATCCGAGGGCCATCGCGGTGGTGCTGGGCTGGCTCGACCGACAGAGCCACGGCCTGGCCAACTGATGCCCTTCATCGGGGGTCAAGTTCCCCCGAGGATCGACCGATGACCGCTCTTGCGCCCGGGTGGAACGAATCCACCGCTCGCGCGTTCTAGGCTTTCGCCAGACATCCGACGACCCCCAGCCCTCGAGGCGGAGGACATATTTCAATGAAGAAGCTGTTTCTTGCACTGCTCGTCCTGGCGCTGGTGGCTGCCGCCTGCGGTGGTGACGACGACGATTCCGCTGCGCCGTTCTCCACGGGGGATGACGGAGGCTCCGACCAGGCGGCCGGCGACGACGGTGGTTCCTCCGACGACGGAGGGTCCTTCTCGGGTGATTCCGGCAGCGACTGGTGCTCACTCGCGCAGAACGTGGAGGATGAGTCCTTCCTCGGCAACGACACCAACCCGTTCGCAGGCGACGCCAGCAGCATCGAAGAGGCCTTCAAGACCACCCTGGACTTCGCAGACGAGGCTGAAGACCGGGCCCCCGACGAGATCTCCGACGACGTCGAGACCCTCTTCGACGGCCTCCGCCAGCTCGACGATGCGCTGAGCGACGTGGACTACAACTTCCTCGCGCTCGATACGTCGGCGTTGGCGTCGTTGGAGGACCCGGCGTTCCAGGAGGCCTCCGAGAACATCCAGCGCTACAACTTCGAGGTCTGTGGTGTCGGCGACGGCGTCGAAGCGGGCGCTCCGGGCGACGACGGGGGCACCGCCGGGGACGATTCCTCCGACGACGGATTCGGTGACCTGCCGGCCGACGGCTCGTTCGGTGATGTCATCGCCCAGTCCCTGCAGCAGTCGCTCGGTCTCAGCGAGGCGGACGCCCAGTGTCTGGTCGACAACCTCGACCTCGACAGCATCGATCCCGAGAACCTCGACACTTCGGCGCTGTTCGGCGTGTTCGCGGAGTGCGACATCGACCTCGCCCAACTCGGTCAGTAGCCGCGGGCCGCTGAGGCGGCACCGGTGAGTTCGTGAAGGTGGCCGGCCCCGGGGCCGGCCACCTTCACGTCCGGTGTCTGCTCACGGGTAGCCGGACGGCGTCAGTCGTCGAGGACCGGCGGGGCCTCGAACCAGTAGGGGTTCGTGGTGTCGGGGTCGATGCCGTGGCGGGCGATGGCCTCGTCCACGACGGAGGCCTCCACGACACCCTCGGTGCACAGCGCCGCGAGGACGCCGACGACGACGTGCGCTGTGTCCACCTCGAAGAAGCGGCGGAGCGCCTCGCGGGTGTCACTGCGCCCGAAGCCGTCCGTGCCGAGCACGTGGTGGGGGCGGCCGATCCACCGTGCAACCTGGTCGGGGACCATCGCCATGAAGTCGGTGACGGCGAGAACGGGCCCTGAACTCCCCGCGAGGCGTTCGGTCACCCGCGGTGTGCGAGTCGGCTGTCCGGGGTGCAGGCGGTTCCACCGCTCGGCGTCGAGCGCCTCCTCGCGCAGCAGCTTGTAGGACGTCGCCGAGTAGAGGTCCACGGCGATGCCGTAGCGTTCGGCGAGCTCCGCCTGGGCCTCGCGGGCGGCGGTGTGCGCCGTCCCGGAGAACACGATGGTCGCCTGCGGGTCGGAGCCGTCGGGCGTCCCCGCCCACTTGTAGAGACCCGAGGTGATGTCGTCCTCGGAGATGTGGTCGGCGCGAGCGGGCTGTTCATAGTTCTCGTTGTAGAGCGTCACGTAGTAGTAGACGTCCTCACCGTCGGCGGCGCCCGTGGCGGGGTACATGCGCTCGAAGCCGTCCATCATGATGGCGGCCATCTCGTAGGCGAAGGCCGGGTCGTAGGCCTGACAGGCGGGAACCGTCGACGCGAGGACGAGGCTGTGGCCGTCCTGGTGCTGGAGGCCCTCACCCATCAGGGTCGTGCGCCCGGCCGTAGCGCCGAGCAGGAACCCCCGGGCACGCGAGTCCGCCGCGAGCCACAGCAGGTCGCCGACGCGCTGGAACCCGAACATCGAATAGAAGGTGTACATCGGCACCATCGGCACGCCGAGGTTGGCGTAGCAGGTGGCGGCGGCGATCCACTCGGCGACAGCACCGGCCTCGGTGATGCCCTCTTCGAGGATCTGGCCGTCGGTGCCCTCCGCGTAGGACAACAACAGGTCGTGGTCGACGGGCTCGTAGAGCTGCCCGGAGGCCGCGTAGATCTTGAACTCCCGGAACAGCGAGTCCATCCCGAACGTACGGGCCTCGTCCGCGACGATCGGCACGATCCGTTCGCCGACCTTCTCATCGCGCAGCAGGCCACGCAGCAGCGAGGTGAACGCCATCGTCGTCGACACCGCACGGCCGCCGGAGCCCTCGTCGAACTCGCCGAAGACCTTGCGGTCCGGGAGTTCGAGCTTGCGACGGTCCCGCACCACCCGTGACGGCAGCGGTCCGTCGAGCGCCCGGCGACGGCCCATGAGGTACTCGTGGACCTCGGACCCGGGTTCGGGGCGGAAGTAGGACGGCAGGCCGTCTTCGAGATCCGCCTCGGGAATCACGTCGGTCAGACGCAGGCGGTCGCGCAGATCGAGCATCTGATCCTTGGTCATCTTCTTGATCTGGTGCGTCGCGTTGCGCCCCTCGAACCCCGGCCCGAGTGTCCAGCCTTTGATCGTCTTGGCGAGGATCACCGTCGGACGGTCCGTCGTCTCGGTGGCCTTGCGGTAGGCGGCGTAGAGCTTGGCGTAGTCGTGTCCGCCGCGCGGGAGGTTCTCCAGGTCCTCGTCGGAGAGGTGTTCCACCATCTTGCGCAGGCGCGGATCAGGACCGAAGAAGTGCTCACGGATGTAGGCGCCGTTCTCGGTGGCGAAGCGCTGGTACGCGCCGTCGACCGTCGAGTTCATCTTGTTGACGAGCACGCCGTCCACGTCTGCGGCGAGCAGTTCGTCCCACTGCGAACCCCACAGGACCTTCACGACGTTCCAACCCGCGCCGCGGAACACGCCTTCGAGTTCCTGCACGATCTGGGAGTTGCCCCGGACGGGGCCGTCCAGGCGCTGAAGGTTGCAGTTCACGACCCAGATGAGGTTGCCGAGTCCCGACCGGCCGGCAATCGAGATGGCGCCCAGAGTCTCGGGCTCGTCCATCTCGCCGTCGCCGACGAAACACCAGATGCGCGAATCGGTCGTGTCGTCGAGGCGCCGGTCGTGCATGTAGCGGTTGAAGCGCGCGTGGTAGATCGAGTTGATGGGGCCCAGCCCCATCGACACCGTCGGGTATTCCCAGAAGTCCGGCATCAGCCGGGGGTGGGGGTAGCTGGAGAGCCCGTGCCCGCCGATCTCGGAGCGGAAGTTGTCGAGGTGGGCGTCGTCGAGTCGGCCCTCCAGGTACGCCCGGGCGTAGATCCCCGGCGCGGCGTGACCCTGGAAGTAGACGTGGTCGCCCGGGACGCCGTCCTCCTTGCCGCGGAAGAACCAGTTGAACCCCACCTCGTACAGCGACGCCGACGACGCGAACGTCGACAGGTGCCCACCGATCCCGTCGGCCTTCATGTTCGCGTTGATCACCATCGCCGCCGCGTTCCAGCGGATGTAGCGGCGGATCTGACGCTCGATCCCCTCGTCACCGGGGAAGAACGGCTGTTCCTCGGGCGGGATGGTGTTCACGTAGGGCGTCGTCACCGTCGCCGGGACACCCACGTCGCGGTCCTGGGACCGCTCCAGCAGCTTCGTCACGAGGAACTTGGCCCGCTGGGGGCCCGACGCGTTGATCACGGCGTCGAGCGAGTCCAACCACTCCTTCGTCTCGCTCGGGTCGGCGTCGGGAAGAGCGTGGGAGTAGTGATCGGCCATGCGCCCATGATTGCGGATCGTTCGGGCATTCGATACCCCCACCGGTCCGGTGCCCGGGATGACCCACCGTGGATCGGTCCGTGAGGCGTGCGAACATGACCGCTGTGTCACCTCCGCCTGCCGCTTCCCGAGACGCCGACCGCACGGTCGTCTACACCGACGGGGCCTGTTCCGGTAACCCCGGGCCGGGCGGGTGGGCCTGGATCGTTCCGGACGGACCGTTCGGCGCCGGTCACGCGGAGCACACCACCAATCAGCGCATGGAACTCGAGGCGGCACTCGAGGCCGTCCGGGATCTGCCCCACCCCCTCGAAGTCGTGTCCGACTCCACGTACGTCGTCAACTGTTTCAGAGACGGCTGGTGGAAGGGTTGGCTGAAGCGCAACTGGCAGACGAGCGCGAAGAAGCCCGTCGCCAACCGGGACCTGTGGGAGCCCCTGATCGACGCGGTCCGCGCGGGCGACGTGACCTTCCGTTGGGTCAAGGGCCACGCGGGGGACCGTTGGAACGACTACGCGGACCGCCTCGCCGTGGAGGCTGCGTTCACCCAGACACCCCGCTCGGGCGACCGGACCCCTGAACATGTCGGCGGTCCCGATTCGAGCGGTCCCGGCCGTGCGGCGCGCGCCGCGGCGCCCGTGGACCGGGCCGAGGCGAAGGAGGCGGATCCGACGGGACGTGAGGCCCCGGCGGGGCACCGCCTCGTCGTGGGCGGCGACCGGGACCTCGTCGCGTCCCGCGCCCTGCTGACACACCTCGCCGAGATCATCGACGCCAAGGCGACGATGTTCGAGGACCTCGTGGTGCTGAGCGGGATGCGGATGGGGGGCGAGTCGGCCGGTGCCGAGGCCGCCCGGCGCGCCGGCGTGCCCTACGTGGCGGTCCTGCCGTACCCGGACCCCGCCGCACGGTGGCCTGTCGCCGCACGGGAGACCTTCGAGGACCTCGTGGCGGACGCCGCCGAGGTGATCGAGCTCCAGAAGAAGACGCCGACGGATGCGGCGTCGGCCCGGGGTGCCGTCGGGCGCCGCGACGCATGGTTCCGCCGCAACGCCCACGAGGCTCTCGTGGTCGGTGACGACCAGTCCGGCGAGACGGCACGGTTCGTGAAGGGTCTGCGGGAGGTACTCGGCGACGATGTGTGGGTGGTCCACCCGGAGGCATTCTGATGAGCGACCTGTCCGACGACCGCTGCGCGAGTTTCGACATCGACGATCCGGGCTTCTGCCGTGACCCGTTCCCGACCTACGACGACCTGCGTGAGCAGTGCCCGGTCCTGCACTCCGACGCCCACTTCCGCGAGTACGGCGGTTACACACTGCTGACCCGCTACGACGACGTGAAGAGTGCCGTGACCGACTGGCGGACCTACAGCTCCGCCGAGCCCGGCGTCACAGCCATGCCGATGATCATCCAGCGGGACTATCCGCTCCTGCCCGTCGAGGCGGATCCGCCCGATCACGCCCGCTACCGGGCACTGATCAGCCCGGTGTTCCGGCGCAGCCGTATCGAGGCGTTGCGCCCGGCCATGGTCCGGCTCCTCGACGAGCGTCTCGACCATCTCGCAGCAGTCGGTTCGGCGGACCTGGTCGCCGACGTCGTCGTCCCGTTCTCCACCGGGACCCTCGGCGAGTTCATGAAGCTCCCCGCCGGGGACCGTGAACGTTGGGCCGAATGGGGTCACCGGCTGTTCTCCTCGGTCGAAGACCCTGAGGACGCCCGGCGGGCGACGGCCGAGATCGAGCACTACCTCGACGGGATCATCACCGAGCGCGAGGGCGAACCACGCGACGATTTCATCTCCATGCTCATGGAGTCCGAGGTGGACGGCCACCGCCTCTCGAGGGCGGAGATCCGTTCTTTCGGGATGCTTGTCCTCGCCAGCGCTGGGCACGAGACCTCCGCCAGCGCGATGTCGATGGCGCTCTACCACCTGGCCCACCACCCCGAGGCGCTCGACGAACTGCGGGCCCGGCCCGAACTGCTGCCCGCCGCCGTGGAGGAGATGTTGCGCTACGCGACGCCCGTGCAGATCTTCTGTCGGAACGCGACGCGCGACGTGTCCCTGCGCGGCACCACGATCCCCGCCGGATCGGTCGTCGCGACGAGCTACGGCGCAGCGAACACGGATCCCGCCGTGTTCGACGACGCCCACGAGGTGAGGCTGGACCGCTCGCCGAACCCGCACCTCACCTTCGGGGCCGGGCCGCACTTCTGCATCGGGGCACCGATCGCGCGCCTCGAGATGGAACTCCTCCTCGCCGGGGTGGCCGACCGGTTCGAGTCGATCGACATACCCGACGAGGAGGCGGTGGTGTGGAGCCCCCGGGGCGACCGTCGGGGGATCTGGGAACTACCCGCCACGGTGCGCCGCCGCGACGGCGCGCAGCGGTGACCTCACCGGGACCCCCGACCCGCGACCAGACCGCCCGGGTCGGTTCCGACACGGGCGGGACGTTCACGGACCTCGTCGCCGCCGACGGCACCATCACCAAGACGCTGTCGACGCCGGGTGACCCGGGAGAGGCGGTCAGAGCGGGGCTCGTGAGCCTCGGCGCGCGACGTCCCGACACGCTGACCCATGGGACGACGGTGGCGACCAACGCCGTTCTGGAACGTCGCGGCGCGCAGGTCGCACTCGTGACGACGGAGGGTTTCTCCGACGTGATCGAGATCGGCCGACAGGACCGACCCTCCCTCTACGACCCCTTCGCCGACCGGCCCGAGCCGCTCGTCGCACGGGCGTTGCGGTTCGGCGTGGTGGAACGGCTCGCCGCCGACGGGTCGGTGCTCGTCCCCGTCGACCTCGCGACGATCCCGGAGATCCCCGACGAGGTCGGTGCGGTTGCGGTGGTCTTCCTGCACGCGGACCTGAACCCGGCCCACGAGCGCGCCGTCGCGGAGGTGCTGCGGTCGCGGGGGTTCGACGTCACGTGCTCCCACGAGGTGGCGCCGGAGTTCCGCGAATACGAACGCACCTCCACGACGGTCATGAACGCGTACATCCGTCCGCCGTGTCGCCGCTACCTCGACGGGCTCGCTCCCGCGGCGGGCGAGGTCTCGGTGATGACCTCCGCGGGCGGACTGGTTCCCGTGGCCGACGCGGCGACCTCACCGGTGCGCCTGCTGGTGTCGGGTCCCGCGGGGGGCGTACGCGCCGGCGCCGCGTACGCCGTGGCGTGTGGTCGACCCGACGCCATCACCTTCGACATGGGCGGTACGTCCACCGATGTGTGCCTCGTCCGGGACGGTCGTCCCGAACCGGCGACCGCCCGTGACATGGACGGCCTGCCCGTGAGGGTGCCCTCGCTCGACGTGTTGACGATCGGCGCCGGCGGTGGATCCATCGCCCGGGTCGATCCGGGCGGAGCCCTCGTCGTCGGCCCGCGCAGTGCGGGAGCCGAACCGGGCCCCGCCTGCTACGGACGCGGCGGGACCGAGCCGACGGTGACCGACGCCAACCTCGTGGCGGGTCACCTGCCGCCCGGGGCGACTCTCGGCGATCTCGAACCGCTGAACGTGG
Source organism: Acidimicrobiales bacterium (assembly GCA_040219085.1). Taxonomy (NCBI): domain Bacteria; kingdom Bacillati; phylum Actinomycetota; class Acidimicrobiia; order Acidimicrobiales; species Acidimicrobiales bacterium. The sequence continues at coordinate 69,188 of JAVJTC010000020.1, forward strand.
AAGCCGCGCGCGGGGCGCTTGCCGCAGCCGGCGTGGACGCCGAGGGCGTCATCGCCGTGGTCGAGGCCAACATGGCCCGGGCACTGCGGCGCGTGAGCGTCGAACGCGGTGTCGATCCCCGCGGCCTCGCGCTCGTCGCATTCGGCGGGGCGGGGCCGCTGCACGCCTGTGGCCTCGCCGACGCCCTCGGGATGGAGACGGTCATCGTTCCGCCCCGCGCGGGTGTCCTGTCCGCGGTGGGGATTCTCGGGGCGCCCCGCCGTCACGACCTGGTCCGCTCGTGGCCCACCCCCACCGACCACACCGGGCTGGCCGATGCGCTCGATGCGCTCGCAGCGGAAGCCACGGCCGCCGTCGGCGGTGATGCCACCGTGGAGGTCGGCGTCGACTGCCGCTACGCGGGACAGAGCCACGAGATCACGGTCGGGGCCGTTGCGGACTTCGCAGCCGAACACGAACGCCGCAACGGCTATCTGCGCGGCGGTGATGCCGTCGAGGTCGTCGCACTCCGGGCGGCGGCATCGGTCCCCGCCCCCGTCGACATCGCAGACCTGCCCGTCCTCGAACGTTCGGGTGGTGTCGGGCCCGTCGTGATCGCCGAGCCGGATGCCACGACCTGGGTTCCGACCGGCTGGCGGGCCGAGCCCGGTCCGGTCGGCTGCCTGGTCCTCACCCGGGTCTGAGCGCGAATCGTCGTCTCCACGGCTCGGCCAAGGTGCCCCATGCCGGTAGATTGGGGGGATGCATGACGTCGAGGAGACCGAGCTACCGGGTGTCGGGACGAAGTTCGACTTCGCCACCGAACAGGGAGGGCGGGTCGGAGTGCTCGTCCACCGTGGCGGGGACCGCGAGGTGCTGCACTACTCGAAGGCCGATCCCGACGCGTGTTCGGTCACGATGCGTCTCAGCGAGGACGAGGCCGCCGTCATGGCCCGTCTGCTCGGGGCCACCGTACTCGCCGACCATCTCCACAAGGTGACCCACACCGTCTCGGGCGTGCGCATCGACTGGCACGAGGTTCTCGACGTCTCTCCGCTCGCCGGTCGCTCACTGGGCGATCTCGCGATCCACACGCGTACCGGAGTGAGCATCGTGGCCATCCTGCGTGGCTCCGAGACCCTGGCGGCTCCGGGGGCCGAAGCCGTGGTCGAGGTGGGTGACACGCTCGTCGCCATCGGGACCGCCGAGGGGATCGAAGCGCTCGACGCACTCGCCGACGGCTGAACCCGCCGGTATGCCCCTCGTCTTCGCCGCGGGATCCACCGACGACGCGCTGATCTTCCTCGAGCTGGGCGCGATCTTCTTCGGGCTTGCGATCCTCGCCCGGGTCGCCGACCGCCTGGGCTTCAGCCCCATCCCGTTCTACATGGCGGCCGGGCTCTTCTTCGGCGAGGGCGGGTTCGTGGAACTCGACCTGTCCCGCGAGTTCGTGGACATCGCGGCTGAGATCGGCGTGATCCTGCTTCTGTTGACGCTCGGCCTCGAGTACACCGCCGAAGAGCTGGGCAAGGGCCTGCGACGAGATGGGCGGGCCGGCCTGGTGGACCTCGTCCTCAACGGTGGCCCGGGCTTCGCGGCCGGGATGCTGCTGGGCTGGGACGCGACGTCATCGCTGCTGCTCGCCGGGATCACCTACATCTCGTCGTCGGGCATCATCGCCAAGCTCCTCGGCGACCTGAACCGGCTGGGTAACCGCGAGACCCCCACCGTGTTGTCGGTCCTCGTCATCGAGGACCTCGTCATGGCGCTGTACCTTCCGGTGGTCGGTGTCCTCCTGGCCGGGGACGACACGGCCGAAGCCGCCACGTCGCTCGGGATCGCGCTCGCGGTCGTCCTCCTCGTGCTGTTCGCGGCCATGCGCTACGGCGAGACGATCAGCGCGATGCTCCACGCCCGCACCGACGAGGGCCTGCTGCTCGGTGTCCTCGGGCTGACGCTCATCGTCGCCGGGGCGGCACAGTCCCTACAGGTCTCCGCGGCGATCGGCGCCTTCCTCGTCGGCATCGCCATCACCGGCAACGTCGAGGAGCGGGCCCAGAAGCTCGTCCTGCCGTTGCGCGATCTCTTCGCCGCCACGTTCTTCGTGCTTTTCAGCCTCCAGGTGGACCCGGGGGAGATCCCCGGTGTTCTGCTTCCCGCGGCCATCCTCGCGGTGATCACCGCGGCGACGAAGATGGGCACCGGCTGGTTCGCCGCGTCGAGGGCGGGCATCGCCCTGCCGGGCCGGGTGCGAGCCGGTAGCGCGCTGATCGCCCGCGGTGAGTTCTCGATCGTCATCGCGGGTCTCGGTGTCGCCGCGGCCGACGAGGCGGGGATCGTCGACGACCTGGGACCCGTCGCCACGGCTTACGTGCTCATCCTGGCGATCGCGGGGCCGGTGTTCACCCGGTTCGCCGACGACTTCTCCAGGTGGCTGGTGAACCGCCGCGCGCCCGAGCCCGCTACCGCCTGATGGGCTCCCGGCAGCCGAGCCCGCTCTAAGGTTCGGACATGGCCGACAGCGGTGACAGCATCGACGCGGCGGGTCTGCAGGTCCTGATCTCGCGCCTGACCGGGGTGGCCGAGGAGATGAGTGCCGTGCTGCGTCGGGCGGCGTTCAGCCCCAACATCAAGGAACGCGCCGACTGTTCCGCCGCGCTGTTCACCGCCGACGGCGAGTTGCTCGCGCAGGCCGAGAACATCCCCGTCCACCTCGGGTCGATGCCGGCTTCGGTAGCGGCGGTGATCGCCGCCTTCGGTGGCGCCTTCACCCCGGGCGACCAGATCGCCGTCAACGATCCCTTCGCCGGGGGGACCCACCTCAACGACCTGACCCTCGTGGCGCCGTGTTTCGTCGCCGGGGACCTCGTCGGTTTCGCCGCGAACCGCGCCCACCACGCCGACCTCGGCGGTGGTGCGCCGGGATCCATCCCCGCTGACGCCACCGAGATCTTCCACGAGGGACTCCGTATCCCGCCGGTTCGCCTCGACGACGGCATCGTCGCCGTGCTGTGTGCGAACTCGCGCACGCCGGATGAGCGCAGGGGCGACCTCGACGCCCAGCGCGGTGCCAATGTGGTGGGAGTGTCCCGGCTGGCTGAACTGGCCGCCGAACCTCTCGGCGAGGTGGTCGCATACGGCGAGCGCAGGATGCGGACCGCCATCGCAGGCCTCCCCGACGGTCGGTGGTCCTTCACCGATGTGGTCGACTCCTGCGGGCCCGAGCCGCATCAGCAGGCGCCCTCGGAGATCACCGTGTCGGTCACGGTCGCCGGCCCCGAGATCGTGTTCGACTTCGAGGGCTCCGCATCGCAGCGACGTGGCAATGTCAACGCCGTGCGGGCGGTGACTGTGTCCGCCGTCGAGTTCGCACTCCGTTCGGCGACGGACCCGACGATCCCCGCCAACGGTGGCGCATCACGGGCGGTCACGGTGCGGGCCCCGCGCCGGTCGATCGTGGCGGCCGAGGCGCCTGCGGCGGTCGGTGCCGGCAACGTCGAGGTCTCCCAGCGGGTGGCCGACGTCTGTTTCGGGGCGCTCGCGCAGATCGTCCCGGACCGGGTCGGGGCGGCGTCGCAGGGGACGATGAACAACGTCCTCGTCGGCGGCGAAGGATGGGTCTACTACGAGACGGTCGGCGGCGGGCAGGGGGCGCGTCCCGGGCGTGACGGCATGAGTGGCGTGCACACCGCGATGACGAACACCCGCAACACGCCGATCGAGGCCCTGGAGCGGTCTTATCCGATGCGGGTGAGGCGTCTCCGGCTGGCGCACGGTTCGGGCGGGGCGGGAGAGTGGCGCGGCGGTGACGGCATCGAACGGGACCTGGAGGTCCTCGTCGACGCGACCCTTTCGCTGATCACCGAGAGACGTGTCTCTCAGCCGTGGGGTCTCGCGGGCGGCGAGCCGGGTGCGGTGGGGGAGAACTGGCTGCTACCGGGCGGCGACGAGGTTCGCGCGGAGCGCCTGCCCGACAAGTGCACGATCGAGCTGGAGGCCGGCGACATCCTCCGGATGCTGACGCCCGGCGGCGGCGGATGGGGTGAACCGGCGCTGTAGACGGGTCCGGGAGGTTCTCAGGCCTCGACGGTGACCTTGGGGTAGAAGGCCACGTGGTCGCGGATCTCTTCGGCCGCTTCGCTGGGATCCGGGTAGTACCAGGCCACGCCCTCGGCCCGCTCGCCGTCCACCTCGACGTCGTAGTACGACGCCGTCCCCTTCCAGTGGCACACCGTGGTGCGGTCTATCCCGGTGAAGTGCTCGGAGCGGATGGAGCCGGGCGGGAAGTAGACGTTTCCCTCCACCAGCTTCGTGTCGTCGGACTCCGCGATCACGGTTCCGTTGAAGACTGCACGTGCCATGGGGTCCCTCTCGGCTGGTTCGTCCCGGTCGACTGTGCCAACCCGTCGGCCCGGGGCGCCATTCCCACGACACGGTGACGGCGCCGGAGCCCGGGGCCCCTAGATTCGGGGGGCGCACCCACTCACCGGAGGCCGGACCATTGAGACAGCGACTCCTCGTGATCGCCTTGGACGCGGCCGAGGCCGACGTGCTCGAGGAGGGAATCGACACGGGTCGGTTCCCCAATCTGGCGGGTATCGCCCGACAGGGGTCCTCGGCGCGCCTCACGAACTCCATGGAGTTCCTCCCGGGGACGATCTGGCCCGAGCTCCACACCGGTCGCTCGGGCTGGCGTGACGGCCACTTCTGCCATGTCGCCCAACTGCACGCCGGCGAGACCCGTCCGCGGCCCACCCGCGTCGACGAGATCGACATCGGCGGCGCATGGTTCAACGTGGCCGCACAGGCCGGAAGGCGCGTTGTCGTCGTCGACCCGCCCCAGATGCTCGGTGACGTCGGCCCCCGGGGAGTATCGGTCGACCAGTGGCAGATGCACGACCACAACTGGGACATGCGGGTGGAGCCGCCCGAGCTCGCCCCGCTCTTCGAGGCGGCGGCCCGCGAGACCCCTTACCCGGTGTGCGACAGCCACCACGGCGACACGATCGAGGGCTACCGGTCGCTGCTCGCCGACCTGAAGGCGACGGTTGCGGCCAAGCGGGACATCACCGTCCAGCTCCTGGAACGCCCGTGGGACGTCGCATTCGTCACCTTCACCGAGTCGCACTGCGCAGGCCACCAGTTCTGGCACTTCCGGGACCCCGGGTCGCCGTTCCACGACCCGGACGCACCCGGCGATCTCCGTGACGCGGTGGAGACCATCTACACGGAGCTCGATGCAGCCATCGGTGCGCTGGTCGCCGCCGCCGGAGACGACGCGCTGGTCGTGGTGGTGACGAGCCACGGCATGCAGTGGGAGGTGGGCGGCCAGGCGGCGCTCACGGTGGCGCTGACGCGGCTGGGCTATGGATCCGACGACATTCCCCTGGCCGAAGTCCGCCGGCGGATCCCGGCCCCCGTGCGGCGGCTCGCTCGGCGCGTCGTGCCCCGGCGTGTGGTGGATGCCCTCGGTGCCGACGCTCGTCACTTCGAGCGGGGCGGTTCCACCCGTGCGGTGACGGTGCCGAACAACCGCGGCGGCGCGGTCCGCCTGCGGGTGCGTGGGCGCGACCCGGGCGGTGTCATCGACCCCGACGAGGTGGCCGAGGTGCTCACGTCACTGCGCTCAGAGCTGGCCCAGCTCCGTACCGTCGCGACCGGCGAGCCCGTGATCGCCTCCATGACGACACCAGGCGAGGCGTTCGGTCCCGATGCGCACGCCGACCTGCCGGACCTGCTCATCGACTTCCGCAGGGACGTCGGAGCGTTGGACCGGGTGCAGTCACCGGCCACGGGGGTCATCGAGGTCCCGTTGCGGTGGCCGTGGCTTCCCCGCACCGGCGATCACACCGACCACACCCGCGTGTGGCTGCAGGGCCCCGGTTGCGAGGAAGTGGACATGCAGGGCGCGTCGGCGATCGACCTGGCGCCGACCCTTCTCACCGCATGTGGCGTGGAGGTCCCGTCGGACATGGACGGGGTCAGCCGCCTGGTGGTCGGCCGCGAGACCTGAGTCAGCGGGCGCGACCCCGGTCGAGTGCCTCGGTGAGGCCGGCTGCGAACACCTCGAAGGTGTGGTGGCGCCGGATGTGGTCCGGGCCCCGCCCCGCAGCTGCGACCGCGAGTGCATCGAGCCTGCCGACGGCGCCCTCGAGTGCCGCGCGGAGCGCGGCCGGGGTGAAGGGGTCGACGACGACACATCCGTAGCCATCGGGAAGTTGCGCCAGGCCGGCGGGTGTCGTCACCACCGGTACGCCGTACGCAGCGGCCTTGAGCAGGGTGCCCCGGGCCCGGCCGGACCCCGCGAACTCTGCGGGCAGGGGAGCGAGCACGAGATCGGCGCGGTGGTGGGCGGCACCCATCTCGGGCTCGCTCACCGGGCGGTCGTCCACGACGACCGCATGTGGGCCGACGCTTACGGGAAGGTCGAGGCCCGGCGACTGTGCGCCGGTCACCTCGACCGTCGTCGGGGTGGAGAACCCCACGAGGGCGGCCAGGAGTTCGTCGAGGCCCTTGTCGGGCCTTATGTGTCCGGGCACGAGGATCCTCAGCCGTCCATCTCCCGGCGACCCGTCGGTCGGGGGCGCGGCGGTCAGCGCATCGGACACGACCGGGTAGCCGATCACCACGGTCCGGGTTCCGGGGCACAGCGTCTCCACCGCCTCGGCGATCGGATCGCGCAGACAGATGACGACCTCGGCCTTGTCGAGGGTCTTGGTGAACGCCCGGAGCCGGGCGCGATGGATGGCAGGTCGGAGAAGGCGGTCCCGACCGAACGTCGCCGAGAGCTGCTCCCTGCTGTGAAGCACTGCGACGAACCGATCGGCTGAGCCGAACATGCTGTGCATCCACACACGGTCGTCGACCTCGAGGTCGACGAACGCGTCGGCGCCGAGGTCCGCCGCAGCGTCGAGCGCGGCGCGTAGCGACCGACGGGCGGCAGGTAGTTGCGAGATGAACGAGCGACCGGGTTCACCGCTGCGGGCCGGCGGGAGGTCCACCCGGACGGGTCGGTCGTCGGGTTCGCGGCCCGAACCGCGGGGACGGAAGACGACGACGTCGTGGCCGAGATCGCACAACGCAGTTGCGAGTGGTTCGGCCAGCCACCGGCGGTGGCCGCCGTCGGGCAGGCCGTCGTAGAGGGCGACCGTGAGGTGGCGTGGGGTCATCGTGTCGTCGGTTCTCGCCGCGATCGGTGGCCGCCGGGTCGGAAAGCGACGCCTTATCCTAGGGGCCCGGATCCGCCCCGCGGCTCCCGACGCTCCCCCGGAAGGACCGACCTGTGCGCGTCGTCGCGTGTTCCAGTCCGTCGCACGATGTGTTGACCGAGAAGTGGTTCCTGCCGACTCTGGGGCCCGGGTTCGAACCCGATGTCTTCCCGATCGCCCAGCACTGCCCGTCGGCGGAGTTCGAGGCCGACGGTTGGCACGAGCAGATGAACGCGAAGATCCAGACGGTCCTCTCGGCGTTCGAGGCCGACGACGAAGTCGTCGTCTTCAGTGACGTCGACGTGCGTTTCTTCGAGGGCTTCACGCCCGCGGTCGCCCGGACCCTGCTGGGCCGTGACGACATCGTCTTCCAACAGGGCGGGGTCGACGGCTCCGTCTGCGCCGGGTTCTTCATCTTCCGGGTCAGCGACCGCTTCGGCGGGCTCCTGCGCCGATGGAGTGACGAGTTCGCATCCGGTGCCCACGTCGGCGACGAGTCGGCGCTCAACGCCGCACTCGAGGTCCGCCGCAGTTATCTCGGCAGCCGCAGCCTCCGGCTTGGTGACCGCGTCGCGCGTGGAACCTTCCGGGCGATCACCACGGTCGCTCCCCGTCGTTCGCACTCGATCCACGGGGTCCGGTGGCGGGCGCTGCCCCGCACGGTGTGGAACCCGGGTCTGTCCCATCCCGGCGTGTGGACACAGGGATCCCGCCTCGACGTCCCTCAGGGAATCCTCGTCCATCACGCCAACCACTGCGTCGGCGTCGACGACAAGCTCGCCCAACTCGCAGCGGTGGACGCCATCGTCGCAGTCCGCTGACGACGCACCGTGGGCGCTGCGTCGCATCCCGGGTGCGGGGCTGTAGCCTCGAACCAAGTCGGAGAGGTCGCAATGTGATCCCTCCGAGCGCATCCTGATCCGCCGCCCGAAGGCTGGGCGTCGGAGATCTCTCGGTCTTCTCCGCCCACGGGCGTGCTGCTCGAGCGAGTGCGTCTCGAGCCCCCCGCATCAGCCCGCATCCGCGCGGGCCAGGAGAAATACCGTGACAACGACCTTCGAATCACTCGGAACGCCGCGCGCTATCTGCGACGTACTCGCAGAACGTGGCATCACCGAGCCGTTCCCCATACAGGCGGCCGCTGTGGCCGACGGCCTCGCCGGCCGCGACATCTGCGGCCGTGCGCCGACCGGTTCGGGCAAGACGCTCGCCTTCGGTATCCCGCTCGTCGCCAACCTGCCGTCTGCGAAGCCCAAGCGCCCGCGGGCACTCGTGCTCGCCCCCACCCGTGAACTCGCCGGTCAGATCGCCGACGAGTTGAAGCCCCTCGCCCGCTCGATGGGCAGCAGCATTCTGACCGTCTTCGGCGGAGTCGGCTACGGGCCCCAGCGCAAGGGCCTGTCCCGTGGCGTCGAGATCCTCGTCGCGTGCCCGGGACGCCTCGCCGACCTCATCGGTGAGGGTGCCGTCAGCCTCGGCGACGTCGAACGCGTGGTTCTCGACGAAGCGGACCGGATGGCCGACATGGGCTTCCTGCCTGCGGTCGAGAAGCTGCTCGACCAGACGAGCCGCAAGCGCCAGACCATGCTCTTCTCCGCGACGCTCGACGGCGCCGTCGACCGTCTCGTCCGCAACTACCAGACCAACCCGGTCCGGCACGACGTCACCACCCCGGGCGACGAGCCGGACCTGTGCCACACCCTGGTCGAGATCGGTCGGACCGAGCGTGCGAAGGTCGCCGCTGACGTCATCAAGCGTCACGGGTCGACCATCGTGTTCTGTCGGACTCGGCGCGGCGCCGACCGCGTCGCCCGCCAGATCGAGAAGTTCGGCGTCGTGACCGCCCCGATCCACGGCGGTCGCAACCAGAACCAGCGCCAGAGGGCACTCGAGGCCTTCATGTCCGGGCGGGTCACCGCTCTGATCGCAACCGACGTGGCTGCACGCGGTATCCACGTGGACAACGTGGCGTGTGTCGTGCATTACGACCCGCCCGCCGACGCGGAGACCTATGTGCACCGTTCGGGCCGCAGCGGCCGAGCGGGTGCCGAGGGTCAGGTCATCTCCCTGCTGGAATCCTCACAGATGCGTGACGCCCGCAAGATGTTGCGTTCGCTCGACATCGAGGACGCTCCTGAACAGAGTGGCGGAGCCACGAAGCCCGCGGCCAAGGCCCGACCCGAGACACGGTCCGAGCCGACGTCGAAGGCATCGACGCAGCGTGACAACGGCCGGTCGCGGGAGCCCGCGAACGGCCGGCGCCGTCCCGAACGTGAGAAGGTCGCCGTCGCCGCGGCCGGTAGCGGCGACACCCATTCGGGTGAGGTCAAGTTCTTCGACCGTCGACGCGGCTTCGGGTTCATCGCCCACGCCGAGCGCGGTGACGTGTTCGTGCACCACAGCGCACTGCCCGGTGCGGGCAAGTCGCTGAAGGGCGGCGAAGCGGTCTCCTTCGAGATTGCTCCCGGACGCAGGGGCGACGAAGCGAGAAAGGTCGTGGTCCACTGATGGCACGCGGTAGAGAGACCTTCGAGAAGCGACTCCGAGAGAAGAAGCGCCAGGAGAAGGCCGCCGCCAAGGCGGCTCGCAAGGAAGAACGCAAGGACATCGACGACACCGTCGAGGACGAGCAGGCGCTGCTCGAGCGGTTCCGCAAGCTCAGCGAGAGTTATGCGGCCGAAGAGATCGACGAGGAGTCCTTCGAGGAACGCAAAGCCGAGATCTTCGAGAAGCTCGGCATCGAAGCGGGCTGACCAGCCTCAGGGCCAGCTGATTCCGACGAGTTGCCGGAGGCGGCGGTTCGAGTCGGCGAAGTGCGTGTCCAGGCCGGCTTTCAGGGCCGGATCCATCTCCTCATAGGTGCCTTCGTGGCGCGGCGCGAACGACATCGAGGCCGGCGCAGGTCCGAGGCCGAGGTGTTCGAGGACCGTGGCGAACGTCTCCGCCGGGTGGTCTCGGAGATCCTCGCTCCGTAGAACGAGGATCTGGTCGCGGGGAAAGTGGGCGAACCAGGCCTCGAGGTGGTCCGCGTACATGCCCTTGTGCAGGTAGGCCCACTTCGCCCACCTCGGTTGCACCGTGTCGTCGCCGGCACGAACCTGCTCCATGACCGCTGCCAGTCGGCCGGGTTCGGCCGCGACAGCTTCAGCGAAGGTCTCGAGCGGTTCGTGGCCGTGGCGCCGGGCGTGGTGGAAGTGCGAGTGGGCCCGGCTGACGGGCTCACGCAGCAGGACCACCATCGGCACGTCGGGCAGAGCCGCGCGTACCCGCGCGGGCCCGAGCGGGTGGGAGAAGAACGGCGTCGCCTCGCCGCTGATGCGTCGGCGGGGCCATTGCATGTAGAGCCTGTGGGGGAACTCGCGCCGATAGTCGCCGAAGCTTTCGTAGCGGTGGGGTGCACCGAAGTAGTTGAGTTCCTTGACGCGCGGAGCGACGACACCGGGATGGGACTTCAGGTAGTGGAACAGCGCGCTCGTTCCCGCCTTCATCGCTCCCAGGACCAGGAACGACGGGAGTACGTGCCACTCGGGACGCCCCACGCGAATGAGACGTCCCCGGACGCGATGCGCCCGCTTCTTGGCGGTCGAGGCCACCTGCCGCCCGGAACCGGATGTCGCCACGTCTGTCGAGCTCAGGTGGTCACCGCGGCGTCGAGGCGCTCGAGGGTCTTCTCGATGTTCGTCGCGTGCCTCTTGGGGTAACCCATCAGCTCGAGGGCGCTCGGGATGGCTGCGGTCGAGTAGTCGAACGTCTCGGTCACCTTCGTGTGGTCGTCATCGACCGGCTCGAGTTCGTAGCGCCAGCGGTGCTTTCCCAAGTGGCCCCAGGCGATCAGGCGATTGGGCTCGTATTCGAGGACGGTGCTCTTGATCCCGTAAGGGAAGGGCCCCATGCGCATCTTCATCCCGAATCTCGAGCCCATCTCGAGGCGCGGGGGACCCGAGACCGCGGACTTCTGCACCGTTCCGCTGCCGTCGATCTCGCTGTGCCGTGCCGGGTCCGTGAGCAGGTCGAAGATAGTCTCGGCGGGCGCAGCGATGACCCGACTCGCCCAGACCTTGCGACCTTCGTGGACGGCAGGTGTGAAATCGTCGGTCATGGTCAGTCCTTTCCGAGCACGGCGCGTAGCGCCGGCTCGATGTCGCGGTGGTGGAAGTCGTACCCGGCGGCCTGCAGGACGGTAGGGAGGATCTTCGCACTGTTGATGAGGTTCTCCACCGCCTCGGAACCGAGGAGGAGCTTGGGGCCGATCATGGGGACCGGGAGGACCGTCGGTCGGTGCAGGACCCGCCCGATGGTGTCGGTGAATTCGCCGTTGCGGACGGGGTTCGGGGCGGTCAGATTCACGGGACCGGCCACGTCGGCGGTGAGCAGGAACATGATGGCGTCGACCTCGTCGTCGATCGAGATCCAACTGAGCCAGCGGTCCGCCGATCCCATCCGGCCGCCGAGGCCGAGCTTGAACAGCGGCAACTGGCGGCCGAGGAACGGGCCGTCGGGGTCCAGCACGATTCCGGTGCGGAGGTTGACGGTGCGGACGCCGGCTTCCACGGCGGGCGCCGCGGCCTTCTCCCAGTTGATGCAGATCTCCGCGTTGAAGTCATCGCCGGGGGTCGAGGACTCCGTGAGTTCCTCCTCGCCGCGGTCGCCGTAGAACCCGATCGCCGATCCGCTGAGGAAGACACCCGGACCGTTGTCGAGGCCTGCGAGCGTGTCGGCGAGCAGCTTGGTGGAGTCGACCCGGCTCGAGTAGAGGACCTTCTTGCGTGCGTCGCTCCACCGCTTGTCGCCGATCCCCGCGCCGGCCAGGTGGACGACCGCGTCGAGTCCTTCGAAGGATGGCGCGTCGATCTCGCCCGCCGAGGGCTTCCAGTAGATCTCGTCAGCTCCGTGCTCGGGTCGGCGCCGAACGACGCGAACCGCGCGGTGGCCTTCTGCGGTGAGTCGGGCGACGAGCTTGGTTCCGATGAGTCCCGAGGAGCCGGTTACGGCGACATCCATGTGTGACCTTCCCTTGTCGACTGTCTATCGTCGCACGTCACTCGTGACGCGCCGTGCCTCTCTCCACCATGCACTTCGCCGCTGTCGGTTAGCGTGGATGCGAACGGGAGGGTGACATGGCCAACGAGAATCAGGGACAGGGCTTCGACGACTCGGGGCGGAGCATCAACGTAGGCCTCATCGTGGGCCTGCTCGGCGTGGTGGCATTTCTCCTGTTCATCTTCCAGAACACCGAGGACACCGACGTCGAATGGCTGATGTTCGACGTCTCGATGCCGAAGTACCTGCTGCTGTTGATCACGTCGGGGATCACGTTGGCCGTCTCGGTGATCGGCGTCTGGGTAGTCGGTCGACGGAGGCGCTGACGGCGCCCGAACGCCTTCGCTACGGGGCGGTGTCGCGAGTCCTTCTCTACGGACTGCAACCCGCGGGTAGCCGGATGTGGCGGTCCACGGCCACCCCCGAGAGGGTGACCGCTGGCTCGCCAGGTGCGGCGACGATGACGTCTACCTCGACGCGCCCGCCGACGCCGACGTGCACGGTGGCCTCGTGGCCGGCGGAATAGCCCGCCGACGCGCTGATCTCCCGCTGTGCGACGAGAGCTTCGGGGTGACCTGCGTGCCCGGGCTCGTACACCGATACGAGCGTGCCCGGTCCACCGCCGAGAGAGGCATCGACGGATACCTCGATCCAGTGGCCCGTCCGGGACCGGTTCATGGCCAGAACCGAACCCAGCGCGGGTTCCCACTCGACGAGGAGGAGGTCGAGACGTCCGTCGCGGTCGACGTCCGCGACGGGCGCGCTGACCCAGTACTGGTCCGAGCCGAGGCCGGTCGGAGCTGAGAAGGTCGGCATTCCTTCCGGGTCGATACCGAGATGTCGGAACACGGCGGCCCGTGTTCCACCCTCGGCGGACGCAGATGTCACGATGTCGGGCCAGCCGTCGTTGTCGAGGTCGGCGAACTCCACGTGGGGCGCCTTCGTGGGGAGGCCGACGAGCCCGGCCGCCCGCGTGACGTCGACGAAGGTGGGTGCATCGCCGGCGGCGACCGTCGTGTTGAGGTAGAGCCGGACGGGCTCGGTCCGGTCGTCGTCGACGGTGGAGTTGAAGTGCTGGCCGACGATCAGGTCCGGCCGACCGTCGCGGTTGACGTCGGCTGCGTCGACGCCCGCGACGTCGTCCTCGTTTCCGGGTAGGTCCCAGACGAACACCGACGAGTCGGCTTCGGTGAAACCACGCTCACCGCCGACGAAGAGCCGGTTGGAGCCGCCGACGAAGACATCGGCCATGCCGTCGGCGTTCAGATCCACGGTGACGACTCCGAGTCCGTGAACGTCGAGCGGCAACCCGAGTTCCCCGGTCGCATCGGAGAACCGCAGGTCGCCACGGTTGAGGTACAGCCGGGAGGATCCTCCCGCCCAACGGTCCTCGAGCACGAAGAGGTCGGGAAGGCCGTCCCGGTCGGCGTCGAGCACGCCGATCGACCGTCCGCCGAGGGTCGGGTCGATCCCGTCCCCTTCGACGGGGTCGAGTCGGCCGCCGTCGTTCTCGTAGACGGAGCTCGGGAGTCGTTGCCGCTCATTCGTCCGGGGATTGCGGGCGAGGACGAGATCGAGATCGCCGTCGAGGTCGAGGTCGGCGAACACGGCCCCGCTCGTCCGGCCCAGCGCTCCGTCGAGGTCGGTCGTGGCGGCGAACTCGGCGCCGTCGCCCAGCAGGAGCCGGTCGGGCGCCGGGCCGTCGGCACCGCGTAGCGCGTAGTTCTCCACAGGTCGGTCGGCGAACGTGCCCACGACGAGGTCGACGAGACCGTCGTCGTCGACGTCGCCGAAGGCCGCCGCGTGCGCATGCATGCCCCGCAGCGGCTCATCCAGACCGAACCCGGTGGTCTCGTCGACGAAACTCAACGGTCCTGCGGCCCCATCGGTCGGTGCGGCCCAGCACACGAGGGCTCGATGGTCCCCTCCGTCGATCGCAGGTGGGTGATCTGCCTCGGTCGTGGCTGTAGGGGTTGGCGGATCCGTGTCGTCGGGGGTCGGTGCGGCCGGTGGCTGATCCGCCCCGGTGGAGGAGTCTCCGGCCGGCGCGGACGGGTTCGGCTCCGGGGTGAGGTCGTGCTGCCCGGCGGTGGGTGTGGCCGCCGCCGCAGGGCCCGCTGCCGGTTCGCCGGAGGACCCGCTTCCACATGCGGCCGCCAGCAGACAGAACCCGAGAAGCGTGGCCACCGGCGTCCGCTTCACGGGAGCTCGACGATCACGAGCACGACCTCGCCGAAGCTCTCCTCGCCCGCCTCGCCGGCGTTGAAGCCGATGTAGACGAGTCTCCGGTCAGCGTCGACTGTCAGGTTGTAGGTACCGCCCAGGCGCAGGCCGAGCTGTCGTTCGGCGAGGTCGTTCAGCTCGACGATCACGGACTCGCGACCGGTCTCGGGGTCCAGCTCCAGCAGCGGGGTCCCCTGCTCCCAGGCGCCACCGTGTGCGTCGGGGACGTAGAGGACGGTGTCGCCGTCGGGAGAGACCGCCATGGACGTCGTGTATCCGGCCGCGTCGTCGAGGACCTCCATGCGACCACCGCTGTCGATCGTGAAGAACACCTCGGGGTTGCGGGTGACGCCGACGAGCGTGCCCTTTGTGTCCGGTCCGACCACGGCTCGCAGGAAACGACCCGGCATCTCGTCGGTGAGACGGGTCATCTCGCCGGTGGACGGATCGAGCACGGCGAGGCGGCCGTCGCCGACTGTCCACAAGACCCGGCCCATGTCGTCGACTGCGAGGCTACGGAAGCCGTCGTGGCCGGGTTCGGTGATGCTGCGGACGACCTCGCCGGTCGCGGTGTCGAACACCAGGAGCGTCCCGGTGTCGGTCTCGGGCTCCACGGCCTCCATGAAGAGATACCGGCCGTCTGAGGTTGCCGCCATCGAGGGGATGCCCCGTTGTTCGGCCGGGACGCCGAGGTCCCGGATCGTGGCGGCCCGAGGGTCGAGCCGGAACAGGTGGTCTCCCGAATACCCGTCGCCGTAGTCGAGGTTGCGCCGGGTGCCCCAGTACGTTGCCACGTACACGTCGTCGCACGGCCCTTCGACCATCTGAGCGTGGATCTTGCCGTACCCCCAGGCGCCCGGCTGATGGTCGACGAGGTCGATGACGTCGGCGATCATCGTCAACTGGCGGATGTCGTGCTCGTAGACGTAGATGTAGGAGTTCCCGTCGACGCCGAGGTGGTCGCCGATCGCGGACAGGTGCCGACCGTCGTCGAGCACGATGCCCTGTCCCCACTGGCTCCACGGGTTCCCCTCGTAGGACGGGTGGGGGTACACGACGGCGTGGACGGTCACCGAATCCCCGCCCCCGTCGCGCAGTGTCGTCGCGGTCGCCACGGGCCCGTCGAGCCACGGGTCGCCACCGGGATCGACGCATCTGGTGGCCTCGCCCGCAGGCGTCGCCGGTGTCGTTCGAGGGGTGTCGGTGGGTGCTTCGATGCCGGCGGCATCGTCGGGGGGAACGGTCGCGTCCGAAGGTGTGGAGCGTGGCGACGGCGGATCGGCTACGGGCGACTCCGCGTGTCGCGAGACCTCGGGTGTGGGTTCGGGTGCGGAAGCGGCGGGGGGCTGTTCCTGCACACCGGAGGTGGAGGGGGCCTCGTCGGTGGACGACGCGCAGGCTGCGGTGATCATGCAGAGCGCGGTGACTACGACCCACGTGGACTTCACCACGGCGTTCCCCGATGACTCTCGTCGTGCGTCTTGCGGTACGGGCGACTCTAGCGAGGGGCGACGGCCGGCGACTGTCGGGGACGGGCCACACACCGGTTCGGCGCGTTCTGGAGTCGTAGGCTGGACGCCGGTGCCGAACCATGTCCGACTTCCCGACAGATGAGGCCATGTTGGGCGCGTGCGCGGCAATGGCCGCCGCGCTGCTCGGCTGGGCGCACATCGGGATACGTCGCGGGCTCGGGCTGGCGTGGTTCGTGGCGATCATCACCGTCATCGGAGCCAGCCGGGACCTGCTCGACGCTCAGGCGCTGAGGAAGGCGCCGGACGGTGTGCTCGCAGCGGGGATCATCGCGTTCGGCCTGGCCGTCGTGTTCTCCGTCTCTCTCTCGTGGAGTCGGGACGTGCGAGCCCGGTCGATCGTCCTGTGGGCCGCGGGTGCCGTCGGGGTGTTCGTCTGCGTGCCCGACACGGAGGCCATCGCCCTCGTCGGATCGGGTCTGGTCGTGCTGGCTCTGGTGTCCTGGCTCAGAGCGTGGCCGCCCGTCTCGTCGGCGGCTGTGATCGCTACGGCCGCGCTGGTCCTCGCAGCAGCGATCGTGGGAGCCCGGGGCCGGCCGCCGTCGATGGCTGGTGCGCTCGGCGCAGTCGCCCTGGCGATACTCGCGCCGGTCCTCGAGACCATGGTCGGCAGGAGGCGCGGACGGCTGCACCTGGGGCCGGTTCCGGCCGCCGTGATCGTGTCGGTCACCGCCGTCGTGGCAGGTCGGGTCGCCGGCATAGGTCGGGGCACCTCCGAGGCCACGGTCCTCGCTGTGGTCATCGCCTCGGTGGGACTCGTGGCGTGGCTGCTCGCGCTCGCCGTTCCGGTGCTGCGGATGCCTGCCGATCAGGCGTCGGCGAGAAGGCGCTCGTAGGTGGCGAGTGTGATGTCGATCACGGTGGACTGGTCGAAGTCCCGACGGGCCTTGCGGGCCGCCGCCTCGCCCATCCCGGTTCGCAGGTGGCTGTCGGCGACGAGTCGCCCGATGGCGTCGGCGAGGGAGGCCGGGTCCCTCACCGGAACGAGTACGCCGGTGAGGCCGTTGTCGACCACCTGGCGGCATCCCCGGATGTCGGTCGCGACGATCGGCAGGCCAGCGGCGGCGGCCTCCATTGCTGAACGCGGCCAACCCTCGCGGTGCGAGGCGAGGACGTAGAGGTCCATCGCGGCGTACCACCGTTGAACGTCGGACCGTTCGCCGGCGAAACGCACGCCCGCTTCGGCGGCTTCGCTGCGGGTCGCGTCGTCGAGCGCGTCGGGCTTGTCGGGGTCGTCGGGTCCGATGACGACCAGGACGGCCTCGGGGTGATCGGCTCGGACAGTCCGCATGGCGGTGAAGAGTTCCGGGTAGCCCTTCTCCGCCACCAGACGCCCGACCGCACCCACGACCACCGCCTCCTCGTGTAGTCCCAACGACGCACGCACGTCGAGGCGCCACCGGGGGAAGTCCTCCGATGCGCCGAAGCGGGCGAGGTCCACGCCGTTGCCGAGGAGGGTCAGTTTGGACTCCGGGATACGAAGACGGCGCAGCACGGCGACGTCCTCGGGGTTCTGCACCAGCTCGGCGTCGCTGAACGTGGCGGCGAATCGTTCGAGTGCGTAGACGAACAGACGGCGGGGGAGGGGGTCGTCGGGTGTCGCGTACAGCCCGTGCACGGTGTTCACGACGACCGGAACGCGGGCGGTGGCGCCGGCGATACGCCCGAGAAGGCCGGGCTTGGGGTTGTGTGTGTGGACGATCGCCGGACGCAGCCGGCGGAACAGACGGTGCAACTCACCGAGCGCGAGCAGGTCGCGGTGCGGTGCCGGGGCACGGGTCGAATGGGTGAGGGGATGGTGGACGATCCCGTCGGCCTCGAGCGCATCGGTCCACGGCCCCGGCGCCGACGCGGTGTGGACCTCGTAGCCGGCGTCGGCGAACGCCCGCAGCTGGGGGCCGAGTAGGAGCTCGAGGCTCATGTCGACGGTGGTCACGTGGAGAATCCGGGGGAGGGCCTCCGGCGCCCTCACGACTCGGCGCCCGCGTACCTGCGCCGGTCCAGCAGTTCACGCAGCCGCCCCTCGAGACGCATCCCGCCGTCGAGCTTGTGGGTGAACCAGCGCATGCCGTCGCTCGTCTGGATCGGGGTGCGGCCCAGGCGGTGCCGGTCGGTCGCCCCATGTGGATTCACCCGGTTGCCGGCCAGCGCCGCTGACACGAAGCGGTCCCGGACGATGGACTCGGTCGCCGCACGGGGCGGGATCGCCTTCGGGTACGCGAAATGGTGGGGGTCGATGTCGAGGTTGTCGCGGATCAGGCCGATCGACACGTCGAGATCGGCTGCGGCGACGCGCACGGCGGTGGTCTCGAGTGCCAGGTGGGCGTGGGTGTGCGATCCGATCGTGACGAGCCCCGTCGCGACCGCTTCGGCGAGACCGCTCCAGCCGAGTGGCGTTCCGTCGCCCCAGAAGGGTTCCTCGTCGTCGATCCAGCGGGTCGCCACGTACAGCGTGGCCGGAATCGCGTGGCGTTCCAGAATGGGAACAGCGACGTCCACGAAGTCGCCGGTCCCGTCGTCGAAGGAGACGACGACGGGACTCTCGGCCGGCGGCTCCGCTGCGTCGAGAGTCGCCAGCGCGGCATCGAGCGACATGGCACGACCCGAGTCCGCCAGTGCCGCCATCTGGTCATCGAAGAGGTCGGCCGGCAGGTCCACCTGCGAGGTCGTGCCGGCACCGACGCGGTGATAGAGCAGGATGACGATGCCGCGCCGGTCGGGGCCGACGCGGTCTGCGGCGGCCGCCGCCCGCTTCACGGTCGTACGTAACGTCGTGGCGAGCTCCACGGTTCTCCCTCGGGGCGGTCACAGCGACCTCGCAACCGTACCGGCTCGGCGGGGTCGTCTCGGGACGGCGGGAAGTGACCCGCGTGGGGACGGGGTGTCTTAGGCTGCCGACGTGGAGATCCGTGCGGCACAGGACAGCGACCTCGGTGAGGTCGTGGCTGTGTGCACCGCCGCGCTCGGCTGGGACGCGAAGGACCCGAACGAGGAGTGGTTCTGGTGGAAACACCAGCGGAACCCGTTCGGAGCGTCACCGATCTGGGTGGCCGTCGAGGACGGCGCGATCGTGGCCGTGCGGGCGTTCATGCGGTGGCGCTTCGTTCGGGGCGAGCGGTCGGTGTCGGTGGTCCGGGCGGTGGACACGGCGACACTGCCGTCGCACCAGCGACGGGGGCTCTTCTCCACGCTTACGAAGCACGGCCTCGCCGAACTCGAGGCCGACGGTGTGGACTTCGTCTTCAACACGCCGAACGACCAGAGTCGCCCGGGATACCTCTCCATGGGCTGGCGGGAGGTCGGCCCGGTCCCGATCGCCGTGCGCCCGGCTGGTCTGGGTTCGCTGGGTCGGACGATGCGCTCCCGGGTGCCCGCCGCCAAGTGGTCGCTGCCTTGCGACGTCGGGGAGCCCGTGAGCGAACTCGTCACCAGTCATCCCGATGAGACGGCCGACCTGCTCGACGCTGCTGCCGGTTCCGGTGACGCCTGGCGCACCGCCCGCAGCGCGGAGTATCTCGCATGGCGCTACGGGTTCGGGCCGCTGCGCTACCGGGCGTTGACTCCGGGCACGGTCGCCGACGGCCTCGTCGTGTTCCGGCTCCGTACCCGCGGCCCGGCCACCGAGTGTGCCGTCTGTGAGGTTCTGGTTCCCGGACCCGACCCCCGCAGGGGAGCGCGACTGCTGCTCAAGCGGCTTCGCCGCGAGGTCCGGGCGGACCACCTGATCGTCTCGGCCGGGGTCGTCAGCGGGCTCGACTGGATTCCGGCGGGTCGCCTCGGCCCTGTGGTCACGGTGCGTGACGCGGCAACTTCGGCGCCGTCGTCCATCGCCGACTTCGAGCTCGCGCTCGGCGACGTGGAGCTCTTCTGATGGGAACCGACGGCGACGGGCGGATCCGGGTCCTCTGGCTGATCAAGGGACTCGGGCCCGGTGGCGCCGAGCGGCTTCTCGTTCACCACGCCCGGGCGCGTGACCGCGAGCGCTTCGCCTACGAGGTGGCCTACCTCGTCCCGGAGAAGTCCCACCTCGTGCCCGAGCTGACCCAGCTCGGACTCGCAGTGACGTGCTACGACTCGCCCCGCACCCGTGACGTGGCGTGGGTGCCGCAACTGTTCCTGCGACTACGCCGTGACCCGGTCGACGTCATCCACGTCCACTCCCCGTTGCTGGCCGCGAAGGTCAGGGTGATGGTGCGCGCCCTGCCCCGCCGGATACGCCCCGCCGTGGTCACCACCGAGCACAACGAGTGGGGCAAGCACCGCAGCGCCACCCGCTGGGCCAACCGGCTGACCATGGGGCTCGACGACCACACCGTGGCGGTGGCGTCCGGCGTGCGCGAGAGCATGCACCGCTCCCGGCGCGGCGATGTCGAGGTGCTGGTCCACGGAATCGATCTGGCCACGGTGCGCGACGCGGCCGACCGGGCGGGGGCGCGTGACGAACTCGGAATCGGTCACGACGAGCTCGTGGTGGTGACCGTGGCCAACTACCGCAGGGAGAAGGCCTACGACGTACTGATGGCGGCTGCGCGCAAGGTGATTGACGAGACAGCGGATGTCCGCTTCGTCGCCGTCGGGCAGGGCCCGTTGGCTGGGGAGATCGAGGACCGGCATCGCCGGCTCCACCTCGGCGATCGCATGATCCTCACCGGCTACCGCCCGGACGCGGTGCGCATCATGTCGGCCGGTGACATCTTCTGCCTCGCGTCGCGCCATGAGGGCCTCCCCGTGGCGCTGATGGAGGCACTCGCACTCGGGCTGCCCGTGGTGGCCACCGACGTCGGCGGTGTCGGCGAGGTGGTCCGCTCGGCGGGAGTCGGTCGCGTCGTGCACCCGGACCGTACCGACGACCTCGTCGACGCGCTGGAGATCGAGCTCGCCGACGACGAAGTCCGACGTGCCCACGCGGCTGCAGCCGTCGAGGCGGCGGAGCGGTTCTCGGTGGTCCACGCGGTGGATCGTCTCGAAGAGATCTACGCGGAGGTCGCGTGAGTCGGGCGCGGTCCAGGCCGGTCGTGGCCGCGACCCGTCTCGTGAATGGAATCCTGCGCCGGGCAGTCGAGATCGAGGCGCGTCCGGTCGACGTTCCGAGGCGCCGCCACGAGAGGTTCCTGCCGCGGTCGGTGTGGCGACGGGCGATCAAGCTTGAATACGGCGTCTACGACGAGGGCAGCGGGACCCTTCACGTCGTCCATGACTACGGCCTCTTCAGCTGCCTCTCGGTGACGCTGTGGTCACTAGCGGACCTCTTCCGTGACGGGCACGTCCCGCGTCGGCTGAATCTCGACCGGACGCTCGGAGCGTTCCGGGACCCGGGGCGGGACACCACCGGGTCGGTGTTGTTCACTACCGACGTGGACCCGGTGGGTCTCGACCGCCTGAAGGAGATGCAACCGTCGCGACTGGTCCGCTTCGACCACCACGGCGACTACGGGCAGTTCGACTTCGAGGTCCTCACCGCACTGCGCGAGACGTACCTCGCCGTGAGCCCGGCGGTCCTCGAGCGGGCAGCTGAACTCGAGCGGGAGTTCCTCGTCGCCGGGGCGCGCTACGGCGCAGTGTGCATCCGTGGAACCGACAAGGCTCGCGAGGTGATCCCGCTCGACTCGGCCCTCTACGTCGAAGCAGCCCGGTCGCTGCTCGACGAGGGCGCCGTCGACCGCATTCTCATCCAGACCGACCAGGCCCAGATCGCCCGGCTCTTCGAGCGCGAGTTCGCCGGTCGATGCGACCGCTTCACCGTGCTGCCCGTGACCGAGACCCTCCAGGGAATCCACCTTTCGACCGCAGTCGACGGCCGCCGCCTCGAGTTCGCGCGCGACATGGTGGCCGCCGTGATGGTCATCGCAGGCATGCCACGTGTCATCACCCACACGGGCAACGTCGGTGCATGGACAACCCTGTTCCGTGGGTCTGGCGAGGGTGTCATCCAGGCGACGCCCAGAGGGTTCGTTTCACTCGACGCCTGAGCCGTGGCGGTCGACGAGTATCGCCATCGATGTCGCCATCGTCGCGGCGGCAGTGGTGACCGCTTCGACGGGGATGTCGGCCGAGCGCACACGCCGCAGGCGGTTGGCCGCCAGAGCCGCGGGGAGATTCGTCGCCAGTTCGAACCGTGCCCGCTGCACGTGACGGCCGCGGTCACCTGGCTCGAAGTACACCCGTGGGTCGCTCACCGGTCGCAGCGCCTCCACCTGGGTGGGGTTGAGATGCATATGCCCTTCGTCGGCGCCGAAACAGTCGAGGCGCATCACCTCGGAGTCGTGCACGTACACGGATGCCGACGGCCCGCTACCGACGCCCGGAACGACCGACCAGAACACCGCGATCCGACAGTTCGGTGTGACCTCTATCCAGGACAGGTCCCACGCGCCGTCGGAACGGTTCTCGCGTCGCTCCCGCTGCGATCGGCGGTGGGTGAGTTCGTCGAGGACCACGCTCGGTGTCGCCGCGTGGGCGAACCAGCGGATGCGATCGCGGATCCCGTGACCGCGGAGCGGGTCGAGTAGCCCCATGCGTCCCGATTCCTCAGAGCCGTTCGACGTTCGGGCCGTCCAGCACGCGGCGACAGTCGAAGATGTAGCGGGAGTGGGCCACGACCGTGTCGGCGTCGAACTCGTCGTGGTCGACGAGCATCACGACCACGTCGGCTGCTTCGAGTTCGGCGGGGGAGGCGTCGACCCGGGCGACCCCCGCGGGAACGTCGGCGTCGATGACGTGGGGGTCGGCGGCGACGACGATGGCGCCGAGATCGAGGAGGGCCCGGGCGACGTCGGCGGAAGGTGACTCCCGGGCGTCGGAGGTGTTGCGCTTGTACGCAAGTCCGAGCAGGAGGATCCGTTGCCCCTTGACCGGGCGCTCCTGGTCGTTCAGCGCCGCAGTGATACGACGTGCCACGTAGTCGGGCATGTGGTCGTTGACGTCGTTGGCCAACTCGACGAAGCGGAAGTTCAGGCCGAGGCTGTGCTTGACCCGCCACGACAGGTACGAGGGGTCGACCGGCAGGCAGTGCCCGCCGACACCGGGGCCGGGGGTGAATCGCATGTAGCCGAACGGCTTGGTCGAGGCTGCGTCGATCGCCTCCCACACGTCGATGTCGAGGTCGTGGGCGTACATGGCCAACTCGTTGACGAGGGCGATGTTGACGTGCCGGAATGTGTTCTCGAGGAGCTTCGTCAGCTCGGCGGTCTGGGTGGAGGCGACCTCGACGACCTCGTCGACGATGTCGCGGTAGAACGCGGCGACCTTCTCGAGCGACGCCGGGTTCACGCCGGAGACGACCTTCGGGGTGTTCTCGAGTCGGTGGACGGCGTTGCCGGGGTCGATCCGTTCGGGGCTGTAGCCGAGATGGAAGTCGGTGCCCGCCGTGAGGCCGGACCCCTCTTCGAGCAGCGGCCCGACGAGTTCCACCGTCGTCCCGGGCCAGGTGGTGGACTCGAGTACCACTGTCGCCCCGGCGGTGAGGTGCTCGCCGAGTGACCGGCTCGCCGATTCGATGTAGCTGAGGTCCGGGGCCCCCTCGCGCAGCGGGGTCGGGACGGAGATGACGGCGAAGTCGAAGTCCGGCAGGTCGTCCGCGCTGGTGGTGGGGTGGTAGCGGCCTGACGCAAGGGCGTCGGCGACCTCGGGGTCGCTGACGTCGCCCACTATCGACCGCCCTGAGGCGAGCGCGGTGATCTTGGACTCGTCGAGGTCGTAGCCCCACGTGTCGTAGCCGGCGGCGACCGCCCGTATCGACAGTGGCAGGCCGACGTAGCCCTGGCCGACGATGACGACGGAGCGGGTCATGGAAAGAGAAGACCCGCCGGGTGCACCGGCGGGTCGAAGGCGGCCTGCATGGCCGCGAGGCTATCGGACCGACCGCTCAGGCCGGTCGACGCTTCAGCTCTCCGAGCGGCGGGTGCGGACCCCGAACAGGACGAGCGAGCCGAGTGCGATGGCGCCGACGGCGATGGTGATCATCGGCATGGTCGACGAGCCGGTGAAGGCGAGGTCTCCGAGGACATCCGAGGTCGGCTCGGTGGTCGCCTCGGGGGTCGGGGTCACCGTCTCGCTCAGAACGTCAGCAGCGATGGTGCAGGGATCCGGGTCGAGGGCCGGCGACTCCTGTGAGCGAGGTGTGGTGGACAGGACGTCGTCCTCACCGTCGGCGCCAAGGCCGACTGCGGTGTAGGTGGCCGGTGCGGTGTTGTCGAACGTGTCCGTCGGGTAGGGGAACGTCTCGCTGAAAGCGGTGGTCGCGTCCGCGGTGGTGGTGCCGAGGGGGGCGGTGACGCCGTCCTGGTTGATCGACACGGCGACCTCGGTGCCCGGCTCGTAGCCTTCGCCGCTGATGGTGACTGTCGAGCCGTCGTCGGCGATCAGATCACACTGGATGCCGTCGATGTACTGCGCCTGGGCCGGTGCGATGGCGAAGAGCCCAACGGCGAGCACGAGGCCTGCGATGGCAGCAATTCGTCGGATCAGTGAGCTACGCATGAGGAGCCTCTGTGGTGCGGGTAGTGGCGGTTCGTGACCGAATCACACTCTGAGTGACAATGTACCCGGATTCGGACCCGGTGACCAGAGCGTGGGCCAAAAGTCTCATTTCGTTCACCGACGCTCAAGTAGCGGGGGCCGCCTACGGGTGGCACCCGGGATGTCACGAATCTGCCTTCACCCTAGCGCCGCCCGCAGTGTGACATCGCCCGAGGCGTCGAAATCCGCCACCAGTTCGGGACCACGGGCCTCGAACCCGCCGGCCGGCGCCAGGTCGCCGTTGTCCAGTCGTCGGGCGATCACGGTGTAGCGGTCCGGGTTGACCGTGGGCTGAGGGGAGACCACCAGGTCATAGAATCCGTCGGACAGATCGACCGCTCCTGCGAGCCGCAACTCGAAGGTCATGGTCTCGCCGGCACCCACACGCAGAGTGGTCCAGAACACGTTGTGGCCGTTCTCGGTGGAGCGTCCCACCACGCTCTGTAGCCCGTCGATGGTCACGAACTCCACGTCGAGAGGGGTGAACACCTCGACGCGGGTCTTGTTGAGGCCCGCGGGGAAGAAGCGGTCGTTGGATCCGATGATCGCGGACGAGAGTCCCTCGTCGGGTGCGTTGTTCGTCACCTCCACCGTCACGAGTGCCTCGACCCGCCCCGTCGCCTCGATTCCGACGTCGTAGGTGATGTGCCGCTCGAGGAAGTAGTCCACCTTGGACTGGCTTCCGTTCTGGGCTGCGACTGCGATGAGGTCCTGGCCGTCGACGGTCGGGTGCGCTCCGTCGAGGCCGGCCGCGACGAAGAGCGCCTGTTCGTCGGGGTGAACCGAGTGCAACATCAGCCGGTCCTCGTCGACGACGGGTCCCAGGATGTCCGACAGCACCCGGGGCGAGGGCACGTCGATGGAGAGCAGTCGACCGAAGACCTCGCGCAGGGCCTCGTCGAGGCTGTCCTGGCGTTCAGCGTCGTCGAAGCGGTCCTCGAGAGCGGCGTACTGGTCGAACAACAGGTACTCGGCGGCATTGGACTCGGTGAGGCGTTCGCCGCCGACCTCGACCGGTCCGGTGATGTCCAGCAGCGCGGCCAGGACCTCCGGATCCATCGAGATCACTCCGTCGAGTTCGGTCCCACCGGCCTGGGGGTAGAGCTCTTCGATCACCTCGGCGACGTCGGGGAAGTCCGGCGAGAAGCTCAGGTCCTGGAAGAACTGTTCGGGTGTGAAGCGCCCGTAGCTCACCAGGTAGTCCTCGGGCCCGCTGAGGGTGGCGTCGTTCTCGCGCAAGACGGCATTGAGTTCGTCGGGGCGTCCGCTGCGGGTGAGCACGAGCTGTCCGTCGATCGCGGTCAGTTCGCCGAACGCGCCGATGAAGCCGCCGAGGCCGCGCAGCTCCGACGGCGTCACGAAGACGACGAGGTACGTGCGCTCGCCCTCCCCGCCGAGTAGCGACGGTGTCAGCCGGATGGTCTCCGCGATGCGCTCCACGTCGGGCAGGTTGTCGTCGATCTCCGTCTCGATCTCGCCGAGGCGGTCCGTGATGGGAGGCAACAGCCATGGACTGTCGACGTCGTCGATGGTGTCGGCTGCGTCGCGCAGGGCATCGACGACGCGTGCGACGCGGGGCTCATAGTCCGCCACCAGCGCCAGATCGAAGCGGCCGTTGCTCGGGCGGAGTGCATCGAGTTCGATCGAGTCGGTGACCTCCGCCGCCGTCGCTGTGACGTTCGCGGCGCTGCCGGTCAGTCGCCCGAGTGCACGTGCCTGGTGGCCGACGAAGGGGACGAGGCGGCCGGTGATGGCCCAGGGTGCGTCGATGCTGTCGTTGGCGGAGGAGAAGAAGTCGCCGGCCTCGCTGAGGAGTCGGGCGGCGCGCTGGTCGTCGCCGTCGCGGAGGGCGTCGAGCCCCGCCTCGGCGAGGTCGATCCCCTCCTCGACGTCGCTGCGGGCTCCGAGCGCGGCGACGAGAGCGAGCCCGGAGAACAGCCCCGCGACGACCACGGCGCCGAGGGCGGCCCACCGGGTCTTCACCCGGACCCGTGCGGGAGCGGCCCGCCAGCCCGAGATGAACATCGGAGTGAGAATCGCCGCGACGACCAGGGCGCTGGAGCCGGTGAACCCGTAGTCGCCGAGGCGCAACAGCGCCTGGGCGGCCAGGCCACCGACGGCCGCTCCGTAGACGCGTCGGCGGCCGAGGAACATCGAGGTGGGGATGGCGACGACGAGTGCGGCGAGGCCGAACAGCAGCGACATCGCGTGTTCGGCACCAGCGGTGGCGGTGGCCGCAGCCACTACGAGCCACGACCACCTGCGGGCGTAGGACGTGATGAAGGCGATGGCCGCCGCCAACAGCGCCCGGTAGATGATGTCGACGACGTCGGTTCCGGTGGGTTGGCCGTCGGCGAAGGCACCGACGATGCCCGATGCGGCGCACACGCCCCACACGAGGCGACGTTCGGTCAGCGAGGTGACGCGGCGTCCGCTGCTCTCGCGGCGCAGTGTCTCTTTCGGTGTCGCCACGGCGCGCTCCCTCGGTGTCGCCCGGAAGGCTACGGCCCCGACGTTCCTCGCGGGCGGAGCCAGGTCACCGGACCCACCTCGGGGTCGGGTAACCGTCCGGCGGCGAGATGATCAATTCTTGGGAGATATGGGGCACGGCCCTTCCCCGAGTGCCCAGAGTGGCCGTACACTGACGAATCCGAATATCTGACCGCGCACCGTGGGCGGTCGGTGATGCAGGCCGCAGCCTGTGGGAGTTCACGAGAGATGGTCGACAGGATGCGTCAGGGCGTGCGCAGGGCGGAGACCGCACTGTGGCGCGTCGCCCAGGCGGCCGATCGCCGTCGTCGTGTCTTCGAACTCGGTGTGGACATCGTCTCATGGACCTTCGCCGTGTGGGTGGCTCTGTGGTGGCGCTTCGAGTTCACGCTCGGTGAGTGGCCGCTGCACCGGGTCTGGGGTCTGATCGGCATCGCCGTGATCAGCCAGGTCGCTATCGGCGGCGCATTCGGTCTGTACCGCGGCCGGTGGCGCTTCGGCAGCTTCGACGAGGCGGCGGCGCTGCTGAGGACCGTGTTGTCGGCGACGGGGATCGTCGCGGTCGTCAACCTGGTGGTCCCGGACCGGCTCGCGCCCACATCGGTCGCCGCGGGCGGCGGGGCCCTGGCGCTCCTGTTGACGGGCGGCCTGCGCTACACGTGGCGGTTGTTCCGTGAGCGCCAACTGCGTCCGGACCACACCCGGGCCAAGCGGGTGCTGGTCTTCGGTGCCGGCGAGGGTGGCATCTCACTGGTGACCCAACTCCTGCGCAACCCCGACAGCCCCCTGATCCCCGTGGGCTTCCTCGACGACAACGCCGACAAGCGCCACCTCGAGGTGCGCGGCGTCAAGGTCCTCGGCACCCGCTACGACATCGCCGAGGTCGCCCGTCGCCTCCACGTGGACCACCTCGTCGTGGCGATCCCCAGCGCCAATTCCACCCTGTTGCGCAAGCTCGCCCAGGTGGCGGTGGACGTGGGCCTCGACGTGTCCGTCCTCCCTCCCGTGGAGGAGTTCCTCGAGGGGCATCGTCCGAGCGCGGCCGACATCCGGCCCCTGGACATCCGAGACCTGCTCGGGCGCCACGAGGTCCAACTCGACGTCTCGCAGATCGCTGACTA
Organism: Acidimicrobiales bacterium; assembly: GCA_040219085.1. Lineage (NCBI taxonomy): Bacteria > Bacillati > Actinomycetota > Acidimicrobiia > Acidimicrobiales > Acidimicrobiales bacterium. The sequence continues at coordinate 97,295 of JAVJTC010000020.1, forward strand.
CGTGCGGGGCAAGCGCGTCCTGGTCACCGGTGCCGGCGGCTCGATCGGCTCGGAGTTGTGCCGCCAGCTGGACAAGTTCGCTCCGTCAGAACTCGTCATGTTGGACCGCGACGAGTCGGCGCTGCACGCCGTGGAGTTGTCGTTGCACGGTCGGGCGCTGCTGGACCGTCGCAACCTCGTGGTCGCCGACATCCGCGACGCGGAGCGCGTTGCGGAGGTCTTCTCCGAGCACCGCCCGAACGTCGTGTTCCACGCGGCGGCACTCAAGCACCTGCCTCTCCTCGAGATGTACCCGGAGGAGGGCGTCAAGACCAACGTCTACGGCACGCTCAACGTGTTGAGCGGCGCCAGCGGTGTCGGCGTCGACCGTTTCGTCAACGTCTCGACCGACAAGGCCGCCGATCCCACGAGCGTGCTGGGGTGGACCAAACAGATCGCCGAGCAGTTGACGGCCGCCTACGGCGAGGACCAGTCGGGCACATACCTGTCGGTGCGGTTCGGCAACGTCCTCGGAAGCCGGGGGTCGGTGCTCGAGGCCTTCCGGTCCCAGGTCGCCAGCGGCGGCCCCATCACGGTCACCCACCCCGACGTGACGCGGTTCTTCATGACCCCCGAGGAGGCCGCCCAGCTGGTCATCCAGGCCGGTGCGGTCGGCCGCGACGGCGAGGCGCTCGTGTTGGACATGGGCGAACCCGTCAAGATCCTCGACGTCGCCCGGCAGTTGGCGGCGCAGGCGGACCGTCCGATCGAGATCGTCTTCACCGGGCTGAGGCCTGGGGAGAAGATGCACGAGGTCCTCTTCGGCCTCGGCGAGATAGACCAGCGTCCCGCCCATCCGCTCATTTCGCATGTCCCCGTGGAACCTGTTCCGCTGAAGGGCTTCGAGGAGCGCGTCATGGCGCAGCTGAGCGTGCACCGCAACGCCAACCCTCTCGTCGACGACGACATCCGTCGCTTTGGATGAGCGCCTCCGACGTCGGCTCGGGCGGCTCGTCGATGCGGAACCGGTCCAGCGTGGCCTGACGCCCGTCTGGAAAGCTCTGGGCAGGGTGGGCGTCGTCGAGACGACGCCCTCGGTGGCCCCTCACATCCACGGCGGGCTCGGCAACCAGATATTCATGTTGGCCACGGCCCGTTTCCATGCCAGGCGGACCGGGCGGCAACTGGTGCTCAGGCCGCGGGTCTTCAACGGTCCGCCGTACTGGGACACGATCTTCGCGCCGCTGCTCGCGGAGGACGGCGTTGTCATGCTCGAGCCGGGAACGGGGCTGCGGCACGTGATCGGCCCGTCTCTCGTTCACACGGAGCCGGACTACTCGTTCTCGCCCATTCCGGACGTGCCGACCCCCTCGATCCGTCTGATGGGCTTCTTCCAGTCCGCCCGGTATTTCCCCGACGAGGATCTGAGCTGGATCGCCCGACCCGTGGCGGAAGTCGCCGAGGTGTCACGGCGGATACTCGACGCGGACTCGCCTGAGGGTTGGGTGTTCGTCCACGTGCGGCGAGGCGCCGACTACCGCAAGCTGCCGCACCTGCATCCTGTGGTGGCCGAGTCCTATTACGAGGAGGCGACGAGCAGGTTCGGTCCCGATGCCCGGTTCGTGGTCAGCTCCGACGACATGGCCTGGTGCCGCCGGGCCGATGTCTTCGCCGACCAGCGGTTCCGGTTCATGCCCGATGGCGTCTCGGCCGAGGTGGCGCTCGAGTTCGGGAGCCGCTGCACGGGTGGCTTCGTCATGGCGAACTCGAGTTACTCCTGGTGGAGCGTGCGTCTCGGTACGGCTGACCGCCGGGTCATCGCACCCGATCCGTGGTTCGGTCCGGCGCTCGCCGGCCGAGACCTCTCCGACATGTACGACCCGGGCTGGGAGCGGATTATCTGGTCCGGTTGAGGCCGCATGGACGCTCGACGACGACGCGAGGACCACGTGGGCCTCGTCCTCCTCGCAGACCGCAACGAGGGGTTCAGAGGTGCCAGTGGCGTTGGCTTCGTGGCTCGCCACCGGGTCGGCGACGGACGGGGCGACGTTGCCGAGCGCGCCGAGGTGGATGACGGAGTCGCGCCCGCCGACGGCGGTGGCACGGCGTCGGGGTCCAGGCGCGTCGCCTCATGGAACTCGATGTCGGATTCATCCGAGATGTGCGGTCTCGAGGCTGGGGAGGATCTCCGCGGTCGGCCCGATCCGGAAGATCTCACCCTCGCGCAGCTCGACGACACGGTCACAGATGGACAGCGTCGTCAGCCGGTGGGCGATGATCACGATCGTCCGGTCGCCCCGGATCCGCTCCAGCGTCTCCTGGATCAGGCCCTCGGTGGCCACGTCGAGCGCGCTGGTGGGTTCGTCGAGTACCAACAGCGAAGGCCGACCGGCGAGAGCGCGGGCGATGCCGATGCGTTGGATCTGGCCGCCGGAGAGGTTCCGCATGGTGGCGCCCACGTCGGTGTCGTACCCGTGGGGCAACGACATGATCGTCTCGTGGATGCCCGCCTCCCGGGCCGCCGTCTGGAGAGCGTCGTCGTCGACGTGGGATCGGTACACGGTGATGTTGTCCCTCACCGTTCCGTGGAAGAGTGCGGGGGCCTGGGGGACGAGGGCAACCTGGTGGGACCAGGAGTCGACGGTGTAGGCGTGGGCGTCGCGGCCGTTGACACGGAAGCGGCCTTCGGTCGGAGCGCGCAGGCGGACGAGAATCTGTGAGAGAGTGGACTTGCCGCTGCCGGAGGGGCCGGCGAGACCGATGACCTCGCCGCGAGGCACGACCAGGTCGACGCTGTGGACGGCCGGCTGGTCATCGTCGGTGTACGTGTAGCCGAGCCCGCGCATCTCGATGGTCTCGATCGTTTCTAGATTGGCGTCGCCGAAGGCCTCGACAGCTTCGTTGAAGGACCTGCGTGACTCCTCGATCCGTTCGAGAGGGCCGACGGCGCCGATGATGCTGCTGATGCCGCTCTGGAGTTGCTGTCCGTACGTGAGCGAACGTAGAAGCAACAGCGCGATTGCCCCGAATCCGGCGACGTTGAGATCGTCCTGGCGCGAGGCGATGTACAGCAGCGCGAGTACGACGAACAGGCCGAGTGCACGGTAGGCGGGCGTGACGAGTTGGCCGATCGACATCGCACGCTTCTGAAGATCCCGGACACGCCGTGTGTGTCCTTCGAGGTGATCGTGGGCCACGTCTCTGGTGCCGAAGACCCGGAAGTCGAGGGTGTGTGTCGAGACCTCGCTGATGGTCTCACCCAGGGATAGCGAGGCTTGCGAGGTGTCTCGACTCAGCGTCTTGAGGAGCCGGTTGATCGGGATCATCGCTGCGACGACGACCGACCCGAGGCCGATCATGATGAGTGTCGAGATCGGGTTGATGGTGAAGGCGGCCACAATCATCACAATGACGCTCACGAGTGCGATGGTCAGACGGCTGAGCTGGACGAGCCCGGTCGCGCCGCTCGTCACGAAGCCGTTCTGCGACTGGAGGCGGCCCTCGCGCTCGGCCGACTGGCGCTCCCAGCGGGCGTTGAGGTAGCGCTGCCAGAGGCCCATGCGCTCCCGGTAGAGGTAGAGAGCGTTCACTCTCGCAACACTGAAAGCGGTGGTGATGTTCAGCAGTAGGGCGGCCGAGACGGCGACAGCGCCGATGGTGAGCAGTTGATCCACCGACAGCTCCAGGTCCAACGGGCCGAGGGTGCCGTCGAACGAGTTCTCGCCATCAGCGACGATCTTCGCCAGCGGAACGATGGCGATCAGCGCAACAGTCTCCGCGGCTGCAGCAAGACCGCCGAACATGGCGAGGGGGATCAGCCATAGTCGATAGCCGCGGAGTAGACGGATGACATCGATCATGGCCGCACGCGCCCCGTGGATCGCACGAGGCAACGGTAGCCATCTGAGCCCGTACTTCGACCTCTGAGGAGGCCGTGAGTCAGGCGCCCTGTCGCTTCGGTGTCGGCATCGCCACCAGATCTGCAGTGTTGACCGAACTAGGACGAACGGGGCCGCAGTGCGTGGACCTCGGCATTCACCCCACAGCACGACACGCTCGTCGCGGTCAGCCTTGTCGTGGAGGAATGAAGTCCAGTGTTCGATCATGGCGGAGGTGGTTGCGGCGAACCGGCGCGCGGCAGCGACAACGGATTCGACATCCGCGTCGTCGGGTTGTGGTCGCTCGCCGTCGTTCGAGAGCCGTGCATCGGCGAGGATGTGCCGGTCGTCGGATCCGAGGCGTGTCGAATCCACTGCGAGGCCCAGACGCCGCAGCATGCGGGCGAGGGACCCGGCGGCGAAGCCGCGCCCAAGAACGGCACCTCGCCAACCGCTCATCCGACGAATGTGGCGAGGCTAGAAGCACCGTCAGCAGGCACCAACTGCCGCTGTTTGGCAAGGGAGTGTCTGACAGTCCCGCGTGTTGGCGGGCGACCGGCACGGGTCAGGTCGCCCGCGCCGCTTTCAGCCGCCGCTTGACCCGCGCAGCACGTCGCCGTAGCTGATACGCGAGCTTGGAGAGGGGGTAGTCGACACGCAGGACCCGCTCACACGCGCGTCGTTCGGAGTCCGACAGGGCGGTTCGCGCGAGTGCGGCACGGTACTCTGCGCGGCGGATGTCGTCGCCGCTCGCATGGTTGCCGTGCGGATCATGCCATTTCGCCTGTTCTTGGAGGCTCATGTGTGATCCCGAGTAGGCGCCTTCGTGGACGCGTCGCTTGAACAGCACCTCGTCGACGACGGCGAACGGGCCGTAGAGCGCCATCTCGGCGAGGAGGTTCCGGTCGGCGCCGACGTGGGCCCCGTGTCCGGGCGTGCGCCTGAGGATGTCGGTTCGCATGACACCGAAGATCTGGAAGCACGAGTGGTTCTTGGCCACGATGTCGCGAAAGCGGACCGAAGGGCGGGGGGACTCGACACGTAGCCCGTATTCCTCCACCCCCAGAGCCTTCCCTTCGGCGTCGATACGGGCGATGCGTGAGCAGGCGAGTACCACGTCGGGTCGGTCTTCGAGGCGCTCCACGCAGCGCGCCAGGTACGTGGGCTCGACGACGTCGTCGTGAGCGGCCCATTTGAAGTAGCGCCCGCTCGCTCGGGCCAACGTGTCGTTGTAGTTGCGGGCTGCTCCGACGTTCTCGGGTTGACGGTGGTAGCTGACGCGAGGGTCGGCTGCCACGAATTCTCTGCACACCTCTTCGGTGGCGTCTGTCGAGGCGTTGTCGCAGATGACGAGCTCGAAGTCTTCGAGAGTCTGTTCGAGGTGGGAGCGGATCGCCTGGCTCACCAACGCTTCACCGTTGCGAACCGGCATGCCGATACTCACACGTGGCGTCGTCACGAGGCTTACTCCCCTCCCTGGTTCACAGGGCCCGACAATACGGTGCTGCGCCCGTGTGGTCGATCTGGTGCCGCACGGATCGTCACCAGGATGCCGGCGCACCGACGGCGGTCACGCCGCCTGGGATGTCGTCGAGCACCACGGCGCCGGCTCCGATTCGTGCGCCGTCGCCGATGGTGATGCCGGGTGTGACGATCGCTCCGGTGCCGAAGAAGACTTCACGGCCCACGGTCACGGAGCCGTTGAGGTGGACGCCGGGGGAGAGGGTCGAGTACCGGCCGACCCGGCAGTCGTGGGAGACGACTGCATTGACGTTCAGGTGGACGTGGCGCCCGAGGCGGACGTTGGTGGTGACCCGGGCTCCCGCCGCGAGTTGGACCCCGGGGGACAGCTCGACGTCGGATCCGATCGTGGCGGCAGGGTGAACCAGGGTGATCGCTGTGCGGTTCCAGCCGGTGAGACGTTCGTCAAGCGCCCGGCGGGTGGAACCGTCCCCGATTCCGAGCGTGTACGCCACGTCGAGCTCTTCGAGCAGGTCGAGCGCGCCGATGTGAGGGGCGTCGCGTCGTTCGAGAAGCTCGGGGGCGGGGACGGTGTCGGCGACGAAGCCCGCGAATTCGGGGACGTCGTGTTGCTCACGCAGGGCCTCGACGATGTCGAGCACCTCGCGCCCGTGACCTCCCGCTCCGACGATGACGAGGCGCATCCGGCGAGCGTACAGCGGTGGTCGAGGGACGTCTGTGAGCCGATCTCGCCGCCCGGACGGTGACACTACGCTCGGGGCGCCGACGATCTCGTGTCGGGAGGGGGCGAGTGGGCACTGTCGTGATCGTGGCCGGGGTGAACGGGGCCGGAAAGTCGACGCTGCTCGATTCGGCGACGACGGAAGCGGGCCTCGATGAGCTCGCGTCAGTCCTCGGACTCAGACGCGACGCTTCCCCCGTCCGACGGATCGAGCTGAGGGACCTGGACCGGCTCCGTTCGTTCGACGGCGTCATCCTGGTCGAGGTCTCGATCACGAGACTCTTCGACTCGGACATGCGGTGTCACCTCCGGCGTCTCGAGTACCTGGTCGCCCGTGGCGATGCCGTCTCGTGCACGCTGACGATCGGTCGTACCGATGCTGTCGTCCGTCTCGTCAGACGGAACTCGCGCATGGTGCTGCGATTGCTGCGAAGGACCCGCTACCGCAGAGCCCTGAGCATCGTCTATCGAAGCGTGCGGGCCGTCGTTCGCTATCGCGACATGGTGGGCCTTCACGGTCGGTGGTCGACCTGGTGCGTCGATCACGCTGTTCGCGAGGTGGTCGTGAGTTTCGAGCAGGTCACTGGTGCGAGTGCCGATTCGGCGAACCGCGGGAGCAGGCAGGTCAGCCAGTGACGATCGGGTCGTCGTCGGGGTGGCCCTCGACACCTTCGCCCGAGCTCACGGCGCCCAACGTGCGGGCGAGGATCGACAGATCCAGCCGCAACGAGCAGCGGTTCACGTAGTCGACGTCGTAGCGGATCCGCTCGTCCCAGGGGATCGAGTTGCGGCCGTTGATCTGCGCGAGCCCCGTGATTCCGGGCCGCACCTCCAGTCGACGTCGCTGGAAGTCGTCGTAGCGCTCCACCTGCTCGCGCACCGTGGGCCTGGGTCCGATCACGCTCATGTCGCCACGGGCGACGTTGATCAGTTGGGGGAGTTCGTCGAGGGAGAAGCGCCGCAGAACGCGTCCGACGGTGGTGATGCGGTCGTCTGCGGGGATCAGCGGGTTGTCGCCGTCGAGCATCGAACGGAACTTGAGGGCCTCGAACGGGACGCCGTCGAGTCCGATGCGCTCCTGACGGAACAGGACCGGCCCACGCGAGGTGACTTTGACGGCCACAGCGGCGACGGCGCCGACGAGCAGCGCCACGGGCGAGACCGCGGCGAGGATCACCCCGTCGAGCAGCCGCTTGCCCCGGTAGCCGACGATGGGCGTCACCTCAGGCTCCGCCACCATTCCACGGTCGCCTCGATCCCGGGACGGAACTCCACGGGGGTCACGTCGGGGAAGAGGCTCTCGAGGAGCGTGGGGTCGGCCTGGGTGTGGGGGACGTCGCCGGCGCGGTTCGAGCCGTGGTTGCGTTCGAGGGGGCGGCCGAGGATCTCCTCGAGGTGCCCGATGATCTGGAGGAGATCGATACGGGACCCGAACGCGAGGTTGACGGGTGTCGGATGGCTGACCTGTCTGATCACCGCGTCGACGAGGACCTCGGCGACGGTGCCGACGTAGGTGAAGTCCCGGCTCTGGGTGCCGTCACCGTGGACGGGGATCGGTTCCCCGGACAGGGCCGCCTCGATGAAGGCGGGCATGACCGGTGCATAGGCGTGGTGCGCCGGTTGGTGGGGGCCGTACACGTTGAAGAACCGGAAGGCGAGGGCCGGGAGCTCGTAACACTCACGGAAGGCGAGCGTGTACCACTCTGTGGCGAGCTTGGAGGCCGCGTAAGGGCTCATCGGCCTGGTCGGGAGGTCCTCGTGCTTGGGAAGGTCCGGCACGGACCCGTAGACGCTCGACGACGACGCGACGACGACGGGGAGGTTCCCAGCGTCGCGAGCTGCGATCAGCAGGTTGAGGGTGCCGGTGGCGTTCGCCTCGTGGCTCGCCATCGGGTCGGCGACGGATCGGGGCACGCTGCCGAGCGCACCGAGGTGGATGATCGAGTCGCATCCTTCGACGGCCCTGGAGACGGCGTCAGGATCGAGGAGTGTCGCCTCGTGGAATTCGACGTCGATCTCGTCGACGTTGTGACGGAACCCGGTCGACAGGTCGTCAAGCACCCGTACACCTGCGACGCCGTCCGTCTCGAGCAGGAGATGGCACACGTTCGTGCCGATGAACCCCGCGCCTCCGGTTACCAGGACTCGCATGGATTCGTTCCTCCGTCGATGTGGTTTGTCAGCCGAGGTGGGCGGTCTCGAGCCCGGGAAGGATCTGCTCGGTCGGCCCGACGCGGACGATCCGGCCGTTGTCGAGTTCGACGATCCGGTCGCAGATCGTCAGGGTCGTGAGGCGGTGGGCGATGACAACGATGGTCAGCTCGCCGCGGATGCGTTCGAGTGTCTCCTGGATGAAGCCCTCCGTTGCCACGTCGAGCGCGCTCGTCGGCTCGTCGAGGATCAACAGTGATGGCCGGCCGGCCAGCGCACGGGCGATGCCGATGCGTTGGACCTGCCCACCCGAGAGGTTGCGGAGCGTTGCGCCGATGGCCGTGTCGTAGCCGTCTGGAAGTGCGGAGATCGTCTCGTGGATGCCGGCGGCCCGGGCGGCGGCGGTGATCGCTGCTTCGTCGACGGTCTCTCGGTAGACGCTGATGTTGTCGCGCACGGTGCCGTGGAACAGCGCGGGTGCCTGGGGGACCAGCGCGACCTGACCTGTCCATGACTCGACGTCGTAGTCGCGGGCGTCACGGCCGTTGACGAGATACTGGCCGCCGGTCGGTTCTCGGAGGCGGACGAGCGCGTGGGACAGGGTCGTCTTCCCGCTGCCCGAGGGTCCGGCGAGTCCGACGACCTCACCGCGCCGCAGCGACAGGTCCACGTCGCGGACTGCGGCCGCGTCGGCGTCCGGGTACACGTAGGCGAGTCGTCGCAGCTCGATGTCTTCGATGGTCCCGAGCGTCTCGTCGCCGAACCGCTGCGCCGCCGAGCCGAACTTACGGCGGGTCTCCTCGAGCTGTTCGAGCGGTCCGACGGCACCGATGATCGTCCCGACGCTGTTCTGAAGGCGCGATCCGTAGCCGAGTGAGCGCAAGAGAAGCAGTGCGATGGCGCCGAAGCCGGCGACGTTCAGGTCGGCCTGGCGCGAGCCGATGAACAAGAGCGCCAGAACGACGAGCAGTCCCAGGGTCCGGTAGGCGGGGGTGACGACCCCACGGATCGTGGCCGCGCGGCGTTCGAGGTTCCGGACCCGGCGGGTGTCCTTCTCGAGGAGTCGGCGGGCGACGGTCATGGATCCGAACACCCGGAAGTCGAGGGTGTGGGTGGAGACCTCGCTGATGGTCTCGCCGAGCGACATGCGTGCCCGTGAAGTGTGTCGTCCGAGATGCTTGAGGTGACGGTTGATCGGGATCAGGATCGACACGACGACGCTCCCGAGGCCGATCATGATGAGCGTCGACACCGGGTTGATGGTGAACGCGGCCACCACCATCACGAGGACGCTGACGCCGGCGACCGTGAGGGCACTGAGCTGTGACAGACCCTGCGCGCCGCTGGTCACGAACCCGTTGTGGGTCTGCAGGCGCCCCTCGCGCTCTGCGGACTGCTGCTCCCAACGTGCGTTCAGATACCGGTCCCACAGTCCCATCCGTTCCCGGTACAGGTACGTGGCGATCAGCTTCGCCATACTGAACGCGCTGAGCAGGCTGAACACCAGCGATGCCAGGACCGACACAGCGGCGATGCCGAGGAGCTGATCGATCGAGAGATCGATGTCGAACGGGCCGATGGTGCCGGCGAACGAGTCGTTGCCGTCGGCGACGATCTTGGCGAGGGGCACGATGGAGATGAGAGCGACCGTCTCAGCCACGGCTGCGAGCGCGGCGAGGACGGCGAGTGGAAGCAGCCAGATCAGATACGGCCTCAGGAGGCGGATGACGTCGATCACTGCTCTACCAGTCGGCGGGCAGTACCTGGCCTTGAGACCTGCACAGGGCTTCGAGGATACGGCCCGGAGGCGCTCGACCGTCTCAGGGCCCGCCCTCTTCTCCGGTAGCGTGACCGGCGATGCGCATCACGTTCGTGACGAGCGTCGCCTTCGGCGGAGCGCTCGAGAGCTCGAACCTGCTGGCCGACCGCCTCGCGGCGCGGGGCCACGAGGTGGAGATGATCCACGGGACCCGTGGGCACTCGATGCTGAAGACGTTTCACCGGCGAGCGGTCAACCTGTCGACGAAGCTCTCCGGCACGCCGCTCGAGGACCTGTCGTGGTGGGCGGCCCGCCACCTGCGCCGCTCCGGTGCCGAGAGGCGTTCCGGCGCGGGCGTCACAGTGGTCGCCGTCGACGTTCCTGAGAACGAGGCGATGCGCCGTCTGGGTGACGGCGTGGACGTCGTAGTCGGCTACAGCATCAGCCGTCCCGCCTGGCGCCAGATCCTGGGTCGCGCCCGCGTTGCGGGGGTCCCGACGGTTCTGTACCTGCGAGAGGACGAGTCGCTCGGTCACCTGGACCGGCCCGACGCGGCCGACCGCGTCGTGGCGAACGCGGAGGTCCACGCGCGGCGGGCAAGGGACAAGGGGTACGACGCGACGACGATCCCGTCGATCATCGACCGTGACCGGTGCCGCGCCGAGACGACGAGGAGCGTGGCGCTGCTGGTGAACCCGATCGCCGACTACGGGGTGGATGTGGTGCTCTCTCTCGCCGAAGTGCTGCCCGAGGTGCGCTTCGTCCTCCAGGAGTCCTGGCCGCTGACCGGCGAGAACCTCGAGGTTCTCGAGGCCCGCTGCCGCGAGCTTCCCAACCTGGAGCTGCGTCGGTTCACGTCGCGCATCGCGGACGTCTACCGGGACGCGAAGGTGCTGCTCGTCCCCTACGGCGACGACAACCGCCCGCGGGTGGTCGCCGAGGCCCAGACGAACGGCATTCCCGTGCTCGGAGCGGATCGGCCGGGCATCGCGGAGGTGGCCGGTGCCGGCGGTGTGCTAGTCGACCCGGCGAGCGGACTCGACGTGTGGGAACGGGAGCTGCGCCGGCTGTGGACCGACGCGGCGCACTACGAGGAGCTGTCGCGTCTCGCCCGCCAGAACAGCGTGGCGGCGGAACGCGCCGAGGACGCGCTCGTCGACCGATTCGAGGAGATGGTCACCGAGCTGGTGGGGGCGACGTCGCCGTGAAGCTGTCGGTGATCGTTCCGGTCCTGGACGTTGCGGCGACCCTTCCCGCCCAGCTCGAGGCGCTCGGAGCCCAGGACCACGACGGTGACTGGGAGATCATCATCGCCGACAACGGATCGGTGGACGGCACGCTCGAGCTCGCCCGCAGTGCCGCGAAGGCGAACCCCCGGGTCACGGTCGTGACCGGTCCCACCGGGATGACCCGCTCGGTCGGGGCGGCACGCAACCTGGGGATGCGACACGCCACTGGTGACGCCGTCGCGTTCTGTGACGGCGACGACGTGGTGGCCCGCGGGTGGGTGCGTGCCGTGGTGGAGGGTCTCGCGGCGCACCCTGCTGTGACCGGTCCGCTCGACTATGACCCGTTGAACCCACCGTGGCTCCGTGGCGCGCGAGGAGCGGTCGGCGTCGACCAGTGTCCGATGTTCGACGGGGTGTTCCCGTTCATGAACGGCGCGAACCTGGCGGTGCGCGGCGACGTGGTCGACGCCGTTGGCTACTTCGACGAGCGCCGCGGCGCCGAGGACATCGAGTTCGCGCTGCGGCTCTTCGACAACGGCTACGCCGTCGGGTTCTGCCCCGACATGGTCGTGCACTACCGGCTGCGGGCCGAGCTGGCGACGAACTGGCGACAGGCACGCGCCTATGGGGCCGGGCGGCGGGGGATCCGCCGTTGTTTGCGCGAACGGGGACTCGACGCGCAAGGACCCAAGTGGCGCAACGCTCTGTGGCTCGCGCGCCGTCTGCCCTCGATTCGGACCCGCGGCGGCCGATATCGATGGACGTGGGTCCTGGGGAATCTTCTCGGCGAGACGCTGGGCCGCGCCGAATTGTCCGGCACGGCGAGGTGAGCGCGCCCCCCGAGGTGTCTGTGGTCATTCCCGCGCGCGATGTCGCAGAGACGATCGACGCGCAACTCGACGCCCTCGAGTGCCAGACCTTCACCGGGCCCTTCGAAGTCGTACTGGTCGACAACGGCTCGACGGATGACACCGTCGCCTGTGCTCTGCGCCATGACCTGGATCTCCGTGTGGTCAGGGCAACGGATCGAAGCGGTGTCGCCTACGCCCGCAACGTCGGCATCGCGGCGGCCCGTGCCGACATGGTGCTGGTGTGCGACGGCGACGACGTCGTGTCTGAGCACTGGGTCGCGTCGATGGTCGACGCGCTGTCGCACGACGCAGTGGTCGGCGGTCCCGTCGAGCTGGAGATGCTCAACACCCCGGCGCTGGCGGCCAGCCGGGGCCGCAACGACATGTCGACGCCGCTACGGCGCGGCAGCGTGGCCATGTTGCCGGGCTGCAACTTCGGGCTACGGCGCGAGTTGGTGGATCGTGTCGGTCCCTTCGACGAGCACTTCGACGGGCTCGAGGACCACGAGTACGCGTTGCGGTTGCACGCCGCGGGCGTCCCCATCGGCTTCGCCCCAGACGCGGTGGTCCACTACCGCTTCCGCACCGCCACGCGCGATCTGGTGCGCCAGGGCTTCTTCTACGGTCGCAGCCACCCGCTGCTGGCCCGCCGCGCCGAAGAGCTGGGCGCCCCTACTCCGCCGCGGTTCGAGTGGAAGGGGTGGGCCTGGCTCGTCGTGTACCTGCCGCTGCTGTTCCGGGCTGAGCAGCGGTGCCGGTGGTTCTGGGTGGCCGCCAACCGCTGGGGGCGGGTCGTGGGCAGCGTCGGGGTGAGGAAGATCTGGTTGTGAGCCCCGCGCTGCATGGGATCCTGGTCACCTACCGACGACACGATGACCTCGCCCGGTACCTCGATGTGCTCCGTGGCCAGACGGTCCGCCTGGAGCGGTTGGTGGTCGTCGACAACGAGGCGTCTCCGGTGGTCGCCGACCTGGTGCGCGCGGCCGCGGACGTGGCTGAGAGGGTCGACCACCTGCTGATGCCGGAGAACACCGGGCCCGCCGGTGCCATCGCCGCGGGCATGGGAGAGCTCCTCACCACAGCGGGCGACGACGAATGGATGTTCCTGCTGGACGACGACGATCCGCCGGTGCGTGACGACACGCTCGCCGCCATCGCCGCAGTGGCCGCCGACCTCACCGCGAGGGGCGACGACTGCGGAGCGGTCGGCGCGTGGGGGGCCCGACTCGATCGGTGGACCGGGCGGCTGCGCTTCGTGCCGGACACCGACCCCGTCGAGGTGGACTACGTGTCGGGGAACTCGCTGCCCCTGTACCGGGTCGGCGCGCTGCGGCGTGTCGGCGTGGGGCCCGCCGAGCTGTTCTTCGGCTTCGACGACCTGGAGCTGGGTCTGCGGCTCCGGGCGGGCGGCTTCACGGTGTGGTCGGCGGGGCTGGCCGCTGTTCACGGGCTGGGCGGGAGCGCCCGACCGGGGCGGGTGTCGGGGCGGGTGACGCCGCCCACCTGGCGGCGCTACTACAGCTTGCGAAACCTCGTGTGGATCTACCGCAGGTACGGTCTTGTCGTGCCGGCGCTGTTCGTGTCGGTGACCGCCGGTCTTCTCAAGCCCCTCGTGAACCTCCCGTTCAGCCCCCGGGTGGCCGGGCGGAGCCTCCGTCAGAACATGTCGGCGCTGCGGGACGGATGGTCCGGCCGCCTCGGGAGGTCTGTCGATCCGGGGCCCGTCAGATGAGGAAAGGTGATCCATCCGTGGCTGGCCGGTTCGTCGATGTGGCTTTCTCGATCGATGAGAACTTCGCCAAACAGGGCGCAGTCGTGCTCGCCTCACTCGCAGCGGTGGCCGATCCCGATTCCCATTATCGCGTGCATCTGCTCGGGGACGATCTCACGCCGTCGACGCGCCGGGAACTCCGCCGCATCGCTGAAGACGCCGGCATCGAGCTCAGACTCGTCGAGGTCGACGACAAGGCGATTCGAGCGCTCCCGGAGCTGTCGGGCAAGACCCGGCCCGCCTACTTCCGCCTTCTGCTGCCCGAGATCCTCGACGGCGTGGCAGACCGCGTTCTCTACGTCGACGCGGACACCGTGTTCTGCGCCGATCCTGCCGAGCTCATCGACGTCGAACTCCACGGACGCGCCTTTGCTGCGGTCCGATCGGGATGGAGCCCCTGGCTGTGTTGCGAAGGCGGGCCGCCCAACTGGCGTGAGCTGGGGCTCGACCCCCGAGCTCCTTACTTCAACTCTGGTGTCCTGGTGATGGATGTCGCCGCATGGCGCGAGGAGAACCTCTCCGAGAGGAGTTTCGCCTTCCTCAGCGACAACAGGGACACGATGACCCTCATGGACCAGCAGGCGCTCAACAGCGTCGTCCAAGGGGAGTGGGCTGAGCTACCTCCCCGCTGGAATCAACAGGAGTACGTGTTCTCCCCAACCGGCCTGGCGCGCGTGATCTGGACCGAAGAGGAGGTCCGGGAGGCGATCGACGAGCCGGGGATCATCCACTATCTCGGCCTCCACAAGCCGTGGATGAGCGCAGGGAACCACCCTCAGTCGCAGCGGTGGTTCGATGCACTCGACACCACGAAATGGGTTGGTTGGCGACCCGAGGAACGGTCTCCGGCGGCGGCAGCGTACAACCGGTTGGTGGTGGCCTGGCGTGTGATCAGGCACGGATCGATCAAGGGTCGCTCCAAGGCGCCGAGCCGACATGGCCGCCCGGTGCGATGATCATCTCCCACGAGCACAGTTTCATCTTCATCAAGACCCACAAGACGGCGGGATCATCCATCGAGGCGGCCCTGTCACCTCATGTGGGCGACGACGCGGTTGTCACGCAGCTGCTGCCTGACGAGCCGCCCGAACACAACAGCCGGAACCATCGCGGGCTCTTCAATCCGATCCCAGATGTCGTCGCCGCATTCCGCGCAGGCCATGATCGGCCGCGTCGCCGGGGTGCAGGGGTGTTCGAACCCCTGCTCCGGCTGCGGCGGCGTCAGCGCTACTGGGAGCACATGAGTCTGGGAGCAGCCCTTCGCCACTCTCCGCGGGAGGTCGGGTCCTACTACCGGTTCTGTTTCGAGCGGAACCCATGGGACAAGGTGCTTTCGATCTGGTTCTGGTCCGGGCGCCAGGCGGGGCGGCAGCGGACGATGGACGGGTTCGAGCGGTGGCTCGACATGCCCGACACGCCTCGCGGTCTGAGGTCGGATTGGCACCTCTACTCGCTCGGCGGGAAGCTGGCCGTCGATTTCGTCGGTCGATTCGAGGATCTCGAACAGGATCTCCGGGTGGCGATGCGCCCGTGTGGAGTGGACACGTCGATCCTCGAGATTCCCCACCACAAGAAGGCGCCCAGATCGCCTGACGTTCAGATAAGTCAAAGGGCGAGCCGTCGAATCGAGGAGATGTTCCACCGGGAGATCGAGGCGTTCGGGTATGAGCCGCCTTCTGGCCTCATTGCCTGACGATGCTGTTCGACCACTGCTATTCGTAACCGAAGATCTCCATATCCAACGCGTAGAGAACGGCAGCGCGCTGCCTGAGAGCGGCGGACCAGGCGTTGTCTCTCTTCTCCGTCGCGTTCTTTACTGGCACGTCGGAGAACTCGACGTCGAGATGGGCAAACACCTGTCCGAGGTCGGAGGCCAAGTTCTCCATCCGCCCGAGAAAGTCGATTCGTGTCAGGTCGATGGAGCGGCTCTGGAGCCGGACGTGCGGCTCAGCGTTTCGTAGGTCCAGCGTCTCGAGGTGCTCGAGGAAGCCCTCTGGTGACCGGCTCGAAGGCGGTAGTGCGTAGAAGTTCCGGTCCCGGACCTTATTTCGCCAGCACGACTCCAGGCGGTCAACTGGATGGCGGACGATTGCCCAAGCGAAATAGCTGTCGAATAGCCGTAGCGGTAGTCGCACGTGCGCTGGGTGCCGGGCTTCGCAGGTTATCGAATGGTCGTCGAACGCCTGAAGAAGTGCGCGCGATGCAACCTTTGGGACGCGGTACCAAATGAAAGAACTGCTATGACTAATCGTGACGTCATACGGGCGCAAAGGGGTGAGCCGCAAAGCGCGCTGAAGGTATCGGCCAGGGCGAGTAAGTGTCCGGTCGCGTCCTGGGATCGTTCGGAAGAATCGTTGTGCAATATGCCGCTCAGGCTGTCCAGCGTTCAATGAATTGAGTTCTCTCTTCGCGGGTGTAGAAATGCTCGCAGAGCTCGCTCGAATAGACGGCCGACAGTAGCGGTAGGGGAAGGTTGGCGTTCTTCAGGAACGATGCGTACGGGCCAGCGTTCTTGGTCCGATTCACGTTTACCGGGACGAGCGAAATCTCTGTTGTCTCTCGGAGGAAGTTCCCGATAGCAGATGGGCCTGCACGGTCGAAATCCTCGAATCGAAGAAGTAGGAGCGAGTGGCGGTCACCGGGGATCAGCTGAGAGCCCTGAGTAGGATCGAACGGGTGTGCATAGACATCGATTCCTGTAGTCGCCTCTAGTTCGGTTCGAAACCAGTCTTGCTCGACTCCGAGGCGGCGGATCATGGTGCAGATGTCGTCCCGATGGTCCTCGGCGCTCGAGGAGATGTGGTCGATGGCGCCGCGTTCGAACTGCGACTGAAGGCCGTAGAAATAGGCGGAGACAGCGCGAGCAACAGGTTCACGGACGGCCGTGATGATCTGCCACCGTCGTCGGCGTGAGGCTCGCATGTGCAGGCTGAGCCATTGGGAGCGCCACCAGAAACGCGGTCGATGGCCACTCACCGAGGAGTTCGCTGCGGAGATGCGACGACGCAGCTCCCGCTGATTCAGCGTGTGGGCTTTCAACACAGGTCTCGGAGTTGCGGCCTCTAGCGCGTGGGTCAGAGCGCTGGTTCCGGCCTTCCCCATCGAGTAGACGAGGACTGGATCCTCGCGGCGAAGCAGCATTTCCATCTCGGCCCAAGTGCTGAGCCTGTCGACGACCGAATACCGGCGCCGGGCGACACGCGCGGGTTCCTTCACCCAATGAGAAATCGGGGATAGGGCACCTGCCGGCCGAGCGGTCACCACGGCCGCCTACTGTGCAAAGTCGCCATGCCGCTTCAGGAACTTGGCGAAGGCCGTGTTCGCTAGCACGTTCGTCACCTCGGAGAGGTTGGCGATCCGGTCTGAAGTCTGGGGTGGAAGGAGCCGCTTCAACCCGGATGAAAGGGGGATGCTGGTGTCGACACCCAGGAAAGACAGAATGCAGTGATCGTGGTCGGACGGGTCGGCAACCGCTTCTTCGTAGATGACCTCGAGATGGGATACCTGCTCAACCAGACGCCTGTGACGACGGATCAATCGCATCCTTCGCTCGAGTTGCTCGACCAGGTCGCTCGTCGGAACGACCACTGGCTCCGCGGTGCCACGCCGACCGCGACTGATGAACTTACCGCTGGCGTTCGCAGCCAACGCAGAGACATGGGTGTCGAGGACGTTCTCGCGGACTAGGTGGAGCACGCTGAAATCATGATGTGGCAGCGAAACCAGGAGAGAGGGGTTTCGCCGCAGTTGGTCGTACATCAGTCGGAAGCCGGTAGCCGGCAGGGCGGGGTTGCCGAAGCGAACCGCCAGGTAGCGGTTCTTCGAAACCGCCGGGAGAGCAGTTGAGAGGACGCTGCCGACGGTGGAGCGGTGCTGCCAGCTGTAGTAGGTATCGGCGCTTCCCTGAGACCGTCGGAACAGCTCGCCATCCACCTCGACCTGCGGGTGGCTGCGAAGGCGGTCAGCAAGCCAGTTGGATCCGGACCTCTGGGTCGTGAGGATGATGAACCGCGTGGCTGCCGCCTGGCTCGTAGACGCCATCAGAGAGTCAACGCCCCTTCCGCTCTGGTCAGCCATTTCTCGAACGGTCCGTCGAACCGCTCGGCGAGTTCGGCAACTACGGGCAAGTAGAGCCGCGCCAGCTCACGTTCCACTTCGCGGGGCATCGAAGGACCGCTTGCAGCATTGATCGGCGGAGGTCCACCGTCGGGGAACTCTCGGGCGTCGATGCCGAGGAACTCGGCAAGGGAGGTCAGGAGCCGGTTCGGATCATCTACGACATCGTCGAAGAATCCGAGCCATAGAGAACGATTGCCGTAGACGCTCGACCACGTGTCGATCACGTCAATGTAGTGGCGCGGCGAAATCGAGTGTTGAAGGTGTTCGACGACTGACTCGGGTGACGAGAGGTCGGTTCGTTCCAGCCAACCGTTCCGAGAGCGGTGTTTCAGATGAGACCACGTCCAATCGATGGGGTCTCGCAACATCACCAAGATCTTGGCCTGCGGGCACAGGAGCTGAACGTCGCGGACCTCAGCAACGCCCAACTGGGAGTAGCTCGGAGTCAGTTCACCGCCGATGTACGCGGCGTCGCGCTCGAAGAGCTTGAGGTACCAAGTGTCGTCGGGTACGCCGATATAGTAGCGCCCGAGCCACGCGAGGTCGCGAATTCGGAGGTGTCCGATCGCTGAACGCAAGTCACGCCGGAGCCGGGTCCGAACCTCCTTGGAACGAGCAATCTCGCGCACGCCGTCCCAGCGCGAACTGCGGCGCGACAGGTAGCTCGCTGATTGGAACGAGGGCGAGCGCGTGAAGTAGTGCAGTTCCTTACGTGGGGGAAGCCACGTCGCTGGGTGAGCTCGCAGCGCGCTTGCTAGCCACGTAGTGGCGGAGCGGCCCATTCCTGCGCACAGAAAGTCAACGCGCTGGGTCGTGCTGGGCCGGCGGCCAGTCATCGCAGCTGTGCCATTCGGGTGAGAACACGCTCATCTCGGACGAGGCCTTCCATGTCACGAATCGGGACGATCTGGTTTCGACCTTCCCCCTTCCAGTTCGAATTGAGCCCGTCGTAGTGAAGGTAGCTCAGGGTCTCGGGTTCCGCGATATAGGACCGGAATGGCCTACGGAGTTCGGCTTGATGCACCCGAAGCAACCGGGCAGTTCCACCGCGAATCATATATTTGCGCACCTTGCGTATTTCGTCAGGATACCGCCAGGTGAAATCCGTTGCGCAGCGTTCGGGCAGTGGCTTCTCGACGTTCGATGCGGCGGGAACACGGTGCTGATAGGTGACCAGTTCACCGAACCAGGGCGGAACGCGCCGGAGGAAGTCCTGAAGTGTCGGGATCTGTCCGTCCAAGGCGAGGTACTCGTCCACATCGAAATTCGCAAGCCAGCTGCCCCTACTGGTCATCTGGTAGGCATGATTCAGTGCCCCCCATTGAGCAAACGTCGTCTCGTAGCTGCGATGAATCCCAAACGGAAAGTCCCACTCGACGAGGATGATGTCAGACGGTGTGGAAACCCGGGAAAGTGCGCCTGCCACTTCGTCTCTATCATCGCTCCCGTTGTCGTAGATGAGGACCCGGGAGAAGCCGAGACAAGCGTGATAGCGGGCCCAGTCAGCAAGCCATCGGGCAGGGTTGTTCTTCTGAATGGCGACAATGGCCATGCCGCGTTTCGAGCCCGGCCATCGTCTCGGACGGACAACGGCGGAGAAGGCTCTACCGAAGTGAAGTACGACCTCGCCAAGTGGCCGCCCGAGAGGGCGTGTTGGGAACGTGTAAGCCCATACCTTGTCTTGTCGAGAGTCGGGCCGCGTGATCCTTGCAGTCCCGAGTTGTATTCGACGACCTCGTGAGCTGATCGATTCTGCGCGAATCGGCAACAGGTTGTCAGCGAGGTTTCGCATGGGCGGGCCGATCCCATGCAGTCGCCCCCAGCTGTCGAGGAACCAGTCATAGACGACTGTGTAACGATCGTATTGCGTCAGCTCGCGGGCCGAGATCGGTGTCTGCTCATCCTTGTCAAGTGAGATGTCGTCCGACCTGCGCTCCAAACCGAGATGTCCTGGTACCGACACCGACGAGGGGACATACCGAGTTGGTTGCACCTGCTTGAGGCTAGCGGATTGGCCTCTGAGGGAGCGTCGGCCGAGCTGCTCGGGCTTCTCCGGCCAGCAAGTCGAGGTGGCGATCACGCAGTTTCGTAGCTGTAGTGCCGAAGGAGTTCGAGAGCCTCTGGAATCGCGAGTAGTTCCCGGACGGGATCCTCAGAGCTGCTTTCACGCCACGCTCCCACGGAGTTGGTGGTCACCGCACGCGCTGGGCCGAACCAGGCGGTGTTCGACTTGACGACCGCCGAGGTCGGGTAAGCGAGAAACGCGGTTACGAAGTCGACTTCGAGGAACTCGCAGACTCGGCGAAGGGTCGGCTCGTACTGGCCTACGAGATCCTCATAGCGGATCGTCAGCACTTGGGGATGGTCCTCGACGGCCTTCCCGGCTCCCACGTCGGCGACCCAGCGCCGCGGCTGGACATGGGTCGAGTCGGGATTGCTCGGGTGTCTCGACCTGACAACATCACGGCCGTCTCGCACGATGTTGAGAAGTCGAATGCCGGCACCAAAGTGATCGATAAGCCTCTCGAAGTACCAAACATTGCGGGGCGTCTTCTCGCACCATCGACGTGCCGTGGGCGAGATCGCGGACTCGACCAGGTGTTCGTACAGTAGTTCGAGGCGAAACGGCGCATCGAGTCCGAGCTCAGGCTTGAGGGCGCCTCGACACAGCGCGCCGGTCTCCTGGGGAATGGCATGGATCTCCGGATGGCATGAGAGGACGGAAAGCAAAAGCGTCGTGCCCGACCGTCCGCAGCCGCCAATCACGATCGGTTCGCGGCTCAATTGTCGGATCCGGCGCACTCGTCCCGGAAGGGCTCGTGTCAGGAGGTAGGTGTTCGAACGGAGCCAGGCCCGCTTGTGTCGGTAGTGGAAATCGTCCTTGACCCTGTCGAGTCCCATGCCCGTTCACCACTTCTCGCCGTTCGACCAACGTGCCGCGACGCGGACGGCCTGGAAACTAGCACCTTGGATGTGGTAGCGAATGGCTCCAGTGGCTCCCAACCTTTCTCCAGCAAGTTCCCGACCCCATCATGTGGTCTACGTCGGATTCGACGCCATGGACCACCGGGCGGCAGGGAAATTCGCGGCGGCTGGCGCCATGCCGAATGTCGCCAAGCTGCTGGCTTCTGCGCCTCACACCGTGGTGAAGAACCCGGTCGGGTTCGTCGTCGGCGGGATCTGGCCCAGCTTCCGCACCGGCCGCTGGCCCGGGCGGCACGGGCGGCACTGCTACGTGCAGCTCGAGGTCGGCACCTACGACTTCGTGCCCGTCGCTCCCGCCGACATCGACGGCACCCATTTCTGGGTCGACGTGGCTGCGGCCGACAAGCGCATTCTCGCCATGGACATGCCCTTCAGCGTGGCCGTCCCCGAGGCCGGCGGCGTCCAGATCCTCGACTGGGGATCACACGACAGGCGGGTGGCCTACGCCACGGTGCCCGAGCCCGAAGGCGCTGCGATTCTCGAGGCGCACGGCGAGCACCCCGTGAAGCCCAAGTGTGATGACTTCGCTCGCGCCGAGAGGTGGGAGGAGCTGCGCGACGGGTTGGTCAGAGGGGCCGCGACCCACGCGGACATCCTCCTCGACGAGGTCGCCCGTGGCGACTTCGACCTGATCGCCACGGTGTTCGGGGAGAGCCACTGCGCAGGCCACCAGCTGTGGAAGATCCACGACACGGCCTACGTGGACCACGATGCGCAGCTACGGGCGGAACTCGGCGACGCGTTCGTCGACGTCTACAGCGCCCTCGACGCCCAGCTCGGCCGGCTGCTCGATGCGCTGCCCGACGCACTGGTCTATCTGCACATGAGCCACGGCATGGGAGCTCACCACGACGGCGACCATCTCCTCGCCGAGATCCTGCGCCGCCTCGACGACCCCGGCGCCCGGACTGGCGTGCGCGAGCGCCTCGGCCGCCTCGCCCACCGGGCCAAGGGACTGGTCCGGCCGCTCGTCCCTCACCGCTACCGGCGTGCCGCCTACCAACGGCGCCGCTCCGGCGTCGCCGACAGGATCGTCGAGGACCGCCGCACACGGCGCTTCTTCCACCACCCCAACAACACGATGTACAGCGGGATCCGGATCAACCTCGAAGGGCGGGAGCCCGAGGGGAAAGTGTCACGTGCCGAGCTCGACGATACGGTCTCCTGGCTCCGAGCCGAGCTCGAGTCCCTCGTCGACCCCGCAACCGGCCGAGAGCTCGTCACAGCGGTCCTGCGGGTGTCCGACCTCTACGACGGTCCGCACCTCGACGAGCTTCCGGATCTCGTCGTCGACTGGAACCGTGACGCACCCATCTCGAAGGCGTCGTCGCCGACGATCGGCACCGTCACTGGTCGCTACGCCAGCACCCGATCCGGTGACCATCGCCTCGACGGCCATCTCTTCGTCACCGGACCCGGTTCCGAAGGCATCGACCTCGGTGAGTCCGTGGATCTCGTCGACATCGCTCCGACGATCGCGGGACACTTCGGGGTCACCCTCGACGACATCGACGGTCGGCCCATTCCCGGCCTCGCCGAAGTCACCGTGGCGAGGCGTGGGCCGCAGCCGTCCAACTGAATCCGACGGAGCTCAGGCTTCGTCGCGGGCCTCGTACCAGCGCGGAATCGCCTGGTCGTCGGCTGGCAGAAAATCGCGCCAGTCGCGCAGGCGTACCGGACGGTTGCCGAGGCGCGTGCGGCGGAGTCGGACCTGATCCCAGTCCCCCGAGTACACCGCGCTGACGTGGTCGCTGCGGCCGGCAATCGGATGGCGGCGGTTCCGTTCGATGCGTTCGGCTACGAGCGCGGACCGGCGCCGGAAGTCCGCCTCGGCCCGGAACGGGAAGTGGTGGGTGATCACACCGTCCGCGGGCTCAGGCCACGGAACCTCCGCAGTAGCTGCCGGCCGGTGCAGCCCCCACCATTGGCGCGGGCTCGGCGCCCCCGGGTCGACGCGCAACAGCTGGTGCTTGAAGTGCCCCGCCGCACAGTAGGCGACGAGTTCGCGCTCACACATCGGCTGGAAGTCGATCGGATGACGCGCCCGCACGTTTGCGGGCTCGCGGTCTGGGTAGTGGTTGTAGAACGTCGAACCCACCACCGGGAAACCGCTGTCGAGATCGGCGAGATACGCGCGGATCGTCCGGCCCCCCGGGCCTCGTGGGAACTCGTCGGCGTCGAGGTGCAGCCACCACGTCGGCTCCCGGAGCGTCTCCGCCGACACAGACGTGGCGATCTCGTCGAGGAGCCTCGAGCGGGTGTCTTCGAACGGGTCGTCTGCTCCTGGCGTCGCGACCACCTCGGCGCCGGCTGCGACCGCCCTCGTGACCGTCTCGTCGGGGCTCGAGTGGTCGATCAACAGGAAACGGTCACATCCCTGCGAGAAGGCGTTCATCACCGTTGCCTCGATGATGTCCTCCTCGGCGAACGCGAAGCAGACCGCGATGAGGCGGAACGACGGCAACGGCGAGGGGTCCGCCGGCCGGGGACGCACCACGGTCGTCCGCGCCCCCGCGGGGCGGTTCCTGAGGCGGCGCACGGCCCACTTGATCCTGTTGGCAACATGCCGTGCCCGGCTCACAGTCGTTCCGTTCTCTCCTGTGCCGGTCGGAGCCAACACTTGACCATCGAGGTTCGCAGCCGATCACCTTAGGGAACGAAGCCATCCACAACTCGACCGGAGAGAAAACGGTGATCATCGACGCAGCCTCTCTCGCCGGCAGCAACAGCCTGGAGACCGATGTGTGCATCGTCGGATGCGGGCCCGCCGGCGGAACGGTCGCGCTGGAGCTCGCCGACCGCGGACTCGAGGTCGTTGCTCTCGAGGCGGGCCCCGACGGGATGCCACCGATGCCCTCCGACGGGGAGACCGCCGAGGTCACCGGCGTGCCGTATCCGGTCGAGGCGTCACGGCTCGAGCACCTCGGCGGGTCCGCGCCGATGTGGCACGTGTGGAACCCTGGAGATGGCGGGCCGCTCGTTCGACTCGGCCCGCTGCGCGCGGAGCACTTCGAGGAGCGACCGTGGCTGCCCAACACCGGTTGGCCGTTCGGCCGGGACCACCTCGAGGGCTGGTTCGCCCGCACCGCCGACGTGCTCGGGATAGCGGAACCCGACTTCGGCGTCCCCGCTGCTCTCGACGCCGTCGCCCGGGACCTCGTCGACGGGTTCGTGCCCGGGACACTGAGGTTCGGCCCACGTAGCGCCATCGTGGAGGTCCAACGCCGGCGGCTCGAGGCCTGTCCCGCACGGGTCGTGGTCAACGCCCCGCTCATCCGGCTCTGCCCAGGTCCGGGCGAAGCCTCCATCGCCACCGCCGTCGTCCGTACCCCGGCCGGCGAAGAGGTCCACGTGGCGGCTCGGGCGTTCGTGCTCGCCGCCGGCGGCATCGACAACGCCCGCGCGCTGCTGCTGCTCGCCGGACCCGACGACCGCGGACCCGGGAACCGCCACGGGCTTGTCGGCCGGTTCTTCACCGAGCACCCCCACCGTCGCACCGCAGTCATCCGTACGAGGTCCTCGCTGCTCGACCCGGTCGAACAGACCCGACACGCGACCACCGACGGCGAGCTCTGGTTCTTCACCGACCCGGACGAGGCCCGCCGCCGGGGAACCGGCTCGCTCGGGATCGGCGTCAACGCGGCCGGTCCCCTGATCTTCGCCCGGGGCCGCTGGCTCGACCGGCCAGCCGAAGGCGACGGCGCCTTCGGCGAGCTGTGGCGCCACTCCCTACGCCACGACCGGAGCCCATCGCCCGCCGACCTTGTCCGCGCCGGCGTGCGCGATCCCGTGCCGGCCGCGTCCCACCTCGCCCGACGGGCCGTGGCCGCGGTCGACGCATGCCGGCTTGCGAAACGTCGCCGCTCCGAGGAGCGCTTCTACTCGCTGCACGTGATGGCCGAGCACCGCTCGCTGCCCGACAACAGGGTCACCCTGTCCCCGCGTAAGGCGAGCGACGGCCTCCCCCTCGCCCGGCTGCACTTCACCCTCGACGACGGCACCCTCGCCGACATCCGGGCGAACCACGAGGCCTTCGTCGACAGCCTACGGCGCCGCCTCGACGGGGAGCTTGTCAGCCGTTCCGCCGACTACCGCTCGCCTGCAGGCTTCAGCTGGGGCTACCACCACATGGGGACGACCCGCATGCATCCCGACCCCGCCCGAGGCGTCGTGGACGCCGACTGTCGTGTTCACGACCTCGACAATCTCTACGTCGCCGGGTCATCGGTTTTCCCCACGTCCGGTGTCACCAACCCCACGTTCACCCTCGTCGCCTTGGCACTTCGGCTGGCAGATCACCTGGCGGGGCTGCTCCTGACCGGCGACGAGGGCGGTCGGCGTCCGGAAGCCGCGCCAGGCCAACCGAGCGATGCCCGTTCGAGCCCACCGACATAGGCCCGGTGCGCTCTGTGACGGCGCTGGACGACCTCGTCCTCCTCCCAGAATGGGGTGATGTCGTCGGATCCGCAGTATCGGGAGAGGGCGATCTCGAGACTGGTTCCTGCGGTCTTCTCGGTCTTGATGAAGATGAAACGGTGCGCGTGGGAAATGATCATCCGTCGCTGCAGGTCAGCTGACGGATCACCGCTGCGAGTTCCCCGACGTTCGCGAGTGCCTCGATGTCGTCGGCTGCGAACTCGATGCCGAACTCCTCTTCGATCGCGTAGATGAGGGAGATGTGGGCGACCGAGTCCCACCCCACGACGTCGTCCGTCGTCGTCGCCGCCGAGATGGTCACGTCGTCGTCCATGAACACGTCGCGAAACACGGCCTCGAGCCGTCTCGTCACGTCGTCATCCATCGTGTCCCTCCGGTCTCGTGGGGCCACCCGTAACGCTCATCGGCGGGTCGAGCGGGGCCACTCCGTCCACGTCGAGGCGCCAGTGTGTGGTCCCGTCCTCGTCACGCGCCACCCGGCAGAGGCCGAGCTCCTCGTAGACGTCGGCTATCAGCCCGTTGCGTTCGGTGGGCACGTAGGTGGCCGTGACCCCTCGGCAACTCCGACGGCGTGCTTCGGCGACGAGCGCATCGAACAGGGCGTGCTCGAGTCGCCGCCCGATCACCCGGCAGCTCATCACGAAGCTGTCGACGTCGAGCGTGTCCCCTTCCTCGCGGGCCAGCAAGACCGCCACGAGACCGTGATCGGCCAGGCGATCGGCCAGCCGACCGGTGATGGTCACCCATGTGGGGTCGGTCGCCATCCGTCGAACGTCGTCGAGGCTGTGGCGGCGCGTCGTCATGTTCCACTGGTTGGTCTTGCCGAGCAGCTGGGCGACCCGCGCCTCGGTCGCCCCAACGATCGGTCCCAGCGTCGCCCTCATCTCCAGGTCGACGAGAAACTCCTCGAGCGACCTGGCGGACTGCCGGGCTTCTTCTGCGGCGGCCCGGGCACGGTACTTCTCCGTGCGACTGCGGTCCTCTTCGGAGAAGGCCGGCGTCTCGAAGCGGGGATAGCGGGAGAGCGCCGCCGGGTACCCGGCCGGGTCCGGGGGGAGCATGATGACATCGACCTCGGGCAACTCGGACCGGATGGCCTCGCGCTCGGCCGGGTTGTCGTCGAGGAAGGCGATCGAGTCGAGGCCGATGTCGAGACCGTCGGCGATCCGTCGCAGGTTCACCGGCTTGGGGTCCCAGTTCGCCACGAACGCCGCAACGTCGTCGATGCCGAGCACCATCTCGGGATGCTCGAGGAACGGCGACCGGGCGATCTCGTCGGTGTTCTTCGAACAGACGGCGAGTATCACGCCCCGTTCCCTCAGATCCCGCATCACACGTTGGAGCTCCACGTGGGCCTCCCCCTCGGCGGTGCCACCGAGGGAGATCTCGGAGAGCCCGTCGTCCCCGATAGAGCCCCCCCACAGGGTGCCGTCGAGGTCGGTGACCAGGCACTTGCGCGCGAGCCCGAGTCGGGCGGCGACGACCACGGCGATACTGCGCGCCAGGGAGGGGACCGCGGGGATCGCGGGGTCGTGCTTCGCGACGAACCACCAGCGGGGATCGAACCACCCATCGCGACCGAGACGGGCGGCGATCGAGGCCGCGTCGACGCACGCGACGTCGGCCCCGGCGGCCGCGACGGCGAGACGGGCGTTCAGCGCACGGATCATCGACAGGCGGGATCCGGGCAGGCCCGCCGCGAGGTGACCGAACGGATCCGAGTCGGGCGGGACGAACCCCACCTGGACGACGTGGCGCGCCCGGTCCTCGCGCAGCCGATCCCACGCCGAGGACCAACGGGCGACTTCGGCCTCCACCACCTCGTCGTGGTCGTCGCGGAAGCCGTCGATCGAAGTCGCGCCGAGGTGAGGAACCAGCACCACGACGTCCGGGTCGGCGCGGTGAAGGGTCGACGACGGGTCGAGGATCTCTTGCCAGTAAAGCCCGAAGCCGGTCTGGTCGACGGACGCGGCGACCCGCTCCCGGGCGAGCGCGGCCGGCAGGACCGCCGTCAGCACGTCGGTCGTCGCGGTCCCAACCACCCACACCTTCGCTGTGCGGAGGTGGCCTGGCGCCGGGTTGTCGGCGAGAACCTTCGCCGCGGCGGTCCACGCCGTGGCGTCCTCGCCTCCGTCGACGGCACGCACCGCCCAGGCGGCGGCACCCTCCCTGTCGCCGCCGGATAGGAGGCGCCGGGCGATTCGTGCGCACAATCGGGCGTCGGGCACCTCGACAGCCCGTGCCCGGGTCAGGTCGTCGACGAGCGGGTCCACCGGGACCTAGTCTCCATCCGGGCCACCGGGCATCTTCATCGCCTTCGCCGGCGGGCCGCTCACGACCATGCCGGCGGGCACGTCACGCATCACGACGGCATTCGGTCCGATGCGGACGTCGTCGCCGATCGTGATCTGCCCGATGATGGCGGCACCGGCACCGACTCGGACACGGTCGCCGAGGATCGGACCGTTGTGACGATCGTCGAACGTCGCCGCACCGATCGTGACGTTCTGGCGGATCATGCAGTCCGAACCGATGCGGGCGTAGGGATGGATGACGATGCCGCCCTGGTGAGCGATCCAGAACCTGGGGCCGATCGTCGCCGTCTCGTGGATCTCGATCCCGTAGTGGTTCCGCACGAACCGGTGCAGCGTGCGGTAGACGGCGAACAGGGGCACCCGCACCCAGCGGGACTCGGCCGTGCGTCGCCAGGCACCGAAGCGGTACACGGCCAACGCGCGGAAGCCGGGCTTCGTCCAGTCCCGGCGGTTGCAGCGGTAGTCGGATCGTACGGCCCCGACGAGGGTCGAGAGTGGCTCCACGTTCGGCGCCTCCCGGCGGTTGATGACCTTGGCGGACGGTGATGTCACTCTAGACATCGGCGACGTCACGGGAGCGTTGAGGTATTGCCGATATAGGCTCCCGCGATGGGTTGGACACGCCGCATGGCCGAACGAGCTGGTACCCACGGCGACGTGCAGGTCGCCGTCGTCGGCGCCGGCTTCATCGGCCGTGGCCTCGTCTCCCAGCTCGGAATCGCGCCGGGGATGCGCTGCGCCCTCCTCGTCAACCGCAGCGTCGAGCGGGCGCTCGACGCGTGGCGCGCTGTGGGAGTCGAGCCGGACGGCGTCGTCGTCAGCGACGAACCGGCGAAGCTCGCCGCGGCCATCGACGAGGGTCGACCGACCGTCACACGCGACGCGGCGATCCTGCCGGAGCTCGCCCGCATCGACATGGTCGTCGAGGCGACCGGCGCCATGGACCACGGCGCCACGGTCATTCTCGACGCGCTCACCGCCGGCCGCGACGTCGTGTCGATGAACGCCGAGGTCGACGCCACCATCGGCACCCTTCTGCGGGCCGAGGCCGAACGCCACGATGCCGTCTACACCCTCGGCGACGGTGATCAGCCCGGCGTGCTACTGCGCCACCTCGAGTTCGTTTCGGCGATGGGGTTCGAGGTCGTCGCCGCGGTGAACTGCAAGCGCAACCTCGACATCCACCAGAATCCCACCGACAGTCGGCCCTATGCGGAACGAGACGGCACCAGCGTGCTGATGACCACCGCGTTCGGCGACGGCACCAAGATGCAGATCGAGAACGCCTGCGTCGCGAACCTCAGCGGGCTCGTCCCCGACCGTCGGGGCATGCACGGGGTCGAGACGAGCCTTGCGGATGCTGTCGATGACATCTGCGGGGTGCTGTCGTGCCGCGGCGTCGTCGAGTACACGCGGGGCGGTGACTTCGGCGGCGGGGTCGCCGTCATCGGCCACGGGGAGGGTGAGCTGATCCAGCCCTACATGCGGTACTCCAAGATGGGGGACGGCCCCGACTACCTGTTCTTCCGCCCCTACCACCTGTTGCACTTCGAGGTTCCGTGGACGATCGCGGAGGTCGTCCTGGACCGTCAGATCCTCGGCACGGCCCGTGCGGCACCGGTGGCCGATGTGGTCGCGGTCGCGAAGAAGCCGCTCGAGGCCGGTGAGCGCCTCGACGGCATCGGTGGCTTCGGCGTGTACGGGCACATCGACACCGCCGCCGGTGCTGACGGGTTCCTGCCCGTGGGACTGGCCGAGCACGCCATCGTCACCCGCGCCGTGCACGCCGACGAACCCGTACCACTCGATGCCGTCGAGTTGGACGAGGACGCGCCGCTCGTGGCCCTGCGACGTCGCCAGGACGCCGAGGTCGCTTCGGCGACTGCTTCCGGGTAGGGGTTGAGGCGGTGTCGGTCCCGGCGCTCGTGGGAGTCGTCCCGGCCGCGGGGCGCGCGACACGACTCGGTGCCATCCCGTGCAGCAAGGAGATCCTGCCTGTCGCCGGAGCGGCCCCGTCTGGTGTCGCCGTGCGGGTGGCGTGTCACTCGCTGCTCGAGTCCATGGCCCTGGCGGGCGTCCGGCGGTGCTTAGTGGTCGTCGACGTCTCGAAGTGCGACGTCGTGGAGTTCCTGGGCGACGGCGGTCCCCTCGGGATGGACCTCGCCTTCCTCGCCGTGCGCGACTCGCCCGATACTCCGACGACGGTGGACCGGGCGCGCGGTCACGTCGGCGACGCCACGGTCGTGTTCGGGTTCCCCGACATCCAGATCGAACCCGTCGACGCGCTTGCCCGGGTCACACGACGCCGGCAGACAGGTGGTGCCGACATCGTCCTAGGCGTGCTGCCCGCCACCGATGTGACACGGGTCGACATGGTCACGCTCGACGGCGAGCGGGTCGTGTCGATCCTGCCGAAGCCGGCCGAGACAGATCTCACGCTGACGTGGCTGCTCGCAGCGTGGGGGCCGACCTTCACCGAGTTCCTCCACATACAGGTCTCGAGGGGGCTTGACGGCCGGGGAGAGGTGTTCATCGGCGACATCGTGCAGTCGGCAATCGACACCGGGCTCGTCGTCGAGGCGGAGGTCATCGCCGACGGCCGCTACCGGGACGTCGGCACGCCAGAGGACCTCGCCGCCGCGCAGCGCGCAGACCTGCTCGGTCAGCCCGGGCCGGTGGCTCGGGGACCCCGACCGACAGCGAGAACCCGGTTCTGATCCGTCGCGGGTAGCAGACGCCTCCCGTCGATCACCAGGGGAGCCGTGGTGCCCGTGAGCTCGGCGACCTCGGCGAACTCGGGCGCGAGGGTGGTGAGGATGCACGCGTCGCAGCCTGAGATTGCGTCGAGGAGTGACCCGACCACCTCGACGCCCTGCTCTCGTTGCTGCGAGAGCGCGTCGGCGCCCACGAGCGGGTCGAAGATCGTCACCGACGCACCCCGTGCCAGCAGCTCGTCGACGATTCGCAGTCCGGGCGAGGATCTCAGGTCGTCGGTACCGGCCTTGAAGGCCACGCCGAGTACCGTGACCCGACGCCCCTCGAGTGTGTCGCCGAGCGCGCTGGCGGTCATGTCGATGACGCGGCGCGGCTGGTCGTCGTTCACGGCCCGCACGGCGTCGAGGAGCGGATGGGTGTGGCCCCGGCGCTTCTGGTGGGCGAGTAGAGCCGAGAGGTCCTTCGGCAGGCAGCTGCCGCCATACCCGCAGCCGGCCTTGAGGTACGACAGGATCCCCGGACGTATCGTCTGCCCGTCGACGTTCGGGGTGAGGCGGCGGTCGCGGTGGATGATGCCCAATACGTCCTCGACGTCGACGCCGGGCAGCGTCTCGGCGATCCGCCCGATCTCGTTCGAGAACGAGATCAGCGTCGCCAACAGGGCGTTCGACGTGTACTTCGCAAGCTCGGCGGTGGATGGTGACACGGCGACGATCTCGGTACCGAGCGGTTCGTACAGCTCGACGAGCATCGCGCGACCCCAGTCGGTGTTGCAGCCCACAACGACCCGGTCGGCTTCGAGGAAGTCCGGCACCGCGGAGCCCTCGGCTAGGAACTCCGGGTTCGACGCCACGGCCGTGGTGGAGCCATCGAACAACGGGGCGAGCACCGTCTCGACCGTTCCTGGAACGACCGTGCTGCGAACCGCCACGACGCGCCGGCGTGGCGGTTCGCCCAGCGCGGTGTGGAGTGCAGTAGCGGCCGAACGAAGCGGCTCCAGGTCGATGCCGCCGTCGCCGGTCGGCGGGGTCTGCACCGCGAGGAGAACGACGTCGGACTCCGAGGCGGCCCCGATGTCACCGGTCACGGTGAAGGTCCCGTCGGCGAGCGCCGAGGCGAGTAGATCCTCGAGGCCTGGCTCGAAGAACGGTGCTCGGCCCGACGCGATGGTGTCGCGCCGGCCGCCGTCGCTCTCGATCCCCGTCACGGCGTGCCCGAGTGACGCGAGTCCCACGCCGGTGACGAGGCCTACGTACCCGCATCCCACGACGGCCACCCTCATCGGTCGTCGCTCTCGCGGTAGTGGCGCAGCGTGCGCTCGATCCCGGTGCGCAGGTCCACCTTCGGTACCCACGTGATGGCCGCTTTCGTCTTCGTCAGGTCCGGGCAGCGACGGTTCGGGTTGTCTGTCAGGTAGTCGGGGTCGTCGCTCGTTTCGAAGCGGACGCCCGACGTGCCACCTGCCACGTCGTCCACGAGGCGGGCGGCATCGGCGATCGTCACCTCCTCGTCGTTGCCGACGTTGAAGGCCTCGCCGGCGACGTCGTCGACCATCAACAGCAGCGCCGCCACGATGAAGTCAGCCAGGTAGCAGAAGCTGCGCGTGACGTTCCCGTCGCTGTGTAAGACGATCGGTTCGCCCACCAGCGCGGCTCGGAGGAGGTCGGGGATCACCCGGCCGTCGTCTAGCCGCAGTCGCGGTCCGTACACGTTGAACGGCCTGATGACCTTGACCGGGATGTCGTGGAGCCGGTGATAGGTGAACGCAAGCGTCTCGGCGAGCCGCTTCGACTCGTCGTAGCAGGCCCTCGGGCCCGTGCACGAGACGTGGCCCCAGTAGGTCTCGGGGGTGGGGATCTCCTCGGGAGGCGGGTCGCCGTAGACCTCGCTCGAGCTGAGGAGTACGAAGCTACGCGTCGGGTGGGCACGGGCCATCTCCAAGAGGTGGCGGGTCCCGCTGACGTTCACGTCGATCGTCTCCAGTGGGAAGCGCCGATACCAGACCGGCGACGCGATGCTCGCGCCGTGGAAGATGAAGTCGACCCGCTCGTCCACGGCCACGCCGGCAGCGACGTCAGCGTTCACGACGACTACGTCGTCGCGGCCCTCCAGGTGCGCCAGACGTGCCGCGGTGCCCGTCGACAGGTTGTCGACGCACAGCACCCGGCAGGGGTCGTCGCTCTCGTCGTTGAGGTGGGCGAGGAGGTCTACCAGATAGCTCGGGAGGAACCCCGCAGCACCCGTCACCAGGACAGTGGCACCCCGCAGCGAGCCGACGGCTTCGCCGACGCGTGCCGCCATTTCGGCGAGGTCGTCGCGGATCACACCGCCGAGTCGTGAAGTGCTCATGTGGGTGAGACGATAGAGCGCCGCGGCGGTCTCGGATTGCTCAATCTTGGGGAGGGGAACCGAGACCGGACGATCTACTGTGAAAAGCCGTGAAAGCAGTGATACTTGCCGGAGGGTTCGGCACGCGCCTGTCCGAAGAGACCGGTGTGCGCCCCAAGCCCATGGTCGAGATCGGCGGCCGGCCGATCCTCTGGCACATCATGAGGATCTGCTCGCACTTCGGCATCAACGACTTCGTCGTGTGCTGCGGCTACAAGGGTCACCTCATCAAGGAGTACTTCGCTTCGTACCACCTCCACGCGTCAGACGTCACCTTCGATCTCGCAAGCGGCGAGATGGCGGTGCACCGTTCCGAGACCGAACCGTGGCGTGTGACGCTCGTGGACACGGGCGACGCGACGATGACCGGCGGACGGCTCAAGCGTGTCGCCCATCATCTCGGCGACGAGCCCTTCCTGTTCACCTACGGAGACGGTGTGGCGTCGATCGACCTCGATGCTCTGCGGGCGTTCCACCAGCAATCCGGGGTCCTGGCGACGATCACGGCGGTCCAACCGCCCGGACGGTTCGGCGCCTTCCGTCTCGAGAACGGTGCGACGCAGGTGCGCCACTTCCGGGAGAAGCCCCACGGCGACGGGGCGTGGATCAACGCCGGGTTCTTCATCCTCGAGCCGGACGTCCTTGCCTTCATCGACGGCGACGACACTGTCTGGGAGCGTGATCCGATAGAGCGGCTCGCTGCTGAGGGCCAGCTGAGCGCGTATCGCCACCAAGGGTACTGGCAGCCGATGGACACCCTCCGGGATCGGATGGTCCTGGAGGAGGCCTGGGAGAGCGGATCGCCGCCATGGAAGCTCTGGGACTGAACCAGGCGCCGTGATCGTCCACGACCTGCCGATCCGAGGCGCGAAGATCGTCGAGATCGAACCGATCGGCGACGAGCGGGGGTTCTTCGCCCGGGCCTGGGACCGCGACGAACTCGCAGTCGCCGGGATCGAGATGACCATCGTGCAGGCGAACCTGTCACGCACGGCGAGCGCCGGCACGATACGCGGACTCCAT
This sequence comes from Acidimicrobiales bacterium, assembly GCA_040219085.1. Lineage (NCBI taxonomy): Bacteria > Bacillati > Actinomycetota > Acidimicrobiia > Acidimicrobiales > Acidimicrobiales bacterium. The sequence goes on from JAVJTC010000020.1 coordinate 131,098, forward strand.
CATCAACTTGCGCCCACCGAAGAGGACAAGTACATCCGTTGCACGAGGGGAGCCGCGTGGGAGGTCGTGGTCGACCTGAGACCGTCCTCGCCGACATACCGCCGGTGGCACGGTGTCGAGTTGTCCGACGAGAACCATCTCGCCTTGTTCGTGCCGAAGGGGTGCGCCCGGGGATTCCAGACCCTCGTCGACGATGTCGAGGTCTCCTACTCCGTGTCCGCGCCGTACACCCCGGCGAACGAGGCGGGGATCCGCTTCGACGACCCGGCGTTCGGGATCGACTGGCCGCTCGAGGTGACCGTCGTCTCCGACAAGGATCGTTCCTGGCCCAACTTCGACGGCGACCTCCGTGACCACCACAGGTAGGTTCGATCCTCGAGATGGCCGCGGTGGACCTTGATGCATTGAGTCAGAGGGTTCCAGTCGGGTGCATCTCCCACTGCGGTCGTGCCCCATGCCCCGTGTGGGATGTCCCTCTTGCGGACGGGGAACTGGCTTCGTTCGGAAACGGTAGAGCGCTGTCGATCGTCGGCAGGATCATCTCCGCAATGGCTCATGCCAGGTCGGCGATCTCGTCGACGATCGGGTTCGGGTTGCACTCTCGGGCAGGGGCGCGGTCTGGGGAGCCGTCCGTAGTCGCCGTCGGAGGCGAACACGGTCGCACCGTGGCATGTAATGACCTCAATGGGCTCCGGCACCTGCCGATGGGAGTAGGCAAGTAGCCTTTAGGCCACGCGTCCACCGGACGCGCATGCCGGTAGGGAAAGCCCAGCGTGGAACTCGTCACCTACATCCGACTTCTCCGGCGCCGCTGGAAGGTTCTGGTCGCATTGACCGTCATCGGCGCGCTCGCGGGTTTCGGCTTCTCGATGCTCGGCGAGGACGAACCCCGCCCGGAGGAGATCCAGACCTACTACGCCGCCAACGAGACCCTGCTCGTTCGCTCCGGGGACTCGGTGAACCTGCAACAGACCGCCTTCTTCGTCACGGCGGGCGCGGTTCCCGACCGGGCACTCGAGATCCTCGACACCGACGACGAGTCCGTGGTGGACCTCGTCCAGACCGTCTACGACAACTCGACCGACACGATCGTCGTCTCGGCCGCCGGGAGCACCCCCGAAGAGGCGTTCGAGCGGACCCAGGCCTTCGCCGACGCGCTCCTGCTCCAACTCCAGGCCGACCGCCAGACCGACTACGACGCCCAGGTCGACGCCGTGGAGAGCGAGATCGAGCGCCGTCAGGCGAGCATCGTCGGCTTCGACGAGCAACTTCGCGAGAAGAACGACGAACGCGTCGACCTCTCCGTGCAGCTCACCGTCCTCGAGGGCCAACTCGAGGCCCTCGGGGGTGCTCCGCTCCCGGCCGAAGGCGAAGCCCCCCCGACTGTTGACACCGCGGCGGAGGAACTCGCCCAGTCCATCGCTCAGGTCGAGGGTCAGATCGCCGCCATCGACTCCGAGATCGCAGTCCTCAACATCCAACGCGAGTCGGACTTCAGCGCTCTGCAGAGTGCATTCTCCACCCAGGAGACCCTCGTCGACCAGGGCGCACCGTTGGCTCCGCTGGAGAAGCTCGAGGTGCGGGACCCCTACGAGATAAGCCAGGGCGAGTTCAACGAGCGCCGCCGCGCCGGTGAGCTCGGCACCGCGAGCTACGGACTCGGCGATGCGGAGATCCCCCGTAGCTCGGGCGGTGGCGGTGGTGTCACCCAGTCACTCACCGACAACCCGCCGCTCCTCATCGCCGGTGGCGGCATCGTCGGGCTGCTCCTCGGCGTCCTGCTCGTCATCCTGCTCAGCCGTCTGGACTATCGCATCCGAACCAAGGAGGAGGCCGAGGAACACTTCGGTCTCCCCGTCGTCGCCGAGATCCCGGCGGTGGCCAAGGAGTATCGGAACTCCACCGAGGTGCTCGTACAGGTCGAGCCGATGTCGCGTTTCGCCGAGGCCTACCGGTCGCTGCGGTCGGCACTCGTCTATGCCCGGATGATGGGCGAGACCGCCGACCACGCCAGCTCCGCAGCCGTGGATCCGGTCGACGAGGAGGAAGGTGAGCGGGGCCTCGAGGTCGTCATGGTCGCCTCCCCCGGACCGGGTGAAGGCAAGACGACCACGGTCGCGAATCTGGCCGCGGCACTCGCGGAACAGGGCTATCAGGTGCTCGCCGTGAACTGCGACTATCGCCGCCCCCGCCTCGTGCACTTCCTCCAGGGCTCCCACAGCCCCCGCGAGATCTCCGAGACCATCATCCCCGGCGTCTCGATGATCAACCATGTGACCGCCGAGGGCTCCGACGCGCGCCCGGCTGACGCCCTGGCGGCGCAGCGCCGGGTCATCGAACGTGCCCGCGGGAAGTTCGACGTCGTCCTGTTGGACACAGCACCACTTCTCGCCACCAACGACGCCAACGAACTCCTGCCGGTGGTGGACCTCGTGCTCGTCGTCGGCCAGGTCGGCAGGACCACCAAGGAGATGGCCGAGAAGGCCCGCGAGTTGCTCCTGCGCCGCGGCGCACCGGTCATCGGCCTGGCGCTCGTAGGTGTCACCGACACCGTGAGCGCAGCGGGCTACTACTACTACTCGAGTTCGGCCAAGGGTAAGGGCCGCAAGCGCGGCCCCACGGGTGAGACCATCGCGCGCAACGTCGCCGACGGGACGGGCGCTTCCGCCGATTCCGATGTCAGCCCCACCACGGCGAAAGCCAACGGAGATCGGGCGGAGGAGGCCGACGCGGACGACGGTCCGGGCGGCGGTGAGGGCGACGCCCAGACGCTGGAAGGGGCCGAATCGTCGCGATGGTGGCGACGAGGGGCCTAACGCCGGGACCGCCGGCTCCGAGACCCACGACGACCCGGGATCGGCTCTCGGGTTGGTGGAGCCTCGGGATCGTCCTGCTCGTCGTCGCGTTCGTGCTGTTCGGCTACGGACAGGTCAACGGGAACCGGACGATCACGGGCTTCCTTGCAGCTCCCGCCCTGTTGCTGATCACGTGGCCGATCATCCGGTCCCAACAGAAGCGGGATCTGGGCTTCGACCTGGCCGGCATCATGTTCGCCGGTCTCGCCGCCAAGTTCATCGGCGTCTTCGTCCGCCTCTGGGTCGTGGAGGACGTCTACGACGGCAACGGCGACTCGACCCAGTACCACATCATCGGGCGTTCGTTCGTAGACCAGATCCGCAGTCTCGACTTCGACTTGGAGACGACCCGACCTGTCCCCGGTACCGGCTTCATGCAACTCCTCACCGGGTACATCTACGCTGTGGTGGGCAGCTACAAGTTCGTCGGCTTCATGGTGTTCGGGTTCTTCGCCTACCTGGGCGCTTTCTTCTTTTACAAGGCCTTCGAGACGGCCATCCCCGACGGCGACCGCAAGAAGTTCGCGATCCTCGTGTTCTTCTGGCCTTCTCTCTTGTACTGGCCTTCGGCGATCGGTAAGGAGGCGTGGGTCCTCTTCGGTCTCGGCATTGCGGCATACGGACTCGCTCGCGCCTACACCGGTCGACGGGGTGGTTTCCCGCTTCTCATGTTGGGCGCCCTCATCGCCTACGGGCCGCGCCCCCACATCGCGATACTGGTTGTGACAGCGGGCGCCGTCGGCTTGATGATGTCGTGGATCTTCAAGACCGAGGATCATGTCCGTTCGGCGAGCCTCTTCTCGAAGGTGCTCGGGGTGATCGTGATCGTCGGTTTCGGAGCTTGGTTGGCACCCCAGGTCGCCTCGTTCCTCAACGTCGACGACGTCGGCGGCTCGGGGTTCACCGAAGCGCTCGACGCGGCCGAGGTGCGCACCGACGAGGGTGGATCCTCGTTCGCCGCGGCCCGGGTCGAGAGCCCCGCCGACTACCCCTGGGCCTTCGTGACCGTTCTGTTCCGGCCCCTGCCGTTCGAGGTCAACAACGCCCAGTCGGCGGTCTCGGCGCTCGAAGGTCTGATGCTGCTCGGGCTGTTCTTCGTGTCGACCCGCCGCCTGCTGCGCCTGCCGGCATCGGTGATGCGGAGCCCTTACGCCGCGATGGCGGTCGGGTTCGTGTTCTCGTTCGTCTACGTCTTCTCGACGATCGGCAACTTCGGGATCCTCGCCCGCCAGCGCACCCAGGTGATCCCGTTCCTGTTCGTGCTCGTCTCGCTACCGCTGGCTGAGGAGGTGCGGATCAAGCGGGAGGAGTACCGCAAGCGGCAGGCTGAGGCGCGCATGGCTCGCAGGAAGGAACGTTCCATCGTCGAGCATCCGAAGCTCGACGTCGTGACCCGGGGGCTAGGCCCGCCGAGAAAGCGCTGACGATCAGTCGTCGTCGGGCAAACAGAAGGTGACGACGATGTGGCTGATGTCGTCTGCTGTCAGCGTGACGACTTTGTCACCGGAGGTCGACACCGTGGTCGATGCGTTGCGGTGAGTGGTCGAGCATTGGGGTCCGCCGCCACCAGGAGTCCCCGACTTGTTGTAGGCGATGATGTTCGATGCCGTGCTCGGCAACGTAATGGTGTGACTGGTCGAGGTCAGGGTGCCAACGGTCACGTGTGGGCAACCGTCGGCCCACGAGCTCTGTGCGTTCGGGGGCGACGACGGTGCACAGGGATGATTGTCGGCGTCGTCGCAGGGGGGCGAGTCACCACGGTCGATCTTGACTCGGTAGTAGGTGTCGCATTGGGGCTCGCCGCCGCCACCGGTCTGAGCCGCAGCGGGGGTGACTACCGAGGAGACGACCGGAGCAGCCCACACGATGGCGGCACCGACGCCGGCCTTCTTGAGGAGGTCTCGGCGTGATTCACGGTGCGCTTCGAAGTCTTCGTTTTCCATCGGTCCGTCCGGGTCTGTGCGAGGTCGATCGTTGGAATCAACAGGTGCATCATACGCCTCTCTGTGGCCGGGAAGCCACCCCCAACCTCTCTGCGTGAGGCGTCCGCCTCACCCGTCACCACTCAGAGAGAGCATGCAGTCCCGTGCCGCTCACTCAGAGTAGCGATCGACGACTCCTTCGTGGCTCAGCGAGTTCAAGAGGGCCACTACGTCGTCGCCGATGTCCCTGCTTGCGAGCCCGGTGGCCGAAGCCACCGCGTGCGTGACGGCGCCCACATCGCGGGTTCCGTCGAGCGCCTCCCAGAAGCCGACGGGCATCGGCTCGATCCGCACGAGGCGGTCGGATCCCTCGGTGCACAGCACAGCGCAGCCTTCGACGACGACGCCACCGACCCCGCGGGCCCAGTGCACCCCGGCGTCATCGCGGACCACGTCGCGCGCCGCCAGCCGGGCCACCGACCACGCGGGGCGGGCTGCGACCCAGGCGGTCCCGATCGCTGCGATCCGCTCGTCGATGGAACCGCCTCCGATTTCCACGACCGGGCAGGCGGCGGCGAGATCGGCTGCGATCGACAGGCCCGCGGGACGACCCAGCCGTGCCATGTCGAAAGCGTGCTCGACGATCGCCATGACCGCATCTCCGGGCCCGAGAACCGTCGGGCCCGGTCCCGTAGCGGCTTCCCCGGGGACCTCGGCTCGCAGCACGACCACCGAGCGCGGCGTCATGACGCCTTTCGCCGTGGCGGCGATGGTGTCGGCGCGTACGTAACGCCTCGGGGGCTCGGGATCCTCGACCCCGGGTATCTCCCCGACCAGCAGCCGCGTCCCGGGTTTGATCGTGAGAGGTTTGTACAGCGCGGTGACCGCCTCGGCGCCGGGCGCCACCCACGCGATCTCATCGGTCATGTAGCGCCATCCCCGGCGGGCGAGGGCGAGCGCCGTCGTGGTCTTGCCCGCGCCCGTGTCGCCGAGTACCAACAACGCCTCGCCGTCGCGCTCGAGGACCGCGGCGTGCAGGCTGAGTCGGTCACCGGCGTGATCCACAGCTGCCCGGTTGATGCCTGCGATCAGCCGGTCGAGCACCACCGGCAGCGACAACCCGTTCTGGTGTCCGTGACCGACTCCGCTCAGCGAGAAGGAGTCTCCGTCGCCGCTGATGCGCACGTCGAGATCGGGCTTCTCGGTTTCGGGTGGTGCGACGGCGTCGACGAACAGATCGCGCACGACGGCGGCCGCATCGGGCCTCGCGACGACTCCCACGACCATCACGGGGAACCGAAGCTCGAAGGCATCCGTTTCCGATTCCACCGGGCGGAGGATAGGTGCCCGCACGGATCGGACTGTCGACCGGGGCGGTGCTGCGCTTTCGTACACTTGTCACCGTGATCGACAGCGACCATCGGCCCCGTCCCACGGCCGAAGCGACCCTCCTCGAGGTCGATGGGGCAACCGTGGTCTTCGACAGGGGATCGGGAGCGGCCCATGCGCTCAATGAGACCGCCGCCTTGTTGTGGCGGGTGTTCGACGGCGAGGGGACCATTGCGGAGATCGCAGCGGACGTGGCCGATGCCTTCGACGTACCCGCCGAGGCCGCTCTCGACGACGTCTCGAACCTGGTCGACCAACTCGGTCGGATCGGCGCGCTCGAAGGGATAGGTGCCCGCCACCCGGCAGACCCCGTCGCCCCCGACGACTGCGATGACGACGAGACGCCCGTCGAGCGCGACCCGTTCAGTGAACCGCCCTACATCGCCGTACCGCCCAACAACTGACTCGAGGGAAGCTTCCGCACCGGGAGTGCGGTCACGGACAGCTTCGAGGTCGGCGCGCACCTGCTCGGAGTGCGATGGAGCACCGACGAGTGCGCCCACCTGCTGCGTGATGTTCTCGGCGGGGCACACCGGGCCGACGTTCCCGCGCCGGCGAACTTCGGCGTCGTCGTCGGCGGAACCGTTGACGGCGTCACGACCAAGCACACGCTGTACCGGGCGAACCGACGCGTGTTGCGCACCAGGTCGATGTCCCGGGTCGCTCGCGCACTGGTTCGCGGGCTCGGCGAACACGCAATGGCGGCGCCAGGCGACGAATGCGTGGACCTGGAGGCCGTGGTCGTCGTGGCGGGGGACACCGCCACCCTTGTCGACCGCCGCCTCGCGTGGGTTCTCGACGACCACGCTGCGGATATCGCAAAGGCCGGCCTGAAGATGGTGGACACCGGTGTGGTGCGGGTGGACCTCGGGACCTCGGAGGTCGATCTCACCCTCCCGGGCGAGTGGGACAGGCGTTGGCGCAACGTCGACGTCGACCGCCCGGACCGCCTGGAGATGCGCCACCCGGCCGCCCGCTACCCGCTGTCCGGTGTCATCATCGGCGGAATCATCGACAGCGCCGTGCCCCTTGTGGTGTCGGCGATGTCACTGTGCGCCCTCACCGAACCGATCCCTCTTGCCGCCGTCGAGCGGTGGGTCGAAGTCGGCGCCGGTATCGACATCGCCACCTACCCGGGCGTCGATGAGATGGTCGCCGCCCTCACGGCCTGACCTTCGCCGTGGTTTCGGCGACCACCGCGGCCGGTACCTTGTTGCGTCGTGAGCACCCGCATGCTGATCGCGCTGGCCCTCGCCTGCGGCGTGGCGATCCTGATCGCCTTCACCGTCCAGTTGATGCTCGCCCGCTGAGCAGTGGGCCGCCCCGGGCCGATCCTTGGCACGGAATCCATCGCCGCGTAGGGTGTGACAGTTCGGGTGGTCGAGAGCTTTGGAGTGAACATGCGCAGGTTGGCCGCATTGTTGTTGGGGGCTGCGGCGGTTGTCGTTGCGGTCCTGTTCCTGGCGGGCTCGTCGGCCTCGGCGTTGACGTCGTATGTGGTGACGACTGACGCGGATTCGGGTCCGGGCTCGCTGCGGGCCGCGCTCGACCTCGCCGACGACGACGCTGATGACTCGGTGATCACCTTCGCCGACGGTGTCGACGTGATCGAGTTGGGCGACGGTCTCGAGTTCGAGGAGGCCGGCTATTCCCTGACCATCCTCGGCGGCGGGGTGACGATCACCGACGTCGATGACAGCAGCTGCTGCGTCGCCCTCCTCTGGATCAATGACGCGTCGGCGGTGACGTTGCGCAACATCACCTTCGACGACGGCCCCAACGACGGCCTGTACATCTCGGATCCGACGAGCGATTTCACGCTCCTGCTCGACGGTTTCACGGCTTCCAACAACGAGAGCAACGGCCTCGCGCTCAACCAGGACGACGACGACTACGCCCTGGACGTCACGATCAAGAACAGCTCGTTCACCGGCAACGGCGACGACGGCGCCTCCCTCGTCCAGTACTACGACGAGCCGATGAGTGTGTACGTCGTCAACTCCACCTTCTCCGGCAACGGCGACGATGGTCTCGACGCCGCGCACGAGGGAGTCGCAGACTTCTTCGACGACTTCACAGTGACACTGCGGAACTCGGTGTTCACCGGGAACGGGTCCGAGGGGGCTTACCTCTACCGCGACGAGGACTACTTGATCGACGCGATCGTGGACGGTTCACACTTCGACGGCAACGGCCTCGTCGACTCCGACGCGGCGGGGCTCTGGGCGTACGCGGAGTACGGCGGCGTCGACATGGCGGTGACCGGCTCGACCTTCGACGACAACCCGTGGGGCCTCTACATCGAGGCGGGCGACGACGAGGAGACCTCGGAGGACACGGTTGTGTCGATCTCGGGATCCCAGGCGAACGGGAACGTCGAAGACGGATTCACCGTCGAGTACTACGGCGAGGACGACGAGACCGTGTCGGTCACGGTCACGAATTCGGAGGCGAAGGGCAACGGTGACGACGGCCTCGACTTCTACGCCGAGTACTACGTCGACGACATGACGCTCGACGTGGCCGGATTCGACGCCTCCGGCAACGGCGATTCCGGGATCGAGATGGACAACGACACCGAGGACGGCGAGAGCTACGTCACCATCACCGGCTCCCAGTTGGTCGGCAACGAGTGGGGCGCCTGGATCAACCAGGACTACGCGATGCTCGAGGTCACCGTGACCGGCTCGAACTTCGCGTCGAACGGCGATGACGGTCTCGAAGTGGAGAACGACGAGGGCGAAATCCTCCTGACGGTCGTGGCGTCGAGGTTCGTGAACAACGGTGACGACGGGTTGTATGTGGACAACGAGGACGAGCCGACGACGGCGACGCTGACGGCGTCGCAGTTCTCGGGCAACGGTGACGACGGTGCTGACTTCTTCAGCGACTACGACGGTGGGAGCTTCGATGTGACCGCACGGTTGTCGAAGTTCGAGGACAACGGCGAGGACGGTCTCGACGTCGAGGCTGAAGACTGCGACGACGTGGAGATGCGGGTGCTGTTCTCTCAGGCGAACGGCAACACGGAGTCGGGTTTCCAGCTCGATGCGTGTGAGTTCGAGGAAGCCACCGGTTTCTTCCTTGTGGCTACCGCGACGGGCAACGGTGGGCCGGGTGTGGAGATCTCTGGCGGGTCCGGTCTGGTCTGGCTCCTGTTCTCGGATCTTCTGGGCAATTCGGGTGGCAAGTTCACCGCTGATCCTGGTGTGACGGTGCTGCCGATCGGTTCCTGACCCGGGCCGACCCACCAAAGACTCGATTCACGGGCCGCCACCCCTCCGGGGGGTGGCGGCCCGTTGCGATTCCGGTAGTCCTTGGCAATCGCGCTACTGCGCTCTATGGTCCACACGTCCACGTTCGGCGGTCGAGGAGATCCCCAAGTGCGCAGGTTGATGGTTCTGGTGATGGCTGCTGGTGCAGCGATCGTGGCGGTACTGGTCCTGGCGGGTTCGTCGGCGTCGGCGTTGACGTCGTATGTGGTGACGACCGATGCCGATTCGGGTCCGGGTTCGTTGCGCGCTGCGCTCGACCTGGCCGACGACGATGGTGACGATTCGCTCATCGCGTTCGCTGACGGTGTGGAGACGATCGAGTTGGGCGACAGCCTCGAGTTCGAGGAGGCGGGTTACTCGCTGACCATCCTCGGTGGTGGCGTGACGATCACCGACGTCGACGACACCAGCGACAGCGGCACTGCGATGCTGTCGATCTACGACGCGGCGGCCGTGACGCTGCGGAACGTCACGCTCACCGACGGGCCCAACGACGGCGTGTACATCGAGGATCCGGGGAGCGACTTCACGCTCCTGCTCGACGGTTTCACGGCCTCGGACAATGAGAGCAACGGGGTCGCACTGAACCAGGACGACGATGACTACGACGTGGACGTCACGGTCAAAGACAGCACGTTCTCGGGCAACGGCGACGACGGGCTGTACCTTTATCACAACTACGACGCAGCGATGACCGTGTACGTGGTGGGATCCACGTTCTCGGGCAACGGCGACGACGGACTCGATGCCAATCATTCCGACACCGGCGATCTCGCCGTGACCCTGCGGAACTCGTCCTTCACGGGCAACGGCGACGACGGCGCCGAGATCGAACGGGACAACGACTACAAGGTCGTCCTGACCGTCGACGGTTCGCACTTCGACGGCAACGGCCTGGACGGGTTCGACGAGGATGGCGATGGCCTCGAAGTCGACGCGGAGTATGGAGGCGTGGACGCGACGATCACGGGTTCGACTTTCGATGACAACTTCGCGTGGGGTTTGCGCATCGACGCAGGCGAGGACGGCGAGGACAGCGAGGACACGGATGTGTCGATCTCGGGTTCTCAGGCGAACGACAACGGCGAAGACGGGATCCTCGTCCAGTTCGAGGGCGACGACTACGAGTCGGTTGCGGTGACGGTCACGGATTCGGAGGCGAACGGCAACGCCGATGACGGCTTGGACTTCTACGCCGAGTACTACGTCTCGACGATGGACCTCACGTTGACCGGGTTCGCGGCTTCCAACAACGGCGACGACGGCGTCGACATGGACAACGACACCGAAGACGGTGAGAGCACGGTGTCGATCCGCGGGTCAGAGATCATCGGTAACGCCGACGACGGCGTGACGCTGAACCAGGACTACGCCGATCTCACTGTGGATGTGTCGGCGTCGCTGTTCCTCAACAACGGTGGCGAAGGTCTCCAGGTCGAGAATGATGAGGGTGACATCTACCTGACCGTCACGGGGTCGCAGGTCAGGGGCAACGACGGAGACGGGCTCGCCGCACAGAACGACTACGACGACATCTATTTGACGGTTACGGCGTCGCAGTTCAAGAACAACGTCGGTGACGGCTTGTACACCGACAACGACTACGGCGACACGATGGCGACGTTGACGGCGTCGGAGTTCTCGGCCAACGGTGACGACGGGGCGGATCTCTACAGCGACTACGACGGCCTGGTCGACGTGTCGGTGCGGTTGTCGAAGTTCGAGGACAACAGCGGCGATGGTCTCGACATCGAGTCCTTTGACTGTGATGACGTCGAGGCGAGGGTGTTGTTCTCGCAGGCCAATGGCAACGCGGGGAACGGTTTCGAACTCCAGGCGTGTGATGAGGTCAGTGGGTTCTTCCTGGTGGCCACCGCGAATGGCAACGGCGGGGCTGGTGTCGGTGTCGAGGTGGATCCGGGTGGCGGCGGCCTCGTCTGGCTGTTGTTCTCGGACCTTCTGGGCAACTCGGGTGGCAAGTTCACCGCTGATCCGGGTGTGACGGTGCTGGCGATCGGGTCCTGAGCCGGCCGGATCCGCCGCAGAGTTCGTTTCACGGGCCGTCTTCCTTCCGGGGGAGGCGGCCCGTGGCGTTTCCGGTATTCCTTGGCGTAGGAGCGCCCCTCCTCTACAGTGCACCCGGTCCGAACTCGATCGTTGGGGTGATGATGCGCAGGTTGATGGTTCTGGTGATGGCTGCTGGTGCAGCGGTCGTGGCGGTGGTGATGTTGGCTGGTTCGTCGGCGTCGGCGTTGACGTCGTATGTGGTGACGACCGATGCCGATTCGGGTCCGGGTTCGTTGCGCGCTGCACTCGACCTCGCGGACAGTGACGGCGACGACTCGATCATCACGTTCGGGCCGGCTGTCGATGCCGTGACGGCGCTGAGCCAGCTCACGTATGCGCCGGATGAGTCACCGAGCTACGACCTTACGATCCTCGGCGGCGGGGTCACGATCGACCGGCCCCTGGAGCTGGACACCGTCGGCGACGTCACGATCCGCAACATGACCGTCGACCTCACCACGCCGGGCACGGGCATCGATATCGAGATCTACGACGGCCCAGCCGCTGTTGTCCTCGACCGTGTCACGGTCACCGGTGCGACGGGTGAGGGTGTGTTCATCGGCCAGGATGACGGTGCCCAGCCGCTGACCGTGTCGATCCTGTACAGCGCGTTCACGGGCAACGGGAGTGATGGTGTCGAGGTCTACGCCGACCAGAACGGGTCCGTGGACGTGACGGTGAGGAGTTCGACGTTCGTGGGTAATGGCACGTTCGGCCTCGAGGTGGCTCAGGAGAACGATCCCGGGGGAGCGATCTCCGAGGTGACCATCCTCGACAGCAGCTTCACCGGCAACGGCGAGGACGGTGCCCACCTCTACAACTACTGGTCCACGCTGGACGTCGACATCACCGGCTCGCACTTCGACAGCAACGGCACCGGTGGTGAAGGCGATGGGCTGCTGGCCCGCAATGAGAGCGGCGGGGTCACACTCGCCGTCTCCGGTTCGACGTTCGACGGCAACTCAGACGACGGGTTGCGCCTCGGCGTCGGCGATGTCGACGAAAGCCGTGACACGTCCATCACCGTGCGCAGCTCGCAGATGGTGGGCAACGACGACGAGGGTGCCGAGATCGACTTCGAAGGTTGGGACGGCGAGGAGTTCACGCTGAGCTTCACCGATGTCCGCGTGGCTGACAACGGCGAGACGGGACTCGAGGTGGACGTGGATGACGAGATCGGTGCTGCGACGGTGACACTGACCAGGGTCGAGGTCATAGGGAACAACGCATCCGGAAGCGAGGACGGCGGCGTCGACATCGACTTCGACGAGACGGACGGGGCGACCACGTCGGTGTCGGTCCGTCAGTCGACCTTCTTGGGTAATGGCGAGGACGGTCTGTCCATCAATCAGGACTACGACGACATCACCGTGGACGTGTCCACGTCGGTATTCCGCAACAACGGTGACGACGGTCTCGAGGTGGAGAACGACGAGGACGACATCTACCTGACCGTGACGGCATCGCAGTTCGCGAACAACGGTGACGATGGCTTGTACATCGACAACGACTACCGCGACACGATGGCGACGCTGACGGCGTCGCAGTTCTCCGGCAACGGTGACGACGGAGCGGATCTCTACAGCGAATACGACGGCTCCTTCGACGTGTCGGTGCGTCTGTCGAAGTTCGAGGACAACGGCGAGGACGGTCTCGACGTCGAGTCCTATGGCGATGACGGCTGTGGCGATGTGGACATGCGGGTTGTGTTCTCGCAGGCGACTGGCAACGTCGAGTCGGGGTTCCAGCTCGATGCGTGTGACGAGGCGTCGGGGTTCTTCCTGGTCGTCACGGCGACCGGTAATGGCGGACCGGGTGTGGAGATCGAAGGTTCGTCGGGTCTGGTGTGGTTGTTGTTCTCTGATCTTCTCGGTAATTCGGGCGGAAAGTTCACCGCTGATCCGGGTGTGACGGTGCTGGCGATCGGTTCCTGACCCGGGCCGACCCGCCAAAGAGTCGATTCACGGGCCGCCTCCCCTCCGGGGGGAGGCGGCCCGTTGCCATTCCCGGCGCGGGCTGAGCGAACAACACGAGCAACAGTGGTAACATAATCCCCGGCAAGCGGGCTGCCAGGTGAATGAACCGACCCCGGACAGCCCTTGTCGTCTGCATCGTCTCGCTGGCACTTGTCGCGCCCGCGGCCGCTCAGGTGGACGTCGACGCCGAGCTGGACGATGCCCTCTCCTCGGATGGCGAGATCCAGGGACGCCTCTCCGAACAGGACGCGCTCGCCGGGCGTCAGGCGGAGCTCGAGACGACCATCGACGTCCTCTCCCTCGACGCCGAGGAGATCACCGCGGAGATCGCCCGCCTCGAGCTCGAGATCCGCGCCACGGAGTCCCAGCTCGAAGCCGCCCGGGCGGACCGGCTCGCGGCGCTCGACGCCGAGGTGGCGGCGATCGAAGGGGCGCGGGAGGCTGAAGCCGACGTTGCGACGCTGACCGAGCTGGTGAAGGACCGCGCCGTCGCCGCGTTCATCCAACCGCACGATGAACAGGAGCTGTTGGGGCTCACCGACGCCGCCGCTGCGAGGGCGCCCATCCGGCGGGTCCTGCTGGCGGCCGTGGCCGAACGTGACGACGCCGTCCTCCATGAGCTCACGGCGGCACGGGCGGCCGTCGACGACCTCCGCGCCGATGCCGACGCGGCGTCACATGACGCGGCCGCACTCGCTCAGACCACCTCGGAACTGCTGGTCGACCTCGAGGCCTCGACCGCCGAACAGGAGGCGCTCAAGGCCGAACTCGAGGCGCGCATCGCGGCCTATACCGACGAGGTCGTCGCACTGGAGGCCGCCCGCGCCGAGGTCGCCGCGCTGATAGCAGCGCGCGAGGCGCAGCTACGTGACCAGGTCGAACGACGAGCGCGCCAGGCCGAGCGCTGCGCGGCGGGATTCGCAACCGATGTGGACGGGACCCCGCTCGCCTGTGGCCTCGCCACAGGGACCCGGCCGGACTCGATCGGGTGGCCCGCGATCGGGCCGGTCACCTCGGAGTTCGGCCCCCGTTGGGGGCGGATGCACGAGGGGATCGACATCGCCGCCGACAGCGGCGCCCCCGTCGTGGCGGCCGCTTCGGGAGAGGCCTACTTCGTCGGCTGGATCTCCGGATACGGCAACACGGTCCTCGTCGATCACGGTGGGGGAGTGCACACGCTGTACGCGCACAACTCGGCCTTCGCAGTGGATCCCGGCACCGTGGTGACGGCGGGTCAGCTCATCTCCTACATCGGCTCCACCGGAAACTCGACGGGGCCCCATCTGCACTTCGAGGTGCAGGTGGACGGCGTTGCCCAGGACCCCCGCCTCTGGCTCGGCTGATCGCGACACGCTCCGGCTGGGGCATACCGGCTCGGCCGATAGGCTCGGGCCAATGGCTTCCCATGACCTCGTGATCATCGGCGGCGGGCCAGCGGGCTACGCCGCCGCACTGTACGGAGCGAGCGCCGGCCTCGATGTCGGCCTCGTCGAGAAGAACAAGCTCGGTGGCACGTGCCTCAACGTCGGGTGCATCCCGGCGAAGGAACTGCTCGAGACGGCCCATGTGCGGCGAACCATCATGCACGCCGCTGAGTTCGGGTTGAACGTGGACGAGCCCACGATCGACATGACCGTGGCCCAGGAACGCAAGCAGGGCATCGTCGACAAGCTCGTCGGGGGCCTCGCCTCGATGCTCAAGGGACGCAAGGTCACCGTCTACGACGGCGTCGGCACGCTCGGTGCCGATCGCACCGTCACCGTGACCGGGGCCGACGGAGAGGCGACCGAGCTCACCGGCACGCACGTCGCTCTCGCGTCGGGTTCGGTGCCCCGGACCATTCCCGGATTCGACTTCGACGGGGACAAGGTCTGGAGCTCGGACCACATGTTGTCGCTGGACCACGTCCCCGGCCGGGTTGCGATCATCGGCGGCGGCGCCATCGGCTGCGAGTTCGCGTCGATGCTCGTGGACCTCGGCACGGAGGTCACCCTTCTCGAGGCGATGCCCCGGATTCTCGCCCTCACCGACGAGGACGTCTCCAAGGCGGTCAGCAGGGCGTTCTCCAAGCGTGGCATCGATGTGAAGGCGGGCGTTGCCGTCACAGGCCACGAACCCCACGACGGTGGGACCACCGTGCACTTCGGCGACGACGACTCCGTCGACGTGGACTTCGTGTGCGTCTCGGTCGGTCGGCGCCCGTATTCGGACGAGCTCGGCCTCGACGGCACCAATGTGGTCACGACCGAACGCGGTTTCGTCGAGGTCGACGAGTACTGCCAGACAGCCGAGCCCGGTGTCTACGCCCTCGGTGACCTCATCGACACCGGCCAGTTGGCCCACGTCGCCTTCGCCGAGGCCATCCTGGCCGTGAAGCACATGCTCGGGGAGAACCCGCTGCCGATCGACCACTCCCGGGTCCCGTGGGGCATCTACTGCAACCCCGAGGTCGCCTTCGCCGGACTGAGCGAACAGGCCGCGAAGGACGCCGGCTACGACATCATCGTCTCCAAGCACCGCTATGCGGCCAACGGGCGGGCGATGATCGTGGGCGACACCGAGGGGCTCGTCAAGGTCGTCGCCGAGAAGAAGCCCGACGGCACCGGCGGCGTGATCCTCGGCGTCCACATGGTCGGTCCGTGGGTGACCGAACAGCTGGGACAGGGCTACCTGTCGGTGAACTGGGAGGCGACTGTCGACGAGGCGGCTCAGTTCATCCAGCCTCATCCCACCATGTCCGAGGTCTTCGGAGAGACGGTCCTGTCCCTGACGGGCCGCTCGCTCCACTGAGAGGAGAGATTGAATGGCTGATGTCGTGATGCCGCAACTCGGCGAGACGGTCACCGAGGGAACCATCACGCGGTGGTTCAAGCAGATCGGTGACGAGATAGCGGCCGACGAGGCCCTCTTCGAGGTGTCCACCGACAAGGTGGACTCGGAAGTCCCGTCGCCCTCGGCTGGGGTTCTCACCGAGATCGTTGTCGCCGAGGGCGAGACGGTCGACGTCGGCACGAAACTCGCCGTGATCGGCGACGCCGGGTCCGCCCCCGCGACGGACTCCGCCGGCGACGAAGCCGCCGAGCCCGAGCCCGAGCCCGCAGCCGAACCGGAGCCCGAGCCTGCAGCAGAAGCTGAGCCCGAGCCCGAGGCGGAGGCCCTCCAGTCTGCTCCCGCCGCGTCGGACAACGGATCGGGCGAAGCCTCCGATTCGTCCCATCTCCTGTCCCCGGTCGTGCGTCGACTCGTGAACGAACACGACCTCGACGTCGATGCCATCACCGGCACCGGTGTGGGTGGTCGCATCACCCGTTCCGACGTCGAGAAGGCCATCCAGGGCGGCACCGCGGCCCCGAAGGCATCGGCGCCCGCGGCCCAGGCCGCCGCCTCGGCCCCGGCGGAACAGGCAGCGGCACCGGCTCCCGCCCCCGCGGCGAAGAGCGCACCGGCACCCGCAGCCACCGCAGGCGAGGGCGACGAGGTCGTTCCCTTCAACACCATCCGGCGGGTGACCGGCGACTACATGGTGAACTCCAAGGCCACCTCGCCGCACGTGTTGACCGCCGTCGAGGTGGACTTCGAGAACGTCGAGAAGGTCCGAAAGGCCCACCGGGGCGAGTGGAAGTCCGAAGAGGGCTTCAGCCTCACCTATCTGCCATTCATCATCCGGGCCGTGTGTGACGCCCTGCATGAGTTCCCCCACATGAACGCCTCGGTCGCCGACAAGGGACTGATCGTCCACAAGGGCGTGAACATGGCGATCGCGGTGGACCTCGACTTCGACGGGCTGCTGGCGCCGGTCATCGCCGGTGCCGACGGCAAGCGCCTCCGCCAACTGTCACGCGACATCGTCGACATCGCCGGGCGAGCCCGCGAGAAGAAGGTCACGCCGAACGAGTTGACCGGCGGGACCTTCACCATCACCAACCCCGGCCAGTACGGCACGATGATGCAGTTCCCGATCATCAACCAGCCCCAGGTGGCCATCCTCTCCACCGACGGGATCAGCCGCAAGCCGGTGGTCGTCACCGACGACGAGGGCAACGAGGCGATCGCCATCCACTCGGTCGGTGTGCTCGCGCTCGCCTGGGACCACCGTGCCTTCGACGGCGCCTACGCGGCGGCGTTCCTGGACCACTTGCGCACGATCATCGAGACCCGCGACTGGGAGGCCGAGATCTCCTAGTGGTCGCGCTCGAGCCGGCACCCGGCGCGCCGCAGGCGCCGACGCAACGCACCCTGAGGGTCCGCTGGCTCGGCCGGGTCGCCTACCGGGATGCCTGGGCTCTTCAACGCGGGCTGTTCACGACGTCGCCCGACGACCATCTGCTCCTGCTCGAGCACCCCCACGTCTTCACGCTCGGCCGTAGCGGGAGCGCCGACAATCTCCTCGTGGATGCCGCCACTGTCGGCGCCGAGATCCATCACGTCGACCGCGGCGGCGACGTCACCTACCACGGCCCCGGACAACTCGTGGGCTATCCGGTGCTGCACGTCGCCGGCAAGCGGGGCGGGGGGATGGCCGACACCGTCGCCTACGTCCACTCCGTCGAGCAGTTGATCATCGACGTCCTCACCGATCTCGGCCTGCCCGACGCCGGGCGCCTCGAGGGACAGCCGGGCGTGTGGCTCGACCCCGACCGGCCGACCGCCCGCAAGGTCGCCGCCGTCGGCGTCAAGTTGAGTCGGGGCCGGTCGATGCACGGCTTCGCCCTCAACGTGAACCCGGATCTGGACTGGTTCGGGCGGATCGTCCCGTGTGGCATCGCCGACAAGTCGGTGACATCCCTTGCAGCCGAGGGGGTCGACGTCGAGATGCGCACCGTGGTCGATGCCGTGGAACAGCGGGCCACCGCGTTGTGGGGCGACGCAGACGGGGTCGTCGCGACCGAACGGGCCGACGTCGTCTGGCGCAACCGTGAAACGGACCTCGCACCGTTCTCGCGTGGGGCGGGGCCGGGAGCAACGCCGGGCCGGCCGTCACGGTCGGCTGACGGGACGTCGTCGGTACGACTGCTGGGCCGCCTGGCCGAGGCAGGTGTGGCCGACGGGATCGACATCACGGAACGCAAGCCGGAGTGGATGCGGGTCCGGCTCGACACCGGACCCGAGTACCTGCGCCTCAAGAAGGTCATGCGGGACCTGGACCTCGTCACCGTGTGCGAGGAGGCAGGCTGCCCGAACATCTTCGACTGCTGGAACGACGGCACCGCCACCTTCATGATCAACGGTGAGCGTTGCACCCGCGCCTGCGGTTTCTGTCTCGTCGACACCCGCCGGCCCGAACCGCTCGACGCCGCCGAGCCGGGGCGCGTGGCCGACGCTGTCGACCGGATGGCGCTGTCCTACGCGGTCATCACCTCCGTCGCCCGCGACGATCTCGCCGACGGGGGCGCGCGGGGCTTCGCCGACACCATCGCCGCCGTACGTGCCCGCCGGCCCGACTGCCGTGTCGAGGTCCTCATCCCGGACTGTAAGGGCGACCCGGACGCACTCGAGGTCATCTTCGCCGCCCGCCCCGACGTGTTGAACCACAACATCGAGACCGTGCCCCGCCTCCAACGGGCGGCACGGCCGTCGGCCGGCTACGCCCGGAGCCTGTCGGTGCTGGCGAGGGCCCACGACGCCGGCCTCACGACCAAGTCGTCGATCATCGTCGGACTCGGCGAGACCCGCGACGAGGTGATCGCCACGATGGCGGACCTGCGCTCCGTCGGCGTCGACATCGTGACGATCGGTCAGTACCTGCGACCGACCACGAACCACCTCCCAGTGGCACGCTGGGTCCATCCCGACGAGTTCGCCGACCTCGCCGAGATCGGCGTGGCGATGGGGCTCGGTCACGTCGAGTCCTCGCCGCTGACCCGCTCCAGCTACCACGCCCGTCAGGCCGCCGACGGCGTCTGAGGAGGCATCATGGGAACAGTTCTCGATGGAATCGACCAGGACCTCGCCGAACGGCTCCACGCCGCGAAGGTGTTCTTCGTGGCGACGGCCCCGTCGGGCTCCGCCGGCCACGTCAACGTGTCGCCCAAGGGATTCGACAGCTTCCGGGTGCTCGGCCCCCACCGGGTCGCGTTCGCGGACATGACCGGCAGCGGCATCGAGACGATCGCCCACGTGCGCGACAACGGCCGCATCACCTTCATGTTCTGTGCCTTCGACGGCGACCCGTCCATCATCCGCCTCCAGGGCGCCGCCAGCGTGCACCTCCCCGACGACGACGGCTTCGCCGAGCTCGCGGACCGCTTCCCCCCGGTACCCGGCCTGCGGTCGATCATCACGGCCGACCTCGACCGGGTCTCGGACTCGTGCGGGTTCGGCGTGCCGTTCATGTCCT
The DNA here is from genome assembly GCA_040219085.1 of Acidimicrobiales bacterium. Lineage (NCBI taxonomy): Bacteria > Bacillati > Actinomycetota > Acidimicrobiia > Acidimicrobiales > Acidimicrobiales bacterium. Next base: position 150,919 of record JAVJTC010000020.1, read on the forward strand.
ACGAGGGGATGCGCGGCGACCTGATCGACTGGGCCGACGAACAGGGCGACGACGGACTCGCGCAGTACCGGGTCCGCAAGAACGGCACCAGCATCGACGGACTCCCCGGCTATCCGATGAACCGGGCAGCCAGATGAGCGATCCGTTCGTCGGTCGTCTCGGCCGGGTCCGTGAGTCCATGGCGTCGCGCGACGTCGACGCGGTGCTCCTGTCGGTCGGTGCGGATCTCCCGTGGCTGTGCGGCTACGAGGCCATGCCGCTGGAACGTCTCACCATGCTCGTCGTGCGCCGTGACGAGAAGCCCAAACTGCTCGTGCCCCGGCTCGAGGCGCCCCGCGTCGTCGAGCGGCCCGACGTCTTCGACCTCGTGCCGTGGGACGAGACCGACGACCCCCTCGACATGGTCGTCTCCGTCGTCGAGGGCGCCGACCGCCTGGCCATCGGCGACACGACGTGGTCCCGGTTCCTCGTCGGACTCATCGGGCGTCTCGACGGCGTCACGTGGTCCAACGCGTCCGAGGTCGTCGGACCGATCCGGGCGATCAAGACCCCCGATGAGGTCGAGCGTCTACGGGAGGCCGCTGCCGCCGCCGACCGGGTCATCGCCCGGCTACGCGGGGGCGAGATCCCGCTGGTGGGCCGGACCGAGGCGCAGGTGTCGGCCGAACTCGGCCGCGGTCTGATCGAAGAGGGCCACGACCGGGTGAACTTCGCCATCGTGGCCGCCGGACCCAACTCGGCGAGTCCGCACCACCATGCCGGCTCGAAGGTGATCCAGCCCGGCGAAGTGGTGCTGTGCGACATAGGCGGGACCATGGTCGGCGACGACGGTGTCGGCTACTGCTCCGACATCACCCGCTGCGTGTGGACCGGCGAACCCGCCCCCGAGTTCCTCGCCCTCTACGACGTCCTGTTCGCCGCCCACGCCGCCGGTGTCGCCGCTGCGACGGTCGGGACGCCGTGCGAGGACGTCGACAGGGCGACGCGTCGTGTGATCACCGAGGGCGGGTACGCCGGAGGGATCCTGCACCGCACCGGGCACGGCATCGGCTCCGAGGAGCACGAGGACCCCTACATCGTCATCGGCAACACGGAGCCGCTCACCCCCGGCCACGCGTTCTCCGTCGAGCCGGGCATCTACCTGGCCGATCGCTGGGGCGCCCGCCTCGAGGACATCGTCGTCGCGGCGACAGACGGCCCCGACGTCCTCGGAACCCTCGATGGGGACCTCGCCGTCGTCGAGGCCTGACCGGACCCTTCCATGATCGAGATCGAGGCAGCGACGGTCCTGTTGCAGTGGGCCGTGGGCGGACTCCTGTTCGGCTGGGTGACGACGCGCCGGCGCGAGGTCGGCCTCGGCTACGGCTGGATGATCCGGATCAGCTTCGGGCTCATGGCGGTCCTGGCCGCGGTGGTCGGCTTCTCGGGTGATGACCCGGGCCTGCGCGAGGTCGGCTCGATCGGTGTAGCGGCCGCTGCCGCATTGGCCCTGTTGTCTTCGGTCGTGCGCCGCCGGGCCGGCGTCGCCGGCCAGCGCGACGTCGTCGATAAGCGCACCGCCCGGGTGGCTGCGATGACCGGCATCGACCGCGACGAGCAGCGGTTCGACCGGTCTGTCACCGAGTTCGACCCCCGCCTGGACCTGATCGCGCCCGCGATCGGACTGGTCGCTCTGATCGCCGCGGGGATGGACGCCGGCGATCCGGCCGCGCTGGCCGTCGCCCGCACGCTCATCGGAGCGGCGTTCCTCGGCGCGCTGACCGACGCGATGCTCCTCGGCCACTGGTATCTCGTCCAGCCCGGCCTCGCCCGCTCCCCGCTGCTCGAGATCGTGCGCTGGACCGGGCTGCTGTGGCCGGTGGAGTTGATCGTCCTGTTGTGGCCGACCGGGATGGTGTCGGTCATCAACGGCGACATCGACGACGGCTACAACGGCCTGCTCGGATGGTTCTGGATCGCCTCGACGGTCACGACCATCGTCCTGGTCTTCGTCACCCGGGCGGCTCTGCGCGAGCGCCAGTACGCCGCTGTCATGGCCGCGACGGGGCTGTTGTATCTGGCGATCCTGACGGGATTCGGCATGGATCTTGTCGCCCGCGTGCTCCTCGACACCTGACCCGCGACCGCCGCGCGTGCGGCTACGCCCGTGTCGGGCGAGGCCGGTGGAAGTCCACCGACGCTGTTGCCCTTGTTCGTGGAGTGGCTCATGTCGCATACTGGACAGCGGCTGGGGCGGAGCCGGGGTATTCCTGCACGTCCGTGACGCCGCGTTCGATGGCGCCCGGGACGGTCCCTGCCGCCGAGGAGGAGAAGCGATGCCACGGGCCATGTGGAGCGGTGCGATCAGCTTCGGGCTGGTCACGATCCCCGTGCGTCTCTTCGGCGCGGTCAGCACGAAGTCCATCCGGTTCAACCAGATCGACACCCGTACCGACGCCCGTGTGAAGCGCAAGTGGGTGTCGGCGGCGGACGGGTCCGACGTTGCGAACGAGGACATCGTGAAGGGGTACGAGCTCGGCAACGGCAGGTTCGTGACCGTCACCGAGGACGAACTGGCCGCACTCGATCCCGATGCGTCGCGCAGTATCGACATCGTCGAGTTCGTCGACGGCGCCGAGATCGACCCCGTGTACTACGACAGCCCCTACTACCTGGCCCCCGACGAGCTGGGGGCAAAGGCCTACCGGCTCCTGGCCGAGGCGCTCGAGCGCGAGAACAAGGTAGCCATCGCCCGTTTCGTCATGCGCAACCGCCAGTACCTCGCCGCGATCCGGTCCTCCCGCGGGGCGCTGGTCCTGTCGACCATGAACTACGCCGACGAGGTGCGCTCCGCCGACGAGATCGACGATCTCGAGCGGGTCGCGGACATCGAGGTCAGCGACGCCGAGTTGACCATGGCATCCCAGCTGATCGACTCGCTGACCACGAGCTTCGAACCCGGCAAGTTCACCGATACGTACCGTGAGCGGGTCACCGAGTTGATCGAGGCCAAGGCCGCGGGGGAGACATTCGAGGCCGGCGAGTCCGCCACGCCGAGTTCCGACGAGCTGGTGGACCTGATGGCCGCGCTCGAGGCGAGCGTCGCGGCGGCCAAGGAGTCCCGCAAGAGCGCATGAGCGCGCACCGGCCCGCAGTCCGGCGGCCCACATGAGTCCGGAGCGGGTGGAGGTGGAGATCGACGGCCACACGCTCTCGCTGTCGAATCTGGACAAGGTGCTGTACCCCGAGGTCGGCTTCACCAAGGCCGAGGTGATCGACTACTACGCACGCGTGGCGCCGGTCATGTTGCCCCACATCGCCGACCGGGGGGTCACCCTGAGGCGGTTCCCCGACGGCGTCGGGTCGGTCGGTTTCTTCGAGAAGCGCTGCCCCTCCCACCGCCCGGACTTCGTCGGGACGTGCGAAGGCCCGGGGGACCGCAGCGGGGGCATCGGCTACTGCCGACTGGACTCACCCGCGGCGCTCGCCTGGGCCGCGAACATGGCGGCACTCGAGATACACGCCCCCATGGCGCGGTGCGGGGACATCGACTCGCCCGCGACCCTCGTGTTCGACCTGGACCCGGGAGCTCCCGCGACCATCACGGAGTGTTGCGTGGTGGCGTTGGCCATCCGGGAGGTACTGGGGGCCGTCGGTCTCGTTGGCTGGCCCAAGACCTCGGGATCCAAGGGGCTCCAGCTGTACGTCCCGCTCAACACGCCTCACACCCACGACCATGCATCGAGCTTCGCGCTGGCCCTCGCCCAGCTCCTGGAGAAGCAGCGGCCCGGCGACGTCACCGCCACGATGGCGAAGGCGGCCAGGCCGGGGAAGGTGTTCATCGACTGGAGCCAGAACTCCCGGCACAAGACGACCGTCGCGCCCTACTCGCTGCGGGCGAAGGATCGTCCCACCGTGTCGACCCCGCTGCGCTGGGAGGAGGTCGAGGCCGGGGCGGCCGGCGACCCGCTGGTCTTCGAGGCCGCCGACGTCGTGGACCGGGTGGAGGCCCTCGGGGACCTCTTCGCGGAGGTGGTCACGTTCGAGCAGTCCCTGCCGCGCCCCGACGGCTCGGGAGCCCCGTCCGGAGAGGGCGGGTGAACCGCACCGACCGGCTCTACGCGCTCGTCGAGGAACTGCGGGCGGCCGCGCCTGGGAGCCGCAGCGCCCGCGAGCTCGCAGCGATCTTCGACGTGAGCACCCGCACCATCGAGCGCGACATCCTGGCGCTGCAGGAATCAGGTGTTCCGATACACGCCACGCCGGGGCGACGCGGCGGCTACGGGATCGATCCGACGAGGACGCTCCCCCCGATCAACTTCACCGCCGCCGAAGCGGTCGCCGTGGCCGTCGCTCTGGCGGGTGCAGGTGGTCCCTTCGCGGCCGCCGGCCGACGGGCCCGCAACAAGGTCCTCGCTGCGATGTCGGAAGAGGACGCCGACGCCGCCCGCTCTCTCGCCCAGCGGGTGCGCCTGATGTCGCGGTGGGACCCGGACAGACGACGCCCCGACGTGCTCGGAGGACTCCAGGACGCGATCGCGGATCACCGCGTCGTGGCCCTCGACTACGAGGACCGCAACGGCGCACGGACGCGCCGCGAGGTGGAACCGATCGCGGTCGTCGGGATCGACGACGACTGGTACCTGATGGCGTGGTGCCGGCTCCGTGACGACAACCGCATGTTCCGTCTGGACCGCGCCCGCAGCGCGACGGTGTCCGACGAGCGGGCGCCCGAACGGGATCCGGGCGAGGTGACGGCGTGGTTCGAGGACTTCCTGGCCCGCGGGCCACAGGTTCTCGGTTGACGGGGGAGAGTTCCGCGAAACATCGCGAAACACCGACATGGGGTTGTCGCCGCGGTGTCCGACGGTGGAGTCGTCCGACACCGACCACAGGAGACACAGATGAGCCCGAACACCACCACTTCGACCGATTCGACTGCCGCCGACGCCCCTGGGGCCGGGACCGCTCCGGTGGCCTGGTTCGAGATCGCCGGGCCCGACATGGCGGCCCTCGAAGGCTTCTACGCCGACGTGTTCGGCTGGAAGTTCGCCGACTCGCCGATGGGGGCGTCCTATCGCATCGCCGACAACGGTGGCCTGTCCGGGGGACTGACGTCGTCGGAGGACGGCCTGCCGGCGCACTACGCGATCTTCTCGCTGCAGGTCGCCGACGTCGCCGCCACCTGTGAGACGATCAGTGCCGCGGGTGGCTCGGTGCTCCTCGGGCCGGCCGAGACCCCCATGGGCCTCGTGTACGCGAACGTGACCGACCCCGCGGGGAACCACCTCGGGTTGTTCTCGGCCCCCGCCGGCTGATCCGCTACCCGTCAGCGGGCGATGAAGTACTTCGCCCGGGGGTGGTGACAGATCAGCGCTGAGGTCGTCTGCTCCGGCTGGTACTGGAAGCCGGTCTCCTCGGAGACCTCGATGCCGAGGCGGTCCGCGCCCAGGATCTCGGCGGTCGTCTCGTTGTCCGCCAGGTCCGGACACGCCGGGTAGCCCCACGAGTACCGGCCGCCGCGGTACTGCTGGCGGAACAGGCCCTGCAGGGTGGGGCCGTCCTCGTCGGCGAAGCCCCATTCCTCGCGGATCCGACGATGCCACAGCTCGGCGAGCGCCTCGGCCATCTCCACCCCGATGCCGTGCAGCATGAGGTAGTCCTGGTAGCGGTCGGCGGCGAACAGTTCGGCCGCGCGTTCGGAGACGGCGTGGCCCATCGACACGATGTGGAAAGCCGCGTAGTCCACCTCGCCCCGGGAACCGTCGGGGTTCGTCAGCGGGCGGAAGAAGTCCGCGATGCACAGCCACGGCTCGCTGGACTGGCGGGGGAACGAGTACCGGGCCAGCTCCGTCGTGCGGGACTCGTCGGACCACACGACGAGGTCGGTGCCGTCGCCGTTCACTGCGAAGTAGCCGTAGACGAGCTGGGGGACGAGCAGGTCGTCGGCCTTGGCCTTCGCCAGTTGCTCACGTAGCTGGGGGCGGATCCTGTCCTTGAACGTGGCGTCGTCCTCGCCATCGACCGGCCGGTACTGCCACTGGTTGCGGAACAGCGCGGTCTCGTTGACGTACCCGGCGATGTCGTCGACCGAGATGCCCTTGACGACGCGGGTTCCCAGGAACGGTGGCGTGAAGACGGGGTTGTCGGTGACGACCTCGGGCGACCGGGGCGGGCGATCCGCAACCGGCGTCCCGGTCTTCTCGCGCCGGGGGAGGCGCCGCTGTGTGGCCACCCGACCGAAGTCCTCGTCCTCGTCCTCGTCGTCGCCGCGGGTGATCTCCATCAGCCGCTCCATGACCCGGAGCCCTTCGAAGGCGTCCTTGCCGTAGAAGAGGCGGCCCTCGTAGACCGCACGCAGGTCGTCCTCGACGTAGCCACGCGTCAGCGCCGCGCCGCCCAGGAGGACGGGGATATGGGCCAGCCCCCGGTCGTTGAGCTCCTCGAGGTTGTCGCGCATGATCAGCGTCGACTTGACGAGCAGCCCCGACATGCCGATCGCGTCGGCGTTCACCTCGAGCGCGGTCTCGATCATCTCGTTGACGGCCACCTTGATGCCGAGGTTGTGAACCTCGTAGCCGTTGTTCGTCAAGATGATGTCGACGAGGTTCTTGCCGATGTCGTGCACGTCGCCCTTGACGGTCGCCAGGACGATCGAGCCCTTCGCTCCGGTGTCGTCGAGCTTGTCCATGTGCGGCTCGAGGTAGGCGACAGCGGTCTTCATCGTCTCGGCGGACTGGAGCACGAAGGGCAACTGCATGTCCCCGGATGCGAAGAGCTCACCGACGACCTTCATCCCGGCGAGGAGGGGACCGTTGACGATCGCCAGGGGAGCGGTCTCGTGCATCGCCTCGTCGAGGTCCCCGGTCAGTCCCTCGCGGTCACCGTCGATGATGCGGTGCTTGAGACGCTCGTCGACGGGCCAGTCGGAGCGGTCCTCCTTCACCACGGTGGTGGCGTCGACGCCCGAGAAGACGTCGAGCAGCTTCGCCAGAGGGTCGTAGCCCGGATCGGTGCCGTCGCCACCGGCGATGCCGCGCCGGTCCCAGACCAGGTCTTCGCAGACCTTCCGCTGCTCGTCCGGGATCCGGTTGAGGGGCATGATGCGGGCGGCGTGCACGATCGCCGAGTCCAGTCCGGCGGCGACCGCCTCGTGCAGGAACACCGAGTTCAGGACGTGGCGTGCCGCCGGGGACAGGCCGAAGCTGACGTTCGACACTCCGAGGGTGGTGTGCACCCCGGGCATCTCGGCCTTGATCCGTCGGATCGCCTCGATCGTGGCGATGGCGTCGCGGCGCAGGTCGTCATCGCCCGTCGACAACGGAAAGGTCAGCGCGTCGAAGATCAGGTCGGAGGACTCGAGCCCGTACCGCTCGACCGCGAGGTCGTGGAGGCGGTGCGCGATGCGCATCTTCCACTCGACGTCGCGGGCCTGGCCCTCCTCGTCGATCAGCAGGCAGATCACGGCGGCGCCGTACTCCCTCGCCAGGCGGAACACCCGGTCACAGCGCGAGCCCTCGCCGTCGCCGTCCTCGAGATTGGCGGAGTTGAGAATCGACCGGCCACCGATGTGGCGCAGGCCGGCCTCCATGACTTCGGGCTCGGTCGAGTCGAGGACCACGGGCGCCGCCACCTGCGTGGCGAAGCGAGCTGCGAGGAGGTCCATGTCGGCGGCGCCGTCGCGGCCGACGTAGTCGACGCACAGGTCGAGGATGTGGGCGCCTTCGGCGACCTGGTCGGTGCCCATCTTCACGCACGTGTCCCAGTCGGCCTCGAGCATCGCCTCGCGGAACTTCTTCGAGCCGTTGGCGTTGGTCCGCTCGCCGATCATGAGGAACGCGGTGTCCTGGTCGAAGGGGACGGCGCTGTAGATCGAAGTGGCGCCGGGCTCGTGGCGCTGCTCACGTCCCGACGGAACGAGGCCCGCACACCGCTCGACGACCGCGGCGAGATGCTCGGGGGTCGTGCCACAGCACCCGCCGACGACGCTCACGCCGAGTTCGGTCACGTAGCGCTCGAGGAAGTCGGCCAACTGGTCCGGCGTGAGGTCGTAGTGCATCTCGCCGTCGACCACCGACGGGAGACCTGCGTTGGGGATACACGCGATGGGCATGCGGGACTGGTGGGCCAGCACACGGAGATGCTCGCCCATCTCCGCAGGGCCGGTGGCGCAGTTGAGCCCGATCACGTCAGGTCGCATCGGGTCCAGTGCCGTCAGCGCGGCGCCGATCTCGGTGCCGGGAAGCATCCGCCCGGTCAGCTCGATCGTGACCTGGACCTGGAGGGGCAACTCGACGTCGGCTGCCCGCATGGCACGACGGCAGCCGACGATCGCCGCCTTCGCCCCGAGGAGGTCGTACTGCGTCTCGATGATGAACAGGTCCACGCCGCCTTCGATCAGTGCGGCCGCCTGCTCGGCGTAGGAGTCGCGCAGATCCGGGTAGGCGATCTGGCCCAGCGACGCGAACTTGGTGCCCGGTCCGATCGATCCGGCGACGAAACGCGCCCTGTCGGGAGTGGACCACCGGTCTGCGGCCTCACGTGCGATGCGCGCCGCGGCGAGGTTGATCTCAGTCGCCCGGTCGGCGATCCCGTACTCGCCGAGGGGACCGGCGAACGCACCGAAGGTCGCCGTCTCGATCACGTCGACACCCAGCGCGAGGAACTTCTCGTGCATGCCGTCGATCACATCGGGGCGGGTGACCGACAAGATGTCGGTGCAGCCCTCCAGCACGGCTCCCCCGTAGTCCTCCTCGGTGAGGTCCTGAGCCTGGACGTAGGTGCCGAAGGCGCCGTCGACGACGACGACGCGGGAGTTGACGGCCTCGAGGTACGGGTGCACCCGCACAGGCTACCGGCGGCCCCCACCGGTGCCGGAGGAGGCGGAACGGTCACCGGGTGTCCCCCGAACACGACTCGGGGGGCCCGGGCCGGTACGTTTGGCGGGCGATGAAGGTCTACACGCGCAAAGGCGACGACGGCACCACCGGGCTGCTCTTCGGGGGGAGGGTCCGCAAGGACGACCCCGCACCCGCGGCCTACGGCGACGTCGACGAGGCGCAGGCGTTCATCGGTCTCGCCCGCAGCGAGACCGAGCGGGGCTCCGAGCTCGACGCGATGCTCGTCGCCCTCGAGCGGGACCTGTGGATCCTCATGGCCGAGCTCGCGACGGCGCCGGACAAGCACGACAAGCTCGTGGCTGGTACCTCTCTGGCCACGCCGGAGATGGTCGAACGCCTCGAGACGCTGATCGACGACGTCTCCGACCGCTTCGACCCGCCCACCGAGTTCGTGGTGCCCGGCGAGAGCCGCGTCGCCGCCCGCCTAGACGTTGCACGCACGGTGGTGCGCCGTGCCGAGCGCACCTGCGTGTCGGCGGCCGTCGACGGCTCGTCGGTGGGGCCCTACCTCAACCGCCTCTCGGATCTGCTGTGGACCCTCGCCCGCTGGCAGGAGGGGACGTCGCTCGCCACCCGAACGGCCGCAGATCCCCGATCCACGGACGTGGCCGACACTTCCGACCCCGCCGAAGAGGAGTCTCCGTGACCATCTCGTTCACCCTCGCCACGAAGCCGCCGGCCAACGTGGACCTGCGCGCCGTCGGCGTGACGACCGGGCAGTTGGATGAAGAACCCCACGGGCTCGACTGGGCCACCCTGCGGGCCCGGGGTTTCGAGGCGAAGGTCGCCCAGATCCAGATCGTCGGCGCAGACGACGGAGGTCCCCCGGTGGCTGCAGTCGGCCTCGGTCCCGCCGCCGACATCACACCGGTCGTCATCCGGCGTGCATCGGCAGCTCTCGCCCGCGCCTCACGACGCAGCGCCAAGCTGTCGAGCGCTCTGCTCGACGACATCGGCGACGCGGTGGAGCGGGTACCTGCGGCCCAGGCCCACGCCGAGGGTCTCGTTCTGGGTGCCTACGAGTACCGCGTCCACAAGTCCGAGGGCACCCCGCATTCTCTCACCAAGGTCACCGTCACGGGAGGTGGCGGCGCTCCGGTTCGCAACTCGCTCAAGCGCGGCGCCGCCATCGCCGACGCCGTCTGTTTTGCCCGAGACCTGGTCAACGAACCGGGCGGGACGCTCACCCCACCCGAGTTGGCGACGCGGGCACAGGAGATGGCCGACAAGGTGGGGCTGAAGGCCAAGATCCTCGACGAGGCGGCCATCAGGAAGGCGAAACTGGGAGGCCTGCTCGGCGTCAACCGTGGGTCGGAACAGCCGCCGCGGTTGATCGAGTTGACCTACACCCCAGCGAAGAAGGCGAAGGGTTCGCTCGCGCTCGTCGGTAAGGGCATCACCTTCGATGCCGGCGGCCTGTCCATCAAGACCGGCCAGGGAATGATGACCATGAAGATGGACATGGGCGGGGGAGCGGCGGTCCTCGGCGCCATGTCGGCGCTTCCCGGCCTGGCACCCGCGGTGAAGGTCACGGCCTACGTGCCCGTGACCGACAACATGCTCGGCGGTGACGCGACACGACCCGGCGACGTCCTCACGATCCGCAACGGCAAGACCGTCGAGGTCCTCAACACCGACGCCGAGGGCCGACTCGTCCTCGCCGACGCGCTCTCGCTGGCCTCCGAGGCCGAGCCGGACGCGATCGTGGACCTCGCAACCCTCACGGGAGCGTGCCTGATCGCACTCGGTGGCGACATCGCCGGGCTGATGGGCAACGACGACGCCTGGGTGGACCAGGTTCGTGCCGCCGCCGACTCGGCGGGCGAAGAGGTGTGGCCACTGCCGCTTCCCGACGGTTACCGCTCGCAGCTCGACAGCCCGGTTGCCGATCTCAAGAACATCGGTGGGTCCCACGGCGGGGCACTGACGGCTGGTCTGTTCTTGAAGGAGTTCGTCGCAGACGGCATCCCGTGGGCCCACATCGACATCGCGGGCCCCGCCTTCAACGAGGCCGTCCGCAACGAGGCACCCAAGGGCGGTTCCGGTTTCGGGGTCCGCTTGCTGCTGCAACTCGTCGAGGACTTCTCACCGCCCGGTTCCTGAACCTCCCGGGTCGACCGGGTACCTGGTGTCTCACGCGGCCTCGCGGCCGGCGCGCCGGTAGTCGTCGGCCCAACGGACCGCGGCGTGGGCCATGGCGGGGTGGAAGTGCCAACGGTGGAGCTGTCGTTCGACGGCTTCGACGTCGTCGCCACTCTCGAACAGCGCCAGCGCCACGCGCTTGGCCCTCTCGGCCAGTTCGGACCCGTCAGGGCGAGGTGATTCCAGGCCCCACCTCTCGTGGAGGCCGATGAGTCTTTCGGGTAGGCGCCGTACGTGCCCCCGGTTCAGAGGTGGGAGGCGGCGGCGGACCTGTAGGCCGCTACGCCCGTCGCGCCGCATGAGCCCGAACTGGGCGCAGCGGTCCACGGTGCGGGCGAAGGTGGCGTTCTTGGATCGTGAGCCCCCGATTCCCAGCTCCGCGGCGCAGTGGTCCAGACGCATCTCGTACCCGTCGGGATGTGCGTCGAGGCCCGTCGTCACGCGGCGAATCAGCCAGGTGCACGACGGGCCGATCACGGGCAGCCAGAAGGCCTCCACGTACGCCGAGCGCGGGTGGACCCCCAACTCGTCGACGATCGGGTCCAACCAGGCCTCCACCCTGACGATGTCGGGGTGGCCGGCGCCGCGCTGGGTGGCGCCGCCCACCGCGGCCGGATCACCGGACGGGGTGGCCGGCGGCGACTCCACGGAGGGATCGAGCAGGGAGACGATGTCGGATCGAAAAGGCATGAAAGAACCCTAGGAGACGGAGATGACGTTTACAAGTATGTCGATAACTTTCAATAAAGCCGAGTGTGGCCGGGCTGTGGTCCTGGTGGCGCCATCTCCTACTCTGAGCCGTGTGAAGCCCGCCTCCGAGTTGACCTCCGAGATCGCCGCGGCCGCCGAGTTGGTTGCCGCGTCCGACGACGTCGTCGTGCTCACGGGCGCCGGAATCTCCACCGACAGCGGCATCCCCGACTTCCGGGGCCCGGACGGGATCTGGACGAAGGATCCCGATGCCGAGAAGGCATCGAACATCGAGTTCTACGTGTCCGACGCGGATCTGCGGAAGCGCAACTGGCAGCGCCACGTGGAGGGTTCGCCCTACCTGGGGCGTGACCCCAACCCGGGACACCACGCCCTGGTCGATCTGGAGAGCCAGGGGCGACTCCACACGCTCATCACCCAGAACGTCGACGGCCTCCATCTGGCGGCGGGGACCTCACCGCAACGCCTCGTCGAGATCCACGGGAACGCACGCAACGTGAAGTGCCTGGACTGCGGGGACGGGGCACCGCTGCAGGTCGCCATCGACAGGGTGGCGCAGGGGGAGGTGGACCCGCCGTGCCGCAGCTGCGGGGGGATCCTCAAGACCGCGACCGTCTCGTTCGGGCAGAGTCTCGACAACGACGACCTCCTGCGGTCCCAGCAGGCAGCCGGTGAGGCGGACCTGCTGCTCGCCGTCGGCTCGACGCTCACCGTCTACCCGGTGGCCGAGGTGGTCCCGATGGCCCACCGGCGCGGCGTGCCGGTCGTCATCGTGAACGGGTCGCCGACCCCGTTCGATGCCATCGCGACGGTGGTCCTGCGGGCCTCGATCTCCGAGGTCCTGCCCATCGTCGTGGCCGCCGGCGCCGCCGCTGGGCCCTCGTGAGCAGGTGCGGGGAATCATCCGGCCATCCACGCGGTTGACGTAGGCGATACCTGACCAGTTCACTAGGCTTTAGCGCGACTCATCACCAGAGCGTGCGCGCGAGGAGAGAAGAGATCATGGCGAGCTTCAGGGACCTCCTGGCCGACACGAAGGCCCGTATCCGCGAGGTCGACACCGCCGAGGCCGACGAGATGCGCGCCGCGGGTGCTGTCCTGCTCGACGTCCGCGAGGCAGACGAGTTCGAGCAGGGTTCCATCCCCGGTGCCGTCTTCATCCCCCGGGGTCAGCTCGAGTCGAACATCGAGAACCGCATCGGCGACAAGGACGCCACCGTCGTCATCCACTGCGCCGGTGGGACACGTTCGGCCTTCGCCGCCGAGACGCTCACCCAACTCGGCTATTCCGACGTCGTATCCATGGCCGGCGGGTTCAACAAGTGGAAGGACGAGGGGCGCGACTGGAAGGTCCCCCGCACACTCGATCCCGCCCAGCGCAACCGCTACCAGCGCCACCTGCTTCTCCCCGAGGTCGGCGAGGAGGGGCAGTTGAAGCTCCTCGACGCCAAGGTGCTGCTGCTCGGTGCCGGTGGGCTCGGCTCACCCGCTGCGATGTACCTCGCCGCGGCCGGTGTCGGCACGATCGGCATCGTCGACATGGACGTCGTCGACGAGTCCAACCTCCAGCGCCAGATCCTCCACAACCTGGACCGCATCGGGGATCGCAAGGTCGACTCCGCCAAGAAGACGCTGTCGGCGATCAACCCCGACATCGACGTCGTCACCTACGACGTCCGCCTCGGCGCCGACAACGTGGTCGAAATCATCGAGGGCTACGACGTCATCGTCGACGGCACCGACAACTTCCCGGTGCGCTACATGGTCAACGACGCCTCCGTGAAGCTCGGAATCCCGGTGGTGCACGGTTCGATATTCCGTTTCGAGGGCCAGGTCACGGTGTTCGACCCGCTCACCGGCCCGACCTACCGCGACATGCTCCCCGAGCCGCCCCCCGCCGAGATGGCGCCGAGTTGCGCCGAAGCCGGTGTCCTGGGTGTCCTGCCCGGCATCGTCGGGTCGATCCAGGCCCTCGAGGCGATCAAGTTGATCCTCGGTCACGGAGACTCGCTCGTCGGGCGCCTGCTCACCTTCGACTCCACCGAGATGTCGTTCCGCGAGTACAAGCTCAACGTGGACCCCGCCAACGAGATCACCTACGCCAACCGGGACCGCATCCAGGTCGTCGAACTCGACGGCCTGTGCGCCCCGGTGCCCCTCGCCGCCCCTGCCGCCTGAGGCCGCAGTCGGTCACCCGGCGCCACAGGGGCGTACACTCGGCCGCCGTGAAAGCCCTCGTCCTCGCCGGTGGAGCAGGGACACGGTTGCGGCCCATCACCCACACCTCGGCCAAGCAACTCGTCCCCATCGCCAACAAGCCGATCCTCTTCTACGGGATCGAGGACCTCGTCGCCGCCGGAATCACCGACATCGGCGTCATCGTCGGTGAGACGGCCGCGGAGATCCGCGCCGCACTCGGCGACGGTTCCGCGTTCGGGGCGACGATGACCTACATCCCCCAGGACGCGCCGCTCGGACTCGCGCACTGCGTGCTGATCGCGCGTGACTTCCTCGGCGACGACGAGTTCGTCATGTACCTGGGCGACAACATGCTCGAGCAGGGCCTCGACGAGTTCGTCGACCAGTTCGTGAGTTCGCGGCGGGCGGCCGACGAGCCGGAGGTCGGATCCGAACCGCGCAGGCCCGTGGCCCAGATACTCCTCGCCCACGTCGACGATCCCACGGCGTTCGGGGTCGCGGAGATCGGCCCCGGCGGCGATGTGGTGTCGCTGGTCGAGAAGCCCGCCGATCCGCCCTCGGACCTCGCTCTCGTCGGGGTGTACATGTTCGACAGCCTCATCCACGACGCGGTCGCCGCCATCGAACCGTCCGAACGCGGGGAACTCGAGATCACCGACGCCATCGCATGGCTCGTCGACAACGGGCACCGGGTCGAGCACAGGGTCCTCGAGGGCTGGTGGATCGACACCGGCAAGAAGGACCCCCTGCTCGAGTGCAACAGGCTCGTTCTCGAGCGAGTGGAACCGGCGATGGCGGGCACGCTCGAAGGGAACTCCCGTCTCGAGGGGCGCGTGGTGATCGAGGAGGGTGCACGGATCGTGGACTCCATCGTGCGGGGGCCGGCCATCATCGGCCGCAACACCCTCGTGGAGTCCTCGTTCATCGGGCCATTCACCTCGGTCGGCGACGGCTGCGAGGTCACCGACAGTGAGCTCGACCACTCGGTGGTCCTCGCGAACAGCCGCATCTCGGGCGTCACACGCCTCGTCGACTCGCTCATCGGACGTAACGCCGTGGTCGAACGCGGGCCGCGTCGGCCACGAGCCTCGCGCATGATGCTCGGAGACCACAGCGTGGTGGAACTCGAAGGATGACGTCTCCGATCGACCGCCGGAACGTCGACTCGCGCCATGCCGGTCGTGAGGAGCAGCGCCGATGACCGAAGTGAGCCCCGCCGCCGAGATCGAGGGAGTCGTCATCGTCACGCCCTCCATCCATGGTGACGAACGGGGGGTCTTCGTCGAGACCTACCGGCGTTCGTGGGTGCCGGGAGGCCGCGAGATGATCCAGGCCAACCGTGCGGACCGCACGGCGGGTTGTGTCGTGGGCCTGCACTACCACCTCCACCAGGCCGACTACTGGTACGTCCCGTTCGGACGTGCCCGCGTCGTTCTCCACGACCTGCGCGTGGGCTCGGCCACTGACGGCGCAACGATGTCGTTCGACCTCGGCGAGGATGCCGACGGCACCAACGCCCACCGCGGCGTCTACATCCCGCCCGGTGTCGCCCACGGGTTCGCATCGCTCACCGACATGACCATCACGTACCTCGTCGACGGCTACTACAACCCCGCCGACGAACTGGGTGTGGCCTGGGACGATCCTCAGATCGCAGGGGACTGGGGTGTCGACACGCCGATCCTGTCCGAGCGCGACAGCCGCAACCCCCGCCGCGCCGACATCAGCGCCGATGTGCGACCGCACGCCGGTCTCCGGACCGGGCCGTGAAGATCCTCGTCACCGGCGGTGCCGGCTTCATCGGGGCGAATTTCGTCCACCATCTGCTCGCGACGAGCGACGACGATGTCACGGTCTACGACGCCCTGACCTACGCCGGGAATCCGGCCAACCTCGATCCTGTCCGTGACGACGCCCGGTTCGCGTTCGTCCACGGCGACGTCTGTGACCGCGATGCGCTGACCGCAGCGATGGACGGCCATGACGCGGTTGTCCACTTCGCCGCGGAATCGCACGTCGACCGCTCCATCGTGTCGCCCGACGAGTTCGTGCGCACCAACTGTGACGGGACCAACGTCGTGTGTGACGTCGCCCGCACGGTCGGCGTGGAGCGTCTGGTGCACATCTCGACCGACGAGGTCTACGGGTCGATCGTCGAGGGTTCCTTCTCCGAGGACGACCCGTTGGGTCCCCGCTCGCCCTATGCCGCGTCCAAGGCGGGGTCGGACCTCATCGCTCTCGCCTACCACACGACCCATGACCTCCCCGTCGTGGTGACCCGCTCGTCCAACAACTTCGGGCCGCTGCAGTTCCCCGAGAAGGTCATCCCGCTGTTCGTGACGAACCTCCTCGACGGGCGCCGGGTTCCCCTCTACGGCGACGGCCTCAACGTGCGTGACTGGTGTCACGTGAGCGACAACTGCGCCGCCGTGGACCTCGTGTTGCGAGGCGGCGAGATCGGGACCGTCTACAACATCGGTGCCGGCAACGAGATCACGAATCGCGACCTCACCGGGCGGATCCTCGCGTTGTGTGGCGCCGACGGGTCGATGATCGAACCCGTCGCCGACCGCCTCGGGCACGATCGTCGGTATTCGGTCACCACCGACCGGATCCGTGCGCTCGGCTGGACCCCGGAGCGCAGTCTCGACGAGGCGTTGGCGGAGACCGTCGAGTGGTACCGGGCCAACCGCGCCTGGTGGGAGCCGTTGAAGGCGGCCGGGTGAGGGTTATCGTCACCGGCGCCGGTGGCCAACTGGGCACCGAGGTGGCCGCGGCCTTCGCCCGGCGTTCCCACGACGAGCTCATCGCGCTCTCTCACGGGAGCCTCGACGTCACCGACCGCGACGCGGTCCTCGGTGTCGTCGGCACCCACCGGCCGGACGCGATCGTGAACTGTGCCGCGTACACCGATGTGGACGGGTGCGAGTCCGACGAGATCGGTGCCTATGCGCTGAACGCGTGGGCGGTCCGTCACCTCGCCGAAGCCGGGCGACGTTTCGACGCCCATCTGTGCCATGTCTCGACCGACTACGTCTTCTCCGGGGAGAAGCCGACCCCGTACCACGAGTGGGACCCGACCAGCCCACGGTCCGTCTATGGGGCATCGAAGCTGGCCGGCGAGTTCGAGGCGGGGGCGACCGCCACCGTCGTGCGCACCGCGTGGCTGTGCGGACCGACCGGCCACAACATCGTGAAGACCATCCTGCGTCTCGCCGCCCGGGACGACTCGCCGCTGCGGTTCGTCGATGATCAGGTCGGGAGCCCGACTCATGCGGGTGACCTCGCGGCGACGCTGCGTCGCCTCGTGGTCGACCGTCGGCCGGGCACCTGGCACGTCACCAACGCCGGGTCGGTGTCGTGGTATGAGGTGGCGCGTCGCGTGCTGGCCGCAGGGGGACACGACCCCGGGCGGGTGCAACCGGTGACCACGGCGGAGCTGCAGCCACCCCGACCGGCGCCCCGTCCCACCAACTCGGTACTGGAGAACCGCGCGCTCAGATTGGCAGGCCTGGAGGGGCCGGGGGAGTGGGGCGACGCGTTCGACAGACTCGTCGCGCAGATCGTCGCCTGACTCGGCCCCGGTCCCGCCTGCCGGGGCCGCAGATCACAGGCGGATACAGCCGATCCGGCGGCTCGTACCCGACGCCGTGTCACGGGCCGACACACACGCCTCGGAGCCGTCGGGCACGACGAACGAGAAACCGTGGTTCGAGCCGAGACCGAGCGCCGCGCCGACGTCGGGGCGGGATGAACGTGCAGTGGTGTTGCCGACCAGGCGTCCGTCGACGCTGAAGTCCACGACCACCGGGGTCCCCGGTGTGTCGGCGTCGAGCGCCCAGCCGTCGATGCGGACGCCGTTGGCGACATCGGTCGCCCGGTCGACCCATCCGGTGGGCGCCGAACCCGACGTGTCGACGGTGCGACAGCCGAGCAGCGTGTCTCCCGCGCTCGTGCCGATGTTCTTGGCGTAGACGCACACCGAGTTCGTACCCGGCCCGGTCGGCGCGAAGAGCGAGAAGCCGTGGTTGGCGCCCAGCCCGGTCGCCGCGTCGACGTCGGGACGACTCGAGGCGGCCGTGGTCTCCGCTGCGAGCGCTCCGTTCACCCAGACACGTACACGGACGCTCGCGCCGGGATCGTCACCGTCGGCCGCCCAGCCGGCGAGGTTGACGCCGCCACTGCCGGGGAGGGCCCTGTCGAGCCAACCGACCGGCGGCGCGTCAGCGAAGGCCACGGTCTTGCAGCCCAGTGACGTGTCCGGCGAGGTCCTGCCGCTGCTCTTCGCCTCTACGCAGACCGTGTGGGTGCCCGGGGGGACCGCGACGCGGGTCGAGAAGCCGTGCCTGCCGCCGGTGCCGTAGGCGGCGGCGACGTCGGGTCGGTTCGAGCCGGCCGTGACCGAGGTGCGGAACACGCCGTCGACGAAGATCTCGACCTCGACGGGCAGGTTGGGCGTGTCGGGATCCAGAGCCCAGCCGGCGATGGCGATGTCCGAGCCGGCCCGGCCCGCCCGGTCGAACCATCCGCGCGAGGGGACCGAATCAGGGACGGGTGTGGGAGCGGGCGTCGGCGTGGGCCTCGCGACCGGTTGGTTGACGGGGGTTCCGCCGCCCCCGCCGCCGCCGGGCGGGGCCACGGCAGCGCCTTCGATCGTGAACCACGTCGAGAGAAGGCGGCGGTCGTAGCCACCACCATCGACCCGGATGCCGTCGTTCACGACCGCCATGAACCGGCTGCCGGTGACGGTGCGGGTCCCCTTGGTTCCGGTGATGGTGATGTTCGCCTTGTCGAGACGGCCGCTGGCGCCGATGTTCCCCGAGACCGAGAATCCGGTCACGGTGCCCACCGACGTGTCGCCGTAGCGACCCAACCAGCGGCTCAGGTCCGCCGTCGCGTACGTGCGGGTCCAGGTCGCGTTGGGATCGTCGACCGTGTCGAAGGGGTCCGGTTTCGCGGGCAGGTAGGGGAACGAGTTCGCGAAGACGTAGCCGGAATCCTCACTGTGACCACCGTGCGACGCCGAGTAGAAGGCCTCGATCACCCCGCCGCTGTAGGTCACGACGCGTTGGATCGTGCGGTCCACGGCGCCCTTCCAGCGCGGAACCTCCTGGTTGGTTCCCGCGTACGCCTGGTCCTGGACCGAGGAGTAGAGGTCGAACGGCGAGGTCCACGAGCCCGAGTTGCGTCGGCGTTCGATGGTCGCCATGGCGAACGAGCGACCCGCGATGGCCTGGGCGTCGAGCGCGGCATTCGGCCACTCCGGTGGGACCTCGGCCAGCCCGTAGAGGTACTGCTGCATCGTCATTCCGTCGACGATCGTCCACAACTGTCCCGATGCGGTCCAGCGGATCGAGAGCTCACCCCACTTGTAGGAGTAGCCGGTGCTCGAGACCTTGACCGGCTGGCCCTGGGAGAACTGGAGGTGGATGTGGTTGGACGAACACGGTCCGGGGCACACGTTCGCGCCGTTCACGGTGATGGAGTAGGTGCGGCCTGCGGTCACCGCCACCCGGACGCTCGATCCCGGCGGGGCCACGCTGATCGGCACGTCGTTGTCGAGGATCGTCAATTGACCCGTCGGCGTGAAGGTCACCGAGTTCGTCGTCGACAGCAGGACCCTGATGTCGCGGGGCATCGTCGACGTCTCGAGGCGGGTGCCGGGGTAGTACGCCGAGAGGATCTGCTGGGTCGACTGCCCTGCCTCGGCGCGACTGAAGGCACCCCATTGGCTCATACCGACGCCGTGACCCCAACCCTTACCGGAGAAGGTGAACGCGTCGTCGGCCGCGCCGGCGTCGCGGAATGCGAACACGGGCGTCGCGAGCATGACGAGGATGAGAGCGACTGCGACCGCGATCCTCTGGCGGCGGCTGACAGAATCCATCGAGAAGTGATCCTCCGAGCCGCCCGCTCGTACCGTCACGAAGTGTGGCTGCTGTGGCTGCTGTTTGCAACCACCCTAGGCCCTGTTTCTCGCCCGATCAGGGCGCGCCCGGGATTCGTCGGTCCCGTTGCTCGGCCGCGGTCGCCAGACGTGGGCAGGCGTGCCAACGCGACAGCTGGGCCGAGAACACCGGGTCGTCGTCGAGGTAGGGCGCCAGGCGGGCCGTGAGCCGGTCGACGTCATGTGGGTGATCGGGGCCACTGCGGGTGGTGCGTTCGTCGTGTCGCACCGACGCCAGCCCGGTGCAGACGTTGCGCAGGCCGGCCTCGACGACGGCGACACCGAACGCGACGTCGCTGCCCGTCAGCTCGTACTCCTCGTCGAAGCCGCCGACGGCGTCGAAGGTCGCGGCGGTGACCGCGACGCACGCACCCGTGACCGCCAGAACGTCCCGGGGCCAACCCACCGGGCCCACCATCTCGACACCGCGCGGATCGGCACCGCGCAGGAAGTGTTCGCACAGGTCGGCGAGCCCGGCGGCGATCCCCGCCTCGCCGACCCGGTCGCGTGAGTCGACGATCAGCGGCCCGGCCGCCCCCACCCCGGGGACGGTGAGCCACCCGCAGAGGTCGGCGAGCCAGTCGCCACGTACCGGAAGGGCGTCGTCGTTGCAGAATACGAGGATCTCGCCGCTGCCGAGCGAGGCGCCGAAGTTGTTGACCGCTGACCAGTTGAAGGGCCGGGTCCACCAGTGCACCGTCGTGCGGTCTGCGAAGGGTTGTGACGCGTACCAGGCCTCGTTGTCGCCGCTGCGTCCGCCGTTGTCGACGACGACGAGTTCGACCCCGTCGTGGGCCGTGTTGGCCAGCGCCGGCAGGAGCTGTCCCATGTTCTCGCGGTGGTGGCGGGTCGGCACGACGATCGTGACCGTCGGTCGGGGTGCGGTGTCGGCGAAATCGAGCCTGAGGCCCTCGCTGCCGGGACGGGCGTCGATGCCGCGGCGGGCGAGGGATTCCGCGACGGCGTCGGCGGGGAGACGGTCGGTGCGTCGGCGCGTGCGTGACAGGAACCACGGGAGACGCAGGGTCCGGCCCGGATCCGGATCGACCGCCTCGACGAGTCGCCAGAGGTCCACGTCGGTGATGGTCACGGCGGCGGAAGCCACCGGTGATCCCCCCGCAAGCGTCGGCCCGGCCCCGACGGGGTGCCACTGCGAGGTGGCGATCGCCCCGGCACGAACGGCGAAACAGCGGTGCAGGTAGGGCGCCACGCGGTGGGTGTCCGGCGACCAGCGGGGGCGGACCCGCGGTTCGGTGGGCCCTCCGTCGTCGCCGATCGTCACGTCGTCCCACGACACCAGGTCCAGCGACGGGTCGGTCGCCGCCAGGAGCGGTACGAGTTCGGGTTCGTGGACATCGCCGGGCGCAGCGAACACCACCAGGTCGTCCGCGGGGAGGTCGGCGGGATCGAAGCGGGCGTCGGACGTGTCGACCACGTGCACCCCCCGCTTCACACCGGCAGCGGCGAGCTGGGGCCGGTTGCGTGCGATGAAGCGCCGCAGGCGGCCGTCTTCACTCGTCGGGGTGTCTGCGAGCGCCTCGAGCAGGCCGACGCGCCCCGTCGCCGCGTCGAACATGTTCTTCGCGGCGATGCGACGGCGACTTCCCGGCGGAAGGAACAGCTTCGCGAACTCTGCCCGTCGTGAATTGGGCGGGATCAGGGCCCGTGTGACGGCGGGGCGCTCGGGCACGCAGCGATTGTAGCGACGGCGTCCGGTGCCAGGGTCCGGTGATCGTCATCTCGGCGTCCGGTGCCAGGGTCCGGTGATCGTCATCTCGGCGCCGGGTAGCCTGTGGGCCGACCTCTCACGGTGTTGGAGATCGACGTTGGGTCTGATCGTCATCGCAACCCCCGGCTCGCAGCTGGTCGACGACGTCGTCGCCCTCCTCACCCGTCACCTGCGACGGCCCGGAGATGTGCGCCGCGCCGCCGCCCGCGGCCCGCTCGGTGAGCCGGGCGTACTGCTCTCGGGAGAACCGTCCGCCACCGCGCCCGGTGGTACATCGGACGCGTCCGGCGCGCCTGGGGGGAAGCGGCCGGTCCGGGTCGTGATCGTCGACCCGGAAGGCTCCCGGGACGCGCTGCGCACCGAGGCGCACGCGGCGGCCGCCATCGTCGGTGCGGCCGGTGGCCCGGTCCTCGTGGTCGTGCCCGGGATCCCCGTGGCCGGTGCCGACGTGAAGGCTGCTCTCGGCGCGGCATTCGACCCCGGAGCCGTCGTCGACGACGTCGGGGAACTCGTCGTCGGTCAGGCGGTGCACGGCGATGCAGCGGTGCTCAGTCGTCTCAGCGGATTCCACGACCGCACGGCGGAGGGTGTGCCGGGGGTGGACGCGATTCTCGCCCGGCTCGTCGCCGAGAACGACGGGCTGCGCGCCGCGATGCGAGACGCCGATGCCGCCAACGCCCGACTCACCCACGAACTCGACCGTGAGCGCCGCCACGCCCTGGCCGCGGAGTCGGGCGCAGCCGACGTCGCCGGCCACTTCGAGGAGTTCCGGGACCGTCGCCTCGTGCGTCTCGCGACCCGCACCGCCGATCGCTTCTATCCGGTGCTCGCCGGCCTGGCCGGGCGGCGTGACACCACCGAGCACGACGCCTCCATCGAGCGCCTACGGACCGGTCCGCTGTCGGCGCGCACCGGGCTCGGCTCCGCCATCCGCGGGGGCGCGCTCGACAGGGCCCTGACGGTGATCATCCCGGTCTACAACGCGCCGGCCGAGGTTCGGCGTTGTCTGACGGCGGTGGCCGCGAACTCTCCGACCGACGTCGGCGTGATCATCGTGCACGACGCGAGTACCGACCCCGATGTCGCCCCGCTGGTCGCCGAGGCGGCCCGCCGGGAGGGTTGGGTCCTACTGGAGAACGACGAGAACCTCGGGTTCACCCGCAGCGTGAACCGGGGTCTCACAGCGGCCCCCGCGGGCGACGTCGTCATGCTCAACGCCGACACGCGGGTGCCGCGGCGCTGGCTGTGGCGGCTGCGCAACGCAGCGCTCTCCGACGAGAGGATCGGCACCGTCACCCCACTGTCGGATGCCGCCGGAGCATTCAGCTTCGCCTGCCCCCGACCCGACGGGCCCGCCGAGGTCGACCGCTACGCGTCCGCGGTGGCCCGTGGTTCGGCCTTCGTCCGGCCCCACGGTCCCACGGGCAACGGCTTCTGCATGTATGTGACCGCCGCCGCCCGTGAGGTCGTGCCACTGCTCGACGAGGAGGCGTTCCCGCGCGGCTACGGCGAAGAGAACGACTACTGCATGCGCCTGTCCACATTCGGGTTCACCCACGTGGTCGCGGACGACTGTGTCGTGTTCCACGACGAATCGGCGAGCTTCGGATCCGAGAAGGCCGCGCTGGCCGAGGCGGGTAGTGCCACTCTCGAGCGACTGTGGCCGGACTACCACGAGCGTGCGGTCCGCTTCGTCGCCTCCGACGACCTGCGGCGGGCCACCACCACCGCCGCGGCGAGCGTGGCCGCGCTCGCGGCCGGCGGTCCGCCGCCGGACCGCCGCCGGGTCCTGGCCGTCGTGCACGACGGATTCGGCGGGACCCAGAACCACGTCGACGACCTCGCCCGTCACCTCGACGGCGACCACGAGACCTTCACGCTCGTCCCCGAGTACTCCGACGTCGCCGTGCGCCGGTTCACCGACGACCGTTGGGAGGTCGTGCACCGGTGGCATCCCGTGGACGGATGGCACATCACCGAGATGACCGACGAGGACCGCTTCGACGCCTACGTCGACGTCCTCAGTCGCCTCGACATCGACGTCGTGCACATCCACCACCTGCTCGGCCAGACCTTCGACCTGGTGGAGGCGGCACGAGCTCTGGGCATCCCGGTGGTCATGTCCGCACACGACTACTACCTGGCCTGCCCGTCGTTGAACCTGCTCGACGAGAACGGGAACTTCTGCGGTGGCACCTGCACCGCGGGTCCCGGGCCGTGTCCCACCATCGAGCGGTGGGTACCCGCCGACGTCCCGCTCAAGCACGGCTTCGTCGTGGACTGGCAGGCCGCGACCCGACGTCTCCTCGGATCGATCGACGCGCTGGTCGCACCGTCGCAGGCGGCGGTCGACGTCCTCGCGGGGGCGCTCGGTGACGCCGTCGTCGAGCGTGCGCACGTCATCGGACACGGGACCGCGTCGTCAGGGCGTCGCAAGGGTGTCGCCCGCGCCGCGGGGCCCGAGGAGCGGGTGCGGGTCGTCGTCGTGGGGGTTCTCGCCCCGCACAAGGGGTCCGAGACCCTCCGCCGTCTCGTGGCTGCGGACGAGCGGCACGAGCTCGACCTGGGTGTGCTCGGGGTCGTCGACGCCGACCACATCACCGCCGTCGCGGACCTTCCCGTCACGTTCCACGGCGGCTACCGCCGCACGGACCTCGCCCGACGCCTCGGACGACTCCGCCCCGCCTTCGTGGCGGTGCTGTCGCCGAGCCGCGAGACCTTCAGCTACGTCGTGTCCGAGGCGTGGAGCCTGGGGATCCCCGTCGTCGTGGGCGAGGGCGGTGCTCCGGCGGAGCGGGTACGTGCCGCGGGCGGCGGCATCGTCGTGGACCTGGACGATCCCGTCGGCGCCGTCGAGGCCATCGTCGCCGCGGGGCGTGACCGGAACCGGTGGGAGCTTCTCGCAGCGCAGGCATGCTCGGTGCCGCTGCGTGATGTCTCGGAGATGGCTACGGACTACCGGGACCTCTACGCGCAGCTGATCGACACGTCCGCTGCAGAGGAAGACCGATGACCGTCAACGGGACCGGCGCCGGCGACGACGGCGTGGAGATCGTCGTGCGAGCGCCGGCGACGCGTGGATGGGCGCGCGTGGCCGAGCGGGTCGTGCAGCTGCGCGGATACGGGCCCCTGATCGTCAACCTCGCCCGCCGGGACCTCTCCACCCGCCAGAAGCGCAGCGCGCTCGGTTGGCTCTGGTCGTTCATCAACCCGGCAGCGAGCCTCGCGATCCTGACCCTCGTCTTCGGGACGTTCCTGCGCATCGCGCCCCCCGTGGCCGGCAACGGCGAGCTCGAGAGCTTCGCCGTCTACCTTTTCTGCGCGCTCGTCGTCTGGAACCTCTTCGACGGGGTCATCAAGGGGTCCATCACGGCGTTGACCGATGCCGGACCGCTCCTCAACAAGGTGTACTTCCCGCCGGAGGCGCCGGCGATGGCGAACCTCGCGGTGACGGCCACCCAGACGGCCTTCGAGTTCGTCGTCCTCGTCGTGGTCCTGATCGCCGTCGGCAACATCAGCTGGACGATCTTCCTGTGGCTCTACCTGTTCGTGCTCATCTCGCTGCTGTCGCTGGGGATCGGGCTGTTCGTCAGCGTCTTCAACGTCTTCTACCGCGACGTGGGCTACCTCGTGACCCTGGGCCTGCAGGTGGTCTTCTACGCCACCCCGATCATCTACCCGCTCGGCATCATCCCCGAGCGCGCATGGGGGCTCCCCGCGCTCGACATCATCAAGTTCAACCCGATCGCACAGCTCACCGAGATGTCACGGGACATCCTCTACGACCTCGAGGTCCCCTCGGCGTTGCGCCTGGGATACGCCACGTGCGCGGCGGTGCTCGTATTCGCGGTGGGCTACACGGTCTTCGTCCGTCAGACCGAGAACATCGCGGAGGAACTGTGAGAGCGGTCGGCGCCGGCGGCTCCCCGCAGTTGCCGTCGGGGGTCGCTGTCGCCGCCCGGGGGATCTCGAAGCGGTTCCGTCTCCAGAAGGACCGGCCGTCGAGCCTCAAGGAGGGACTGCTCAACCTGCGGCGGACCACCTACGACGAGTTCTGGGCACTCAACGACGTGGATCTCGACATCCGTCGGGGAGCGGCGTTCGGGATCATCGGCCACAACGGTTCCGGGAAGTCCACGCTGCTGCGGCTGATCGCGGGGATCCACCGACCGACGACGGGCACCATCGCCGTCGGCGGTCGGGTCTCGGCGCTGTTGGAACTCGGCGCCGGTTTCCACCCCGACCTCACAGGACGCGAGAACGTGTTCCTCAACGCGTCGATCCTGGGGATCCCACCGACCGAGATCCGCGAAAAGCTCGACGAGATCGTGTCGTTCGCCCGACTCGACGACTTCATCGACTCCCCGGTGAAGATCTACTCGAACGGGATGCTCGTCCGTCTCGGCTTCTCGGTTGCCATCCACGTCGAACCCGACGTCCTGCTGCTCGACGAGGTCATCACCGTCGGCGACGAGGAGTTCCAGCGGGCCTGTCTCGAGGAGATCCTGCGGTTCCGCGAGCGTGGGGTCACCATCGTCGTGGTCTCCCACGACCTGGGGACCGTCCGGCGGTTCTGCGACGACGCCGCCTGGCTCGACCACGGGCGGGTCGTCACGACGGGCACCTCGGGCGACGTGGTCGACCGCTATCTCACCGACGTCGACGCGCACACCTCGTCGGACGCGGCGGACGTCGGCGCGACCGTACGCGTCGCCGACGTCGAGTTCATCGACGGCTCCGGTCGCTCGACGATCGCAGCGGCCACCGGCGAAGCACTCACCCTGCGCGGGCATCTCGATGTCCAACCGGGGGTCGAGGGACTGCGCTTCCGCATGCTGTTCCACGGCCCCGGTGGTGTGAATTTCGCTGAACCGGTCGTCACACTCGACGCGGCCCGCACGAGGGGTGGGGGCCGCATCCAAGTGGACTACGTCATCGACCGGTTCCCGTTCCGACCCGGCTCCTACCCGTTGACGGTCTTCGCCGAGAGCCCGGACGGTTCCGTCGTGCACCATCGACTGGAGCGGGTGTTCACCCTGCAGGTTCTCGCAGGAGCCGATCCCGACATGCCCGGCTGGGTGGATCTCGGTGGCCGCTGGGAGGACACCCCGCCGCAGCGATGAGCCGCGACTCGGGTTCAGCCCCGGGTCCAGAAGGTGCAGATCTGGTCCACCTGTACCCGCTCGAATCCCGCGCCGAGCAGTACGGCGGTGGTCTCGTCACGGTTGCGGGGCTCGGGCGGTGGTGCCTCGAACAACGGATCGGCGACGTACTGGCACGCCGAATCCACCTCGAGCGTGTCCAGCGCGGCGGCGAAGCTCTCGCGTTCCCCCTCGGCGAGTCCCCAGGTGAGCGCATCGGTCACGAGGCGTCGTTCGGCGGCGTGGAAGGCCGGCACGTTCGCCAGGGGGCCCTCCACGTAGCGCACCAGCGGGTTGGTGGCGTGCACCTCACCCGACAGGACCGCCAGGGGGTAACCCACCCGCCACGGGGTCGCCGCGATTCCCTCCGGCGCTGTGAGCGAGATGAGAGTCTCGGCCGCAGGTGTCTCGACAGCCAGCAGGTCGCGCCGCGGGAAGTCCCACTCAGCGACGTTGAAACGGGACACGCTCGGGGTTCCGACGACCGCGGTCACGGCGAGTAGCACTCCCACACCGACCGTCCCGGCTCCCGCCACGAGCCTCTGTGCCGGTAGTCGCAGGTCACCCCCCAGCGCCGCGAGGGGTGAGGCCAGCATCATCCCGACGGCGGCCCCGACCGGCAGGACCCACATCACCCGCCAGATCACAGCATCGGCACCGGCGGCGTCGTCTGCTGCCGTCAACACGCCCGGGAACAGGACCAGTCCGATCACGACGGCCACTGAACCCGCGAGGGCGAACCGGGCCGACGCGTCGCGAACCCACAGCCAGCCGAGAATCGTGGCCGAGATCGTCACGAACGCCGCCGGGCCGTTCCCGAAGGCCGAGTAGAAGGTGAACGCGGACAGGTTCTGCGCTGAGAACGACGCGCCGGCGTCACCGATCTGAGCGAGGACGAAGCGTCCGACCACCAGCGGAGACGGGTCGGCCACCTCCCGTGCGAGGGCCGCACCGAGCGGGTACACGACCGCCAGAGCCGCCGGCAGGGCCCGCTCGCGCAGCGTCCCGATCACCACGTCGCTCCCGCTGCCGAGGGTCGTACCTGCCACGCCCGCTCCCACGGCGAGCGCGGCGACGAGCGGGGCGACGAACGCTCCGGTCGTGCTGAGGCCGATGGCTGCGATGCCACCGGCGACGAGCAGCCACAGCGACCGCCGCTCGCCGTCGCGGGCCCAGCGCAGTCCGTGGTGCCACAGGAAGGGCACGACGACGATCAACAGGGCCGTCTTGCCGAGGTGGGCCCGAGACCAGTTGTTGTTGCCGATGTTCGTGTCGGACTGGCCGTCCCACAGGAAGAACAGGTACGTCATCGTCGTCGCGATGGCCGGCTGTACGAACCCGAACGTACGCAGCAGGCGCCAGAGTGCGAGGACGCCGAGCGCGGAGATGAACGGGCTCGCGACCAGATGGGCCAGTGTCGTGGCGGAGATGGGCGCCAACGCTGCGATCGAGCCGTACAACGGCTCGATCGTCGTCTGGGGTACCGCCGTGCGGGTCTGGCGGAAGACCTGGTCGGCGAAGATCGTGTCGCGGTCGGGGAACGGGCCGTCGTGCTGTTCGATGTAGGTGGCCCGGTTGAGGACGAAGACGTCGTCGATCTCGGTACGCACGGTGAATGCCGACATGACCGCCAGTCCGGCGGTCACCGCCAGGATCAGCGCGACCGCGACCGCCCCCGGTGCACGTGGCGCGCCCGTGACGAGAGTCTCGTCGTGGTCGAGGGTCCCTTCGCCGTGGCCGGGCGGGGCGACGTCGGGCTCTCGGGCGTGCCCCCGGCAGGCCTGAACCACGAACCAGAGGCCGGCCCCGACGAGCGCGACGAGCGCCACCCAGGTCGGGGGCCACGCCGAGCGGGTGAGACGCCAACGCGACATGACGAAGGCCATGACCGCGACAGCGCCGATCCATGCGCCGATCCTCCCCAGCGAGCGCGGGTCTCTCGGGAGGGCGACCCTGCGGAGCCTCATCGGGTTGGCGCGACCGCCGACGACGACGAAGGCGAGAACAACTGGCAGCGTCGCGATCCACAGCGCCGTCGTCGGGTCCCGATCCCAGTCCGCGAGGAACGACAGATGCGCGATCACGGTCCAGGAAGCGAATCCGGCGACCACGAAGTCGACCGTCCTGTCGAGGGCCGCCGTGAGCACGGCCGGGACATCGTTCCCGGAGCCGCGGGGACGGACCCGGACGGCGTCCGGCGAGCCGGGGGACGGAGTAGGGGAGGAGATCACGACGCGCGCCGAGAGTACTCCCGGGAGTGAGCGGTGCCCGGTACCCTCTACCGCCCATGCGGACAGCTTTCATCACAGGGATCTCCGGTCAGGACGGGTCGTATCTCGCCGAGTTCCTCCTGGCACGGGGCTACACGGTTCACGGGCTCGTCCGCCGCTCTTCGTCGGTCACCACCTGGCGCCTCGACGGCATCTACGAGGCACCTCAGGAGGCCGAGCGGCTGATCCTGCACTACGGCGACGTGACCGACGGGGTATCGCTCAGCCGCCTGTTCGCCGAGATCCGGCCCGACGAGGTCTACAACCTGGCCGCGCAGAGCCATGTGATGGTCTCGTTCCAGTTGCCCGAGGCGACGGCGGACGCCACCGCGCTCGGGGCGCTGCGGGTCCTCGAGGCACTGCGCGCAGCCAGCGTCGACGCCCGCTTCTATCAGGCCTCGTCGTCGGAGATGTTCGGCTCCACGCCGCCCCCGCAGAACGAGATCTCGCGGCTGCACCCCCGTTCGCCCTACGGGGTCTCGAAGGTCTTCGCGCATCACGCCACGGTCAACTACCGCGAGGCGTACGACATGTTCGCCGTCTCCGGGATCCTCTTCAATCATGAGAGCCCCCGACGGGGCGAGACCTTCGTGACCCGCAAGATCACCCGGGCCGTCGCTGCTATCGAAGCCGGCCGTCAGGAGCACCTGTACCTCGGGAACCTCGATGCCCGTCGGGACTGGGGATTCGCGGGCGACTACGTGGACGCCATGTGGCGGATGGTGACGGCCGACGAACCTGCGGACTTCGTCATCGGAACCGGTGTCGCCCACTCGGTGAGGGAGTTCTGTGAGCTCGCGTTCGGACATGTCGGCCTGGACTGGGAACGCTACGTCCGTCACGACGACCGCTACGAACGTCCGGCGGAGGTCGAGAACCTCGTGGCCGACGCCTCGGCAGCCGAGGCTCAACTCGGTTGGACGCCCACTGTGGACTTCGCATCCCTCGTCGCGATGATGGTCGAGGCCGACCGGGCGCCGTACCGCTAGGGCGCGGCAAGCGCGCTCGAGGTCCACGCGCCGGATATCGGAGGGGCCGACGTCGCAGGCCGGGCCGTGTCAGGAAGGTCCGAGCAGGAACCCGACACCCCAGCTGAGATGCATGGTGGGGTAGATCGCCACGAGACGGACCGCCGTGCCCGGGCGGTCGGCCGACCCCCGGCCTTCGTGGTCGACGCCGAGAGCCGTCGACACGGCGGCAACGACGACCCCGGCGAGGTAGGCGGCCGGCACGGCCAGCGCGGCTCCCCGCCGGCCGACGAGGCCGAGCCCCACGGATCCGGCCAGGCCGGCCACCAGCAAGGGTGCGGCGAGTTGACGTGGCCGTATCGAGCGTGGGTGGCGTCGCAGGACTTCCCGCTTCCACCGCCCGTAGCCGAGATACTGGCCTGCGAGCCCCGAGAGTGTCGATCGGGGCCGGTATACGACCCTCAGATCGGGATCGAACCAGACGGTCCCACCGGCGTCGCGGAGGCGCCAGTTCAGTTCGTAGTCCTGGTTGCGGATCAGCGACTCGTCGTAGCCGCCCACCGCGTCGAGCGCGTCACGCCGGAATGCGCCGAGGTAGACGGTGTCCACCGGCCCCTCGGATCCCCCGAGGTGCACCGCGCCGCCGCCGACGCCGAACCGGGAGGTCATCGCGGCGGCCACGGCCCGCTGGAACGGCGTCTCGCCCAGCGCGTCCTGGATCCCACCGACGTTGACCGCGCCTGTCTCCGTCAACGTGGCGAGAGCGATCCGCAGGTAGCCGGGCGGAACCTCCGAGTGGGCGTCGACACGTACGATCACCGGTCCGCTCGACGCGGCGATAGCGGCGTTGAGAGCGGCGGGAGTCGAACCCGCGGGGTTGTCGACGACCCGTACCGGTGGTCCGTCGGCGTCCAGTGAGGCCTCGGCCGCGAGGGCATCGGCGACCTCGCGCGTGCCGTCGGCGGACGGTCCGACCGCGATCGTGACGTCGAAGGCGACGTCGAGGTCCTGATCCACGACGGAGCGGACCGTCGCCGGCAGGTGAGCGGCGTCGTCGCGGGCGGGGATGACGACCGACAGGCCCGGTTCGTGCACGTCGACTCAGCCGCGGCGGGCGATCATCACCCAGAGCGTGCGCACGAGGATCTGCAGGTCGAGGACCGGCGACCAGTTGACGAGGTACTGGATGTCGTGCCCGAGCTTGTAGGCGGGGTCCAGGTCGTAGCGGCCCCTGACCTGGGCGAGGCCGGTGATGCCGGGCGGGATCTCGTGGCGACGTTCGTATCCGGGGATCAGCTCGGAGAACCGTTGCGTCATCTCGGGCCGTTCGGGGCGAGGTCCGATGATGGACATCTCACCGCGCGTCACGTTCCAGAACTGGGGGAGCTCGTCGAGGCGGGTGCCCCGTAGCCAGCGACACGCCGGGATCACCCTCGGGTCGTCGGTGCCGCTCGACATGACCGCTCCGGTGCGTTCCTCGGCATCGGGGTACATCGTGCGGAACTTCACCATCGAGAACGGGCGGCCCTGGAACCCGGTGCGTGCCTGGCGGTAGAACAGCGGCCGCCCGGCAACCGCGAGAACGTACAGCGCCGTCAGGCCGGTGACGACGATGAGTATCGGCGCCAGCGCCACGAGCAGCACGAGTTCACACGCCCGCTTGAAGCGCACCTTCGACGGAGGAAGCGTGTGCGACAGCAGGGTCACGTAGGGCATCCCGCCGATCTGACGGACGTTGCGCAGCCCCATCAGGGCATTCTTCGCCGTCACCCGGAGGTAGACGCCCTTGCGTTTCGCCTCGAAGCTCGACAGCGGCTCCGGATAGATGTCCTCGAGCGATGTCTCCGACACGAGCATGACGTCGGTGACGGTGTGCGCCTCCGCCAGCTCGACGAGCCGCGAGGGGTCGGTCGTCTGGGCCACGACCTTTGCATCGCGGTCGGACTCCGCGAGGTGCTTGGCGGCGAGGGCCATGTCGTCGGGGTTGCCGACCAGCATGACCCGCGGCGGTCCGTACCGGCTCGACCGCAGGATCCGTGACAGGTGGCGGTTGCCGGTCACGGCGAGCGCGACGAACGCACCGACGAAGGGAAGGTTGCCCCTCGGGATCGGGTACCGGTCGGTCGGCAGGATGACGAGAGCGCAGGCCGCCAGGGCGATGACGGTCAGGCCCGCGACGCGGCCGAGCCACATGCGACGACCGAGGCGGAACGTCCGGTCGTACAGGCCGCCGAAGTAGTACACGACGAGGTGGACCGCGGTGGCGGCTCCGAAACCACCGAGATGGACCGCCAACGAGGCGCTCGGCCAGGCCGTCCCGAAGCGTACGAGCATGACGAGGCACATGACGCCGAACAGGGCGACGGCATCGAGGACGTAGAGCCAGCGGAACCCGCGCGCCGCCAGAGCGCCGATTATCGGTGGTCCCGGGGCAGGGTCTTGTCCGGTCGCGCGCTGCGTCGCGATGTCGTTCGACCGATGTTCCATGACCGCTTCCTCCGGCGGCGCGCGCCCTGATCGCTCGGCACGAACGCGGCAGGTGGGGGACAACCAGAGGGTAGCTGCCGAGTCGCTACGGTTGGCGCCATGCGAAAGACCCGGATGGTGATCATCGGCGGCGGTCCCGCCGGCAACACGTGTGCCACGACAGCTGCACGCCACGGCGCGGAGGTCACCGTCGTCGAGCGTGACATCGTCGGTGGTGCCGCCCACCTGTGGGACTGCGTGCCCTCCAAGGCGATGATCGCCACGGGTGGGGCGATGACATTTCTCCGTCGGGCCGACGGGATGGGTCTCGATCCCGTCGAGACCCACGTCGACACGGTCGCCCTGCGCGAGCGGATCGAGGCGATCGAGGATCGCCTGCAGCGTCAGGTCGTGGAACTCCTCACCTCCCAGGGCGTCCGCATCATCGAGGGATCGGGACGGTTCGTGACGCCGCACGAGGTGGCGGTCGACGGCAACGACGGTCGCGAGCACCTGCTCGAGGCCGACATCGTCGTCTTGTCGACCGGTAGCCGGCCCCGCATCCCCGAATGGTGCGAGCCCGATGGCCGCCGCGTCCTCACCACCCGGCAGGCCTACCCGCCCGAGGAGATCCCCGAACACCTCGTCGTCATCGGCTCCGGTGTGACCGGTGTCGAGTTCGTCAACATGTTCACGAGCTTCGGCAGCGCCGTGACCCTCGTCGTGAGCCGTCAACAGGTGCTCCCCCAGAAGGACCCCGAGGTCGCCGCCGCACTCGAGGAGACATTTCTCGACCGTGGGGTGAAGCTGCTCAAGGGGGCCCGGGCCGAGGGGCTCGCCGTCGACGGTGACGAGGTCACCGTCAGCTGCGACGACGGGCGTCGGGCCGTGGGATCCCACGCCCTGCTCGCGATCGGCTCGGTTCCCAACTCGGAGTCTCTCGGGCTGGAACTCGCGGGTGTCGAGACCACCGGTGGATACGTGAACATCGATCACAACTGCGTGTCGTCGGCCCCCCACGTCTACGCGGCGGGAGACCTCTCCGGGAAGCTGCCGCTGTCGTCGGTCGCCGCAATGCAGGGTCGCAAGATCGCCGAGCACGCCCTGGGCCTGCACCACACGCGGCCCCACCGCCACGTCGGCTACGACCGGGCGGCCTCGGCGATCTTCACCGAACCCGAGATCGCCGACGTCGGTCTGGCCGAAGCCGATGCCTTCGCATCCGGTCGCAAGGTCCGCGTCACGAAGGTGCCGTTCTCGGTCGCTCCCAAGGCGCTCATCGACAACGACCCGCGCGGCTTCGTGAAGATCGTCTCGGATCCCGCGACGGGCGTGATCCTGGGTGGGTCGATCGTGGGCCGTCACGCAGCTGAGCTGATCTCGGTGATCGCACTCGCTGTCAACGCCCGGTTGACCGTGACCGACATCGTCGAGTCCCTGCTGGTGCACCCGACGCTCGCCGAGGTCCTCGCCGAGGCGGCCGAGTAGGTGAGCGGGCCGCGTCGGTGAGTGGCCCGGAGCCGGGTCGCGTCGACCTGCTCGCGACGGTCGGACAGCGGGCGATCGCGCGCGTCGTGGACTGGATCGTCGTGTTCGCGGTGTGGTTCGCGATCCTCGGGCCGGTCGCCGAGACGAACGGTGACGACGTGTCGGTGCCCGCCTGGGCCGCGGCTGTCGCCGTCGTGGTGGTCCTGGTGTACGAGACGCTCTTCGTCGCCTGGCGTGGTCAGACGCCCGGCAAGATGCTCATGAGCATCCGCATCGTCGACATCGCCGACGGCGAGCCGCCCTCGGTGGTGATGGCGGTGCTCCGGGTCGCGCCGGTGGCGGGGATCGTCGCCGTACTACCCGGTCAGATCTTCCCGATCGTGCTGGTCGTCGTGCACTTCACCGCCGGGTTCGCACGGGACTCCCGGGGCGTTCTCGACCGGCTGGCGCGCACCGTGGTGGTGCAGACGAGGCGACCGGAGTTGGAGGCGGGGGCCCTGTGACCGTCCCGCCCCGGGTCCGGACGCCCGCTACTCGATGACGACGACGATGTCGCCGCCACCCACCGAGTCGCCGGGAGCCACGCGTACCTCCGAGATGGTTCCGTCCTTGTCGGCGTTGACGTTGTTCTCCATCTTCATCGCCTCGAGGACCACCACGGGTTCGCCCGCCGTGACCTCCTGGCCGACCTCGACGAGAACCTTCACGATCGTCCCCTGCATCGGCACGGCGACCTGACCGCTGCCTGCAGCCGGGCCGCCGCCGGCCGCCGCCGACGCGCGCCGTGGACGGGCGACACGGCCGCCGCCACCGCCGCCGCCGCCGACCTGGGACTCGGGCACGTACATCTTCACGTCGAAGCGGCGCCCGTTGACCTCCACGGTCGAACGGCGTTCGACGGTCGCCTCGTCCTGGTCGCCGTCGGTGGTGGGCGCCGGGGCGGCCGACACACCGGTGAGGTCGAGATGTTCGGCGACCCAGCGCGTGGAGTGCTCGATCTCCTGGAACGTCTCGTGTTCGAGGATGGCGATGTCGGCCGGGATCGTCGTGGCCACCCCGGTCACCCGCATCTCGCGCAGCGCGCGCAGCGTCCGGGCGATCGCCCGGTCACGGTCGCGGCCCCAGCAGATCAGCTTGCCGATGAGGTTGTCGTAGTACTGGGAGATCTCGTCACCGGAGTCGTAGCCGGTGTCGAAGCGGGTACCGAAGCCGTCGGGGGCCTTGAGTTCGGTGATCGTCCCGGGCGAGGGCAGGAACTTCCCCTCGGCGGGGTCTTCGGCGTTGATGCGCACCTCGATCGCGTGACCGTTGAGGACGACGTCGTCCTGGCCGATCGGGAGTTCCTCGCCGGAGGCGATCCTGATCTGCAACTCGACGAGGTCGAGGTCGCTGACCATCTCGGTCACGGGGTGCTCCACCTGAAGGCGCGTGTTCATCTCGAGGTAGTGGAAGTCGCCGTCCTCGTAGAGGAACTCGACGGTCCCGGCGTTCACGTAGCCACAGCCCTCGGCGACCTTCACGGCGGCCTCTCCCATGCGGGTGAGGATCGCCGGGTCGATGCCGGGGGCCGGTGCCTCCTCGATGAGCTTCTGGTTACGGCGCTGAGCCGAGCAGTCCCGGGTGCCGACGTAGATGGTGTTGCCGTGGGCGTCGGCGACGACCTGCACCTCGACGTGGCGGGGCTTGGTCAGGTACCGCTCGACGTAGATCTCGTCGCGGGCGAAGTAGGCCAGTGCCTCACGTTGGGCAGACTCCATCTCGGAGGCGATGTCGTCGCCCTCGTTGATCACCTTCATGCCACGGCCACCACCGCCGTAGGCGGCCTTGATGGCCACGGGAAAACCGTGTGCTGCGGCGAACGCCTCGATCTCGGCGGCCGTGGTCACCAGGCCGTCGGAGCCGGGCACCCCGTTGACGCCGACCTTCTCGGCGGCCTCCCGCGCGGAGATCTTGTCGCCCATGATCTCGATGGCCTCGGGGGGAGGGCCGATGAACGTCACGCCGAGGTCGGTGATGGCCCGCGCGAAGTCCGCGTTCTCGGAGAAGAAGCCGTAGCCGGGGTGGACACCGTCCGCACCGCTGTCGGTGATGGCGGCGATGATCGCCTCGGTGTTGAGGTAGCTCTCCGCCGCAGTCTGACCGCCGAGAGCGTAGGCCTCGTCGGCGATTCGGACGTGGAGAGCGTCACGGTCGAGTTCGGAGTAGACAGCCACCGTCGTGATGCCGAGTTCCTGGCAACCTCGGATCACGCGGACGGCGATCTCCCCGCGGTTCGCGATGAGAATCTTTGAGAGCACGCCATATGGTGACAGATGGAGGGGGGTCCCATGCGAAACGAGAGCGATCGCCTTCCGGTTTCACCCCGCGGCGAGGGCCTCTTCAGCGACGTTCGCCATGTCGCCCGGACGGGTTCCACGAACGCCGACGTGGCCGCTCTGGCCCGCTCGGGAGCTCGTGAGGGCGTGGTCGTCGTCGCCGGACATCAAAGCGCTGGACGGGGTCGTCGGGATCGGCGCTGGTCGGCCGGTCCCGGTGACGCGCTCCTCGCGTCGATTCTCCTGCGCCCAGAGGTTCCGGTGGAGCGCTTCGGTCTGATCCCACTGGCCGTCGGTGTCGCGATCGTGGACGCCGCACGCGCCCTGGGGGTCGACGACGCCGGCCTCAAGTGGCCCAATGACGTCCTCGTCGGCGGGGCCAAGCTCGCAGGGATCCTGTCCGAGTTCATCGCAGAGGGAGGCGGCCGCAGCGGTGGCGCCGCGGTCGTCGTCGGCTTCGGTGTGAACCTGCGCGCGACCCCCGCCGAGGTCCCCGATGCCGTCTCACTGGCCGACCTCACGGGTGAATCGGTGGACCGCGACGTCTTCCTGCGAGCGGTCCTCGACCGGTTCGCCTCCCACTACGCCACGCTTGGGGACGGTTCGATCGTGGCGCTGGCCACGGCACGGATGACCACGCTCGGTCGCGAGGTGGATGTCGAACGTCCCGGTTCGCCACTGCGGGGGCGTGCGGTCGGACTCGACGAGGGTGGCCGTCTCGTCGTGGACACGCCGTCGGGAGCCGTGGTCGTCGCCGCCGGCGACGTCGTCCACCTACGTCCGCGCTGATCTGCGGGTGATCCGGCCGGGGCGGGTCACGGGTCCAGGTCGGCGGCGACGACCGCGGCGAACGCTGCTGCGGCCGCTCGTGTGTGCGGTCCGGGGCACTCCGCCAACACGGTGTCGTCCACGGCTCGGATCGGATGGACGTCGCGGGTCGTGGACGTGAGGAACGCCTCCGAGGCCCGGTGGAGATCTCCGATGGGAATGGCGCGTTCGGTCACGTCGGCCACCTCGACGACCAGCCTGCGGGTCACGCCATCGAGGCAACCCGATGACAGCGGCGGTGTCATGAGCACGCCGTCGAGGACGCAGAACACGTTCGTGCCGGTCCCCTCACACAGTTCGCCACGCGTGTTGGCGAAGAGGGCCTCTGAAGCCCCGACGCGTTGGGCGGCGGCCAGGGCCCGCACGTTGTCGGCGTAGGAGATCGACTTCACCCCGGCGAGCGCACCGTTCTCGTTGCGGGTCCAACTGACGATCGCGACGTCGGTCGTGGGCGGCCACACCGTCTCCTCCTCGGCTGCCACGAGCACCGTCGTGGGCCCGTCGCCCCGGGCCGAGCCGAGACCCGCCGGGCCTCCGGTGACGGTGATCCGCAGCTTGCCCGCGGTCATCGCGGTGGCATCGATGAGGTCCTGCATCGCCGCGGACAGGGTCTGGGGCGGCGGCGCCGGGAGTCCCAGCGCCGATGCGGACGCTTCGAGGCGCGCCAGGTGTCGGGTGGGGGCGAAAGGCCGACCACGCACGACGCGGACGGTCTCGAACACGCCGTCGCCGGTCGTGACCGCGTGGTCGAACGGGGATATCCGCGCGTCGACCTCGTCGACGAGGGCGCCGTTCAGCCAGACGATTCTCACGGCGACGACGCTACCGGTTCCACGCGCAGCGAACGGCGACGTCCGCGCTGGTAGCGTCAGGTCAGCCATGGCCTCGTTCGGTCGCAACCGCCCCCGTCGGACCTGGCCCCAGCGCTTCGGTCTGCTGTGCGGCATCGTCCTCGTCTTCGCCAGCGCCGGTATCGCCGCGGGCCTGGGTTTCGGCGAATCCAAGCTCTCGGAGCTACCCCGCGTCGCGCTGGGGGGCGTCCTCGCGGGCGACGACATACCCGCGATGGGTTCCGGCGACAACGGCGGTGGCGACGGCAGTGGTGACGGCGGCGGTTCGACCGTGCCGCTGCCCGCGGAGAACTACCTGCTGGTCGGGATCGACAACGCCGACGATCTCGATTCAGACGACCCGGCCCGAGCCGGTCGCTCCCAGGGTTCGTTGCTGAGCGACACGATCATCGTCCTGCGCGTCGAGCCCCAGACCAACACCGCGGCGCTCCTGTCGATACCGCGTGATCTGTGGGTGCCGATCGGTGGTGACGGCGGATTCAGACAGAAGATCAACTCGGCCCTCGCCATCGGAGGACCCGAGGGTCTCGTCGCGACGATCACCGACTACTTCGACATCCCGATCCACCACTACGTCCAAGTCGACTTCGCGGGTTTCCGGGAGATCGTCGACGCGCTCGACGGAGTGCCGCTGTGGTTCGAGAACCCCGTCCGTGACATCGCCAAGGTCGACTTCGAGATCTCCGAGCCGGGCTGTCACGTACTCGACGGGGAAGAGGCGCTGAAGTTCGCACGCAGCAGGTCGCTGCAGACGCTCGTGGACGGACGTTGGGAGACCGACGGTACGGGGGACCTCGGTCGCATCGACCGCCAGCAACGGTTCCTCGTCGCCGCGCTCAAGCGCGCGGTGGCCAAGGGCGGCCTGACCAATCCGTCGACCACGCTCGACCTCGTCAACGCCGGGATCGCGAGCGTGACGCTCGACGAGTTGATCACGCCGAGAGACCTTCTGGACCTGGCGAATCGGTTCAGTTCGTTCGAACCGGAGGCCCTGGAGAAGTTCACGGTCCCCGCCTATCCGGACTGGGCGGGCGAGGCCGCGATCCTGCGACTGCTCGACAGTGAGGCCCAGCCCATTCTCGACCGCTTCCGGGGCGCCAGCGGAACCGAAGCCGATCCCGAATCGGTGCGCCTGGTCGTGTTGAACGGCACCGGGGAGCAGTTGCTGGCCACGACCGTCTCCGACGAGTTCGCGGAACACGGTTTCGTCATCGCGGGTCGCGCGGACGCCGCTTTCCTCGACCCCGACTCGCGGACCGTGATCTCCCACGCACCCGGCGAAGCCGCAGCCGCAGATCTGGTGGCGCGCTGGCTGGTGGCCGACGACGTCCGTATCGAGGAGGACCCCGGCATCGTCGGCAGTGACGTCGTGGTGCTCGTCGGCGGTGACCACGAGGGTCTGAGGGCCATCCCGCGGGAACCCACGCCCACCCCCGAACCGACTCCCACCGTGACCCCGACGCCCGGTGGGGGCGACGGGGCACCGGGACCGACGACGACCACCACCGTGGATCCCCGCCAGATCGCCTGCGAGGGCTGACCGGTTCAGGACGGGCGGGCTTCGGCCTCGGTGCGGTTCGCCAGATACCACTCGACCGTCCGGGCGAGGCCCTCGGGGAACGGCGTGGTGGCCTTCCACCCGAACAACCGCTCGGCCCGGGACGCATCGACGCGACGACGGGGCTGACCGTCGGGTTTGGTCGTGTCCCAACGGATCTCACCGTCGAAGCCGACGGCCTGCGCCACCAACTCGGTCAACGAGGCGATGGTGGTCTCGCGGTTGGTGCCGAGGTTGACGGGGTCCGGACCGTCGTAGTGCTCGGCGGCGGCGAGGACCCCTTCCGCGGCGTCGTCGACGTAGAGGAACTCGCGACTCGCCGTGCCCGTTCCCCACACGACGATGTGGTCGGCGCCGGACTCGACCGCTTCGGTGCACTTGCGGATGAGCGCGGGAATGACGTGTGAGACGGCGGTGTGGAACTTGTCGCCGGGACCGTAGAGGTTCGTCGGCAGCAGGTAGATGCCCGACTGGCCGTACTGCGCCCTGTTCGACTGGAGCTGCACGAGCTGGGCCAGCTTCGCGATGCCGTAGGGGGCGTTGGTCTCCTCGGGGTAGCCCGTCCACAGCGCGTCCTCGGTGAACGGGACGGGGGTGAACTTCGGGTAGGAGCAGATGGTTCCGACGGCGACGGTCTTGGCGACCTCGTGACGGCGGGCGACGTCCACGACGTTGGTGCCGATCCGCAGGTTGTCGACGAACAGGTCCGCCGGGCGCTCGCGATTCGCGCCGATACCACCGACCCGGGCCGCGAGATGGATCACCATGTCGGGATTCGTCTCGGTGAAGAGCCGCTCGGTGGCGGCCAGGTCACGCAGGTCGTAGTCCCTGCTCGCAGGGGCGAAGATGTCGGACGCACCGGCGTCGAGCAGTCGCCGACACACGCCACGACCGAGGAAGCCGCGGCCACCGGTGACGACCACGCGTCGTCCCGTCCAGAAAGTCGTGTCCACATCGGAATCGTAGCGATCCCGTCGATGGGTGTGCGGAGGACCCCGCGGGGTGGGGTCGGCCGTGTCGCGTGCGAGACTCGGCGCCCATGATGCGTGTCGCCGTCAATCTGTTGTGGCTGCGGCCCGGAGCCGTCGGCGGGACCGAGACGTACATCGTCCGGCTCCTCGAGGCGTTGCGGGGTCGTGACGACGTCGCCCCGATCCTGTACTGCGCCCCCGACGTGGTCGATGCCCACCCGTCGCTCGAGGTGTTCGACGCGAGGCTCTCGCCGCCGGTGACCGGCTCCCGCCCGGCCCGCGTGGCGCTCGAGAGCACGTGGCTGGCCGGTCGTCTGCGTCGTGACCGACCCGATGTGGTCCACCACCCCGGTGGGATGATCCCCGCCGGCGCACCGGGTCCGTCGATGGTCACCATCCACGACCTCCAGCCGCTGACGTCGCCCGAGCGGTTCGGCATCGCGAAGGTCGCCTGGCTGGGTCAGATGCTGCCCCGCTCTGCGCGGCGGGCCTCGCTCGTGAGCGCCCCGTCATCTCACACGGCCGCTGTCATCACCCGTGTCCTGGGCATCGACGACGTCGCCGTCGTGCCGTCGACACCCGGTGAGATCGGCCCGCGCCCGGCTCCCGACGTCGTCGCGGCGGCGCTGACCCGCCTGGGCGTCGGACAGCCCTTCGTGCTGTACCCGGCGATCACCTACCGGCACAAGAACCACGCCGTGCTGGTCGCGGCGCTGGCCGTGGCCCGCAACAGCGACCTCACGGTCGTGTTCTGTGGTGGGGTCGGCGACGCCGAGTCCGACATCGACGCGGCGGCGCGGCGTCACGGGGTCTCCGAGCGCGTCCACCGCCTCGGCCGTGTGGACGCCGACGACCTGGAAGCGCTCTACGCGGCGGCGGTCGCGCTCGCGTTCCCGTCCTGGCACGAGGGCTTCGGGCTCCCGGTCGCCGAGGCGTTCGCCCGACGGTGCGCCGTCGTCGCAGCCAACGCCACGGCGCTGCCGGAGGTCGTCGGCGACGCCGGCCTGCTGATCGACCCCCACGACGCCGACGCGTGGGCCGAGGCGCTCGACTCGCTCACCAACGACGGGATCCGCAGGTCCGCGCTCGCCCAGCGGGGCCTCGAGCGGGCGGCGCAGTGGGCGCCCGAGGCGAGCGCGGACCGACTCGTGGCGGCGTACCGGCGTACCGCTGGCGGGGCGCGGTAGCGGACGACGGCCGTGAGAATCCTCGTCATCGGCCCGCACTTCACGCCTGACACCGCTCCCACCGGGACGATCCTGGCTCGCACCGTGGAGGAGCTCGCGCTGCTCGGGCACGAACTCGACGTCGTGACCTCCCTCCCGTGGTACGAGGGCCATGACGTGGACCCGAGGTGGCGGGGTCGGGTCGCCAGGCGTGAAGCGACCCCGTGGGGTGGGGTGACACGACTGTGGCCGTTCCCCACCTCCAAGGCGGGTCTCGTCGGTCGTGCCGCCGGCTTCGTCGGTTTCTCGACCCTGGCGGGCGCTGTGGCGGTCGCCAGGGTCGGCCGCCCCGACGTCGTCCTCGCGCAGGCGCCGCCCCTCACTCTCGCCCCCGTCGCGGCGCTCGCGGCCCGCAGGTACCGGGTACCGCTCGTTCTCGGTCTGCAGGACATCTTCCCCGACGTGGCGGTCGAGGTCGGAGCACTCACCAACCCCCGGGTCATCGACGCGGCCCGGCGTTTCGAGCGGCTCTGCTACCGACATGCCGACGCCCTCGTCGTGTTGAGCCGCGACATGGTCGACAACGTCACGGCGAAGGTGGACACCATCGGGGCAGCGCGGCGTCCCGACGTCGTGGAGATCCCCAACTTCGTCGACGTGGACGCGATCGTCCCGGGT
Organism: Acidimicrobiales bacterium; assembly: GCA_040219085.1. Lineage (NCBI taxonomy): Bacteria > Bacillati > Actinomycetota > Acidimicrobiia > Acidimicrobiales > Acidimicrobiales bacterium. The sequence continues at coordinate 193,226 of JAVJTC010000020.1, forward strand.
GACCGCATGACGGCCTACCGCGCCGAACTCGGCCTGGACGAGGCGGACCTGGTCGTGATGTACGCCGGCAACCTGGGACACTCCCAGCCCTTCGGCGACGTCGTCGCCCTCGCGGACGCCCTGGCCGGACGGACCTTCGACGGCCGCCGGGGGGTGGTCGTCGTCAACGGCGACGGTGTGATGGGGCCGTGGCTGCGGGACCAGGCGAAGGCCCGCACCAATCTCGTCGTCCGCGGATATCAGCCCGTCGGACGACTCGGTGAGGTCCTCGCCACGGCGGACGTGCACCTCGTCGTGCTCAAGCCCGGCCTGGCGCGCTCGAGCGTCCCCTCCAAGACGTACTCGGCGATGGCCGCCGGCCGGCCGGTCGTCGCCGCCGTCGACGCGGGTACCGAGATCGACCGCGTCCTGCGCGACTCGGGTGGGGGAGTGCCGGTGGCCGCGGGATCGACGACGGCGCTGATCGAAGCCGTGTTCGCGATGCTCGCCGACGGGGACCGTCGCCGCCGGTGTGGGGAGGCCGCCCGTCGTCACGTGCAGACCCAGGCGTCGCCGGCTGCCGTTGCCGGGGCCTACGGCGACCTGTTCGGCCGTCTCGTCGACGTCGAGCGCGGCCGCTCCGGCGGTACACGCGGGTAGCCTTCGGACATGGCCCGCAAGTCGAATGATGATCGTCGAGCCGCGCACTCAGCTGCCGCTCAGAAAGCCGCCCGCGCCGGCGGAAGTGACCGCGCCAACCGCCCCTCGGCCGGTAGCCGCATCCTGGGATTCCCCGCGCTGGTCCTGGTGATCATGGTGCTGGGCACCGGTCTGGTGGTCTTCGCACGGCTCGACCGTGACGCCCCGGTGCGACCCATCCAGAACGACGACCACTGGCACTCCGCCTACGGCATCTGGGACTGCGCCGAGGGGGAGGACGGTGGCTTCCTGCCGCTGTACCAGGTGGTCACGCCGGACCCGAACGGCATCCACTCCCACCAGGACGGTCTGATTCACGTCCACCCCTTCACCGAGGAGGCTTCGGGCGAGAACGCGACGCTGTCGGACTTCACCGACACGATGCAGGTGGAGCTCACCGACGACAGCCTCGGTATCGCCGACGGAAGCGTGCTCGAAGAGGACGTGACGTGTGACGGCGAGCCCGCCGTCATCCAGGTGCTGCGCTGGGAGTTCGCCTTCGCGGTGGACGAGGCCCCCGACGTCTTCACCGAGGACCTGAGAGACATCCGGTTCCTCAACGACGGCGAGGCGTGGGTTCTCGCCCGGGCGCCGCTCGGCGCCGACATCCCGCCGCCTGAGTCCCTCGAGACGCTCGCCACGGTCAACCCGACCCTGCTGCTGCCTGACGGCTTCGATCCCCAGGCGGAACAGGACTTTCTCGAGAACCTCGATGACGGAGGCGACGCCGGTTCCACCGACGGGGACACGACCGATGGCGGTGACGCCGGTTCCACCGACGGGGACACCGCAGACGGCTGAGCGATGAGGGCGGTGGTGCTCGTCGGCGGGTTCGGGACCCGTCTGCGACCCCTGACGGCCACCCGGCCCAAGCAGATGCTCCCCGTCGTGGACCGTCCGATGCTCGAACACGTCGTCGGGCGCCTCGCCGAACACGGTGTCGACAGCGTCGTCCTCTCACTGGGCTACAGGCCCGACGCCTTCTCCGAGGCGTACCCCGACGGCCGGTGTGCGGGTGTGGACCTGCACTACGCGGTCGAGCCGGAACCCCTGGACACGGCGGGCGCGATCGCCTTCGCCGCCCGCTCGGCCGGCCTGGACGACACCTTTGTCGCCCTCAACGGGGACGTTCTGACCGACATCGACATCGGACGCCTGATCGACCTCCACCATGAGCGGGGCGCTGAGGCCACCATCGCTCTCACGCCCGTGGAGGACCCGTCCCGTTTCGGCGTCGTTCCGATCGATGCGCGTGGTCGGGTCGAGGCGTTCATCGAGAAGCCGCCGACCGGAACGGCTCCGTCGAACTGGATCAATGCCGGCACCTACGTCCTCGAACCCGGCTTCGTCGACCGGATCGCGCCCGGCCGCAGGGTCTCGGTGGAACGCGACACGTTCCCGGCGCTCGTCGCCGACGGTTCTCTCTACGCGATGGGGTTCGACGACTACTGGATCGATGCCGGGACACCGGAGGCCTATCTCGACGCCAATCTGGATCTCGTTTCGGGCAGGAGGCGGGCTTCGCAGCCCTTCGGGGATCTGGCCGTGGCCCCCTCGGCGGTCGTCCACCCCGACGCCACGGTGCGGTGCTCGGTCATCGGTCCCGGCGTCACCGTCGCAGCGGGTGCGCGCATCGTGGATTCGGTTGTCGGGCGTGACTCGACCATCGGCGGCGGTGCGGGCGTGACCCGTTCGCTGATCGGGGTCGGAACCGACGTACTCGACGGCGCCACGGTGAGCGACCTCAGTGTCGTCGGCGACGGTCAGGTCGTACGCGGCGATGTGAACGGTGAACGGATCCCCGAACCGCGCTGAGCCGGTGGCTCGGCGGCGCTAGCGGAACAGGTCCTCGTCGGGATGGCGGACGAGGTCCCTTACGACGTTGCCGTCGCCCAGTGCGTCGCTGACGCCTCTGACGATCGCCACGGGCACTCCCCGGGCCTTGCCCATGACCAGGTCCGCTGCAGCGGCGATCTCGTCGACGACTGCCACCTCGGTGACCATGAGTTCGCGGCCGAGCGAGTCGCTGGTGCCGCGCAGGTCCAGAATCGCGAGGACGCCGGCGCAACCGATCGCGACGTCGGTGACTCCCCGGCGCCACGGCCGCCCGAAGGTGTCGGAGACGACCACCCCCACCTCGAGCCCGTAGTGCTCGACGAGTCCGGCCCGGATCCGTCCGGCGGAACGGTCCGAGTCACGTGGCAGCAGCGCCGCCTGTCCGAGCGCGACGTTGGAGAGGTCCACCCCGGCGTTGGCGCACACGAAACCCTGCTCGGTCTCCGAGATGATCAACTCACCGCGGCGCCGCAGTATCCGCCGGGACTCACGTTCCACCACGGGCTTGTGTGACAGCGGGTCCGCCGGATCGACGTCGACGAGACGACCCTCGGCCTTCGACACGATCTTCTGGGTGACGACGACGACGTCACCGGGTTCCAGCCGTGACCCGTTCACGTCGAGGGCGTCGACGATCAGCGCCGCTATGTCGGCGCCGGGGGTCACCTCTCCGATTCCCTCGATCGCGAGAACACGGAGTTCGGGGATGCTCATCGGGCGGCTCCGAGGACGGAGTGGGCGAGTGTGGCGGCCCGCTCGGGGGTGGACATGACGCTTTCGGTCACGACGACCCGGACGCCCAGTTCCTCGATGCGGGGTGCGAGGTCGGCGTCGACGGTGTCGATGACCATGGTCCCGGCCACGTCGCGGTGGAAGCGGGCAACGCCGACTGCCGTGGCCTCGTGGCCGAGTTCTCTCAGGAGTCGGTCGGCGGGGCCCTTCAGCGCCCGTCCCCCGATGATCGGCGACACGCCGACCACGGTGTCGCGCCGCGCCGCGAGAGCCGCGGCGATGCCGGGGACCGCAAGGACGGGGGCGACCGAGACCACCGGGTTCGAGGGTGCCAGTACGACCACGTCGGCCGTGGCGATCGCCTCGAGCACTCCGGGGGCGGGTGTCGCATCGGCCGCACCGGCGAAGTGCACGCCGGCGACGGCGACGTCGTGGGCGAGGCGGACGAAGTACTCCTGGAAGCCGACCTCGCCGCCGGACGCCAGCGTCACACGTGTGCGGACGGGGTCGTCGGTGACGGGTCGGATGTCGACGTCCACGCTGTACCCGGTGGCGATCTCCCGCGACACCTGCGACAGGGTCGCCCCTTCGGCGAGGCGCTGCGTGCGGTACAGGTGGGTGCCGAGGTCCCGGTCACCGAGGTTGAACCAGTCGATGCCGCCGAGGCGACCGAGCGTTGCCATCGCCTGCCACGACTCGTCGCGCAGGCCCCAGCCGCGTCCGGGGTCGATCTCGCCCGCCAACGTGTAGGTGATCGTGTCGAGGTCGGGGGAGATGTGCAGCCCGTGGAGGATGACGTCGTCGCCGGTGTTGACGATGGCGGTGATCGAGGCGGGATCCACCACGGCGCGCAGAGCGTTCAGCATCCGCGCGGCTCCCACTCCGCCACAGATGACGCACACGCGTGTCACCGGCGTCGTCCCGTGCCCCTCACGGCGCCGACGGGTTGGCGGGGCGCGACGCTGCGACCCGTTCGACGTCGGCGTCGACCATCGTCTCGATCAGCTCCTCGAATCCCATCCGCGCGCTCCAGCCGAGCCGCTCACGGGCCTTCGTCGGGTCGCCGACGAGCACGTCGTGCTGGTCGCCCCGGGCGAGATCGGGGTCCCGGGCGACGTGGTCGCGCCAGTCGAGGCCGAGTCGGGAGAAGGCGACCTCGCAGACGTCGGAGACGCTGTGCGTCGTTCCGGTGCAGATCACGTAGTCGTCGGGCACCGACTGGGAGACCATGGCCCACATCGCCTCGACGTAGTCGCCCGCGAACCCCCAGTCGCGACGCGCGTCGAGGTCGCCGAGGGTGAGCGTGATGCGCTCCCCGGAGGCGATGCGGGCAGCGGTGTTCGTTATCCGGCGCGTCACGAACGAGAGGCCCCGGCGCGGGCTCTCGTGGTTGTAGAGGATCCCCGACGAGGCGTGGAGCCCGTGGACGTCACGGGCGATCACCGTCAACCAGTGTGCGTGGAGCTTGGCCGCGCCGTAGGGCGAGCGTGGCCGGAAAGGGGTCGTCTCGGTCTGGGGAACCTCGGCGGGATGGCCGAACAGCTCGCTCGACGACGCCTGGTACAGGCGACACCGCGGGTGGTGACGCGCGACGGCGTCGAGGATCCTGGCCGCGCCGAGTGCCGTCGCCTCGGCGACGCCGATCGGATCGTCGCTGGGCACGAAGCTCGGGGCGGCCAGGTTGTAGAGCTCGTCGGGACGGATGGCGGTGACGAGGTCCGCGACGACGCCTTCGACAGCGACGTCGCCGATCAGGACCTCGACCCGGTCGTCGAGGACGCCCGCCTCCGACCGGTCGGGCACACGGCGGGTCAGGCCGGTGACCTGGTAGTCCCGTTCGAGGAGGAACTCGGCGAGGTAGGAGCCGTCCTGGCCACAGACACCCGTGATGAGAGCGTGGGGCACGTCAGCGTTGGGCTTGTCGCACCGCCGACGTGCGGCGACCGACCTCGCGAGCGACGATCGTCAGCGGCATCGTCAGCATCTCCGGGGTGCGGGCGACGATGTCGTCCACGAGACGGGTCACCTCCCTGTCGACGACGCCGGCGTCGACGAGAAGCCGTTGGATCTCGACGCGGCGGACGTTGACGCGCTGAACGGCCAACAGGCCGAAACCCGCGCCGACGTATGCGGCGTCGCGGGCCCATCGGAGAGGAGTCGGGAGGCTCATGGAAGGTCCTGGGGGGTACCGGACTTCGGTGAGGCGCCAGGGTACCCTGCGCCACCAGTGGAATCTCCAGGTCGTCTCCTCCCGACGACCGGGCAGACCCCGGTGGATCGTCCGGCGGCCCCTTCGGTGCGCGTCGTCGTCGTGGCCCATGACCCCGGTGAGTGGTTCGAGGACAGCCTGGCGTCGATCGCCGCGCAGGACTACCCACGTCTGTCCGTGTCGGTCGTCGCGTCCGGCGCTGCCGGCGCCGACGACGCATTCGGCGCGCGCGTCCACCGGGTGGTGGCCGATGCCGAGATCGTGCCGCTTCTCGCCGACCGGGGCTTCTCGCCTGCGGCGAATGCTGCGATCGGTGGCGCGAGCGGCGCGTTCCTGCTGATCTGTCACGACGACGTGGCGCTGGCTCCCGACGCCGTGCGCCTCCTGGTGGAGGAGGCGGTCCGTTCGAACGCCGCCGTCGTCGGCCCGAAGCTCGTGGACTGGGACGATCCGCGCAGGATCCTCCAGGTCGGGCTCGGTGCCGACAAGACGGGTGCGGAGTCACCTCACGCCGAACGTGGCGAACTGGACCAGGAACAACATGACGCCGTGCGTGACGTGTTCGCCGTGCCGAGCGCGTGCATGCTCGTGCGCCGGGACCTCTTCGAGGCTCTCGGTGGCTTCGACGAGGTGATGTCGTTCCACGGCGAGGACCTCGACCTGTGCTGGCGGGCCCATGTCGCGGGTGCCCGGGTGATGCTCGTGCCCGATGCCGTCGTACGCCACCGCGAAGCGCTCGCCACGCGTCGCGACACCGCCGACGCGCAACGCCTGCGACGGCGTCACGAAGTCCGGATGGTCCTGTCGAACTACGGCTTCGTGCACTCCCTGATGGTCATCCCCCAGGCGATCCTGTTCGCCCTCGCGGAGATCGTCGTCGCCTGTGGCTCGCTGCGATTCGGGCGGGCACGCGAGATCGCGTCGGCATGGGTGTGGAACTTCGGACACTTCGCCGGGATCGTCGGTCGTCGTCGTTCGCTCGCCCCGTTGCGACTCCTCCCCGACGGTGAGGTCAGGCACCTGCAGGTGCGCGGTTTCGCACGGCTCAGCGCCTTCTTCCGGGAACGCAGCCTCGACGACATCGACCGCGGTGGCGTCGTCGAACGTGGACGCGAGCTGGCTCGCCAGGCGCGTTCGGGACCGATGCGGGTGTCGCTGCTCACCTGGGCCCTCGTCCTCGTCGTGTTCTTCTTCGGGTCTCGTCACCTCGTCACGAGGGGCATCCCGGTGGTGGGGGACCTGGCCCCGTTCGGTGACGGGCTCGGCGACCTCTACAGCGGCTGGTTCGACTCGCTGAGGACGACGGGCCTGGGCTCCGACGGCTGGGCGCCACCCGGGTTCGCCGTGCTCTCACTGGCGGGGACATTCGCCTTCGGTCAACTCGGCCTGTTGCGGACCGTCCTCGTTCTGGGGGCCATCCCCGTTGGTGGGCTCGGCGTGTCACAGCTGCTGAGGCCGTTCTCGAGTCGGGCCGTGGCACTGGTGGGCGTCATCACCTACCTCGTCATCCCGCTGCCGTACAACGCCCTCGCCAACGGATCCTGGACGGCACTGATCCTGTACGGCGCAGCGCCGTGGGTCCTCGCCCGCCTCGCATCGGCTGAGGCTCTGCCACCGTTCGGACTCGTCGAGCGGGGGACCGCCCGGGGCCATGTCGTCGTTCTCGGCCTCGTCGTCGGCGCGGTCGGGGCGTTGGCGCCCGAGCTCGTACTCCTCGTCGGCTTCATGATGGTGGCCATGGCACTGGGGTCTCTGGTCGCCGGCACGACGCCGCATGCCGGCCGTCTCCTCGCCGCCGGAGTCGGTGGGGTCGTGTTGGCGCTCGTCCTGGAGCTGCCGTGGGTCCTCGACCTCATCGGTGGCGACCGGTCCTGGACGCCGCTGCTCGGGGCGCGGTCCACCGCCGCGGGGGAACTCGGCGCAGGCGAGCTGATGCGGTTCGCGATCGGTCCCCTCGACCCCGGTGTGGCCGGATGGGCCCTGCTCGGAGCGGCTTCCCTGTCGGTCGTATTGGCCCGTGACTGGCGTCTCGTGTGGGCCGTGCGTGGTTGGACGCTCTACGTCGGCGCCGTGTCTCTGACGTGGGTGGGTCAACAGGGTTGGTTCACCCAGTCGATCCCCCGTGCCGAGGTCCTCCTGGTGCCCGGTGCCGTCGGGCTCGCACTCGCCGTGGGAATGGGAATGGCGAGCTTCCAGTTCGATCTGCACCAGTACGGGTTCGGTTGGCGCCAACTCATCCCCGCAGCGGCCGCGGCTGCGCTCGTGGTGGCGGCGGTGCCCGTGCTCGGCGCCAGCTTCGACGGACGCTGGGACATGCCCCGCGGGGATTTCACGACCTCGCTCGCCGGGCTGGCCGACGATGCCGCCGACGACTCGTTCCGCACCCTGTGGATCGGCGACGCCGACGTGCTCGGGCTCGGTGCGTGGCCGCTGGACGACGAGACCGCCTTCGCCGTGGCACCCGGTGCCCAGCCCGCGGTCACCGCGCGCTGGCCGGGACAACTCGACGACGCGACCGCAGCGGTCGCCGACGTTCTGGACGCGTCAGTCGCCCGGGGGACCGATCGTCTCGGACGGCTGTTGGCTCCGATGGGCATCCGCTACGTGGTGGTCGTCGAGCGTCTGGCGCCAGCGCCATTCGGCGCCATCGAACGACCGGTGGACCCTCTCCTGGTGGAGCGACTCGCCGAGCAACTCGACCTCGAGCGCCTGGACACCCGCGAGGGCCTCGTGGTGTTCCGCAATGCCGAGCCGGCGGCCCTCACGCTGGCCGTGGAGAGCGGGCGACTCGACGGCACCACCGACCCCTTCGACGCGAACACGATCCGGATCGACCCCGAGGCCCTCGTGTTCGGACCCGGCGCCGACGGCCGGGTCAGCGCGACGGTCGGTTCCGACCGGGACGTCTTCGTCTCCAGTGCGGCAGGGGACTGGCAGGTCAGCATCGACGGGGCGTCCGTGGACGGCGCCTCCGCATACGGATGGGCCGAGGTGTTCGACACCTCCGCGACGGGAGGCATCGTCGACGTCGAGCGGTCCACGCCGACGTCGCACCGCCTGATCCTCGTGGCTCAGATCCTCCTGTGGCTCGTGGTCGCGGCCTACGGCCTGCGTGAGCTCGCCCGACCGGTGAGGGCGGCTGCGTGAACGCCCTCCGTTGGCCGGCGCTGATCATCCTGCCGGCGCTGTTGATCCTCGTCGGTGTGCTCGACACCCGTGATCGCGACGAGCCCGACGACGCCGCGGCGGTCGAGGTGGTGACCGTCCCCGTCTCCGGTGCACCCGGTGACGACGGCTGGTCCTGGTACTGCCCCTCCGGTTTCGTGGACCCCGACGGGACGACGAGGCTGGTGCTCACGAACCCGACCACATCGCCGTCGGAGGTCGTGCTCACCGTGCACACGGCGGTCCCCAACATCGCAGGCACGTCCAACGCCCAGGACCCGGTCGTCGAGACACTCACCGTCGGTGCGGCCGACTCGATCGACGTCGAGCTCGGACCGCTCGCAACCGATCGTCTGCCCGAACTCGACGGTCTCGCGGAGTTCGCCATCGCCGTGCTCGTCGAGACGGCCGAGCCCGAAGTCGTCGCGGAGATGGTCTACAGCGGTCCGCAGCGTTACTCGTCGGTGGCGTGTACCCCCTCGCCGGCCGACAGGTGGATGCTGGCCGCGGGAACCACCCAGCGCGGGGCCCGGCACCTGCTCACACTGTTCAACCCGTTCCCTGACGCCGCTGTCGTCGACGTCGCCTTCGCCACCGACGACGGAGCCCGTCGGCCCGACGAGTTCTCCAACGTCGTCGTTGGGGCCCGCTCGGTGCTCACTCTCGACATCGGCATGGTCGTGGCCCGGCGCGAACAGGTGTCGACGACCGTGGATGTCGTCAGCGGGCGTGTCGTCGCCGGCAGGATCGAGACATGGGACGGCTCCGAGGGCCTCAACGGGATCGAGTTGGGTCTCGCAGCGCGGCCGGCCCTGCAGTGGTTCTTCGCGGCGGGCTCAGGTCCGGAGGGGACCACCACGAGCTATGTCATCTACAACCCGGGTGAGCGCGTCGCCGAGGTCGAGTTGGAGTTCCAGGTGGACGAGGCGGCCGCTCTCCCGGTCACGCCGTTCCCGCTGACCGTGCCCGCGGGTCAGCGCGTGGTCGTGGTGGTCAACGAGGGCGAACCGCACCCGTTGCCGGACAGCCAGGTCGTGTCGACGGCCGAACGGCTGCCCGAGGCCGTTGCGCACTGGGCTGTGGTGCGGTCGTTCAATGCGCAACCGGTGGTGGTCGAACGCGTCGTCACCACGGCGACGGAAACCACCGGGGTCGGCGTGTCCACATCGCTGGGTACATCGCTGGGAGCGACGATGATCGTCGTCGGCAACGACGCGTCCGTGGCGGGCCCGGTCCCTGTCATCGACGTGGTGAACCCCTCGGCGGCGACCATCAGTCGTGTCTCCGTCTCGGTGATCCTCGACGGCGAGATCCTCGAGGTCCCGTCACTGTCCGATGTCGAGGTCGGGCCGCGAAGGCGGGCGGTCATCGACCTCGCCGACCACTCGGTCGGTCAGGCCGAAGCCTTCATCGTGGAGGCGACGACGCCGGTGATCGTCGAGACGGTACGGGACGGCTTCGTGACACGTCCGGGGATACCCCGCAGCGACACCGCCGTGGAGCCCGACCTTTTCTCCTTCTGAGTCGGGCCCACGGCGTCGCGGTCAGGGGCAGGTCGCCTCGAGGGTGCCGTCGACCTCAGCACCGTTGTTCGTGTCGTCGATGAACGACGCCTCGGCGGTGACGTTCTTGCCGTCGACCTGGATGAACTCCTCGCTGTTGAGGAAGGGCAGTGCGGAAAGCGACACACGCTGATTCTCGAAGTCCTCGATGTCCTGGAGGTCGACGGAGTGCCCGAAGGAGTCGATCGACACGTACAACTGGAGTCCGTCGGTGATTCCCGTGACGACGAGTTCCGCGCCTTCCTGGCCGATCTCGTCGGGACCGAACGCACAGACGACGGCGTCGAAGGTGTAGGTCTCGCCGCCGACGGTCAGGGTCGCTCCGCCGCCACCCTGTGACTCGATGGCGTCCTCGACGGTCTGGCGCTGGTCCTCGATGAAGTCGTCGACCTCGTCGTCGCCGGTGGGGCCTTCGGAGGACCCGTCGGTCGCGTCCTCGATGGCGTCGCCTGCGTCCTCGGCGGCGTCGCCTGCGTCCTCGATGGCGTCGCCTGCGTCCTCGGCGACCTCGCCGGCACCTTCGGCGACGTCATCTGCGATGTCGCCCGCACTGGTGTCGTCATCGTCGCCTCCGCACGCGGCGGCAGCGAGAGAAACGCACAGGAGGGCGAACAGGAGTCGCAGAAGTGACGTGGGCATGAGGGTCTCCTCGGGTGGGGGGTGGTTCGATCATCGCGCGCGGGTCGGTACCGGTCGCTTCACCGGTCGGAGGGGTCCGATCAGTGATCCTGGGCGACGTGAGAGCGGAGTTCGGCCTCGTGTTCGTCGCTGAGCGGTCCGAGAACGGCAACGCCGACGCGGCCCTCCCGGTCGACGAGGACCGTGAGTGGGACGGCGTCGATGCCGTAGCGGCGGTGCAGGTCGGGCTCGGCGCCGTACTCGACGTCGTGGACGATCACATCGGCGGAGGCCAGCGCCTCGACGCGCTCACGGACCCTTTCGCACGACGAGCAGTCCGCCGAGGTGAAGGTCACCAGCAGCCAGCCCTGCGGACCGACGCCGAGGTCCCGACGGCGGATGTGGGTCGGGACCGTTCCCGTCGGAGCCGGGGAGGTGTTCGATGCGGCACGGCGTCGTGCGGCGAGGGCCACGGCCGTTGCGACGACGGCGACCGCGAGAACGACGAGGAACGGGGTGATCAGCCCGGCGGCGGTGGCGCGGCCGGCGCGGTGTAGGGGGTCGAACCGGTCGATGCGGGAGCGTCGTCGACTGGGGTCTCAGCTTCGTGGTCGCCGGAGCCGTTTCCGAACGACCCCACCGGCGGCCGGGTGATCACGTCGGACACCTTGCCGTCGCCGTCACCGCTGATCGCGATCAGTCGCACGACTTCATCGCCGGAGATGGTCTCGTGGTCGAGCAGAGCCTTGGCCACGAGGTCCAGGCTGTTGCGGTTCTCGGTGATGAGCTCCCGACATCGGTTCTCCGCCGTGCGCAGGATGCCTTCGACCTCCTCGTCGATCACCCGCGCGGTCTCGTCGGAGTACTCGCGGGTGTGCATCATGTCCTCGCCGAGGAAGACCTCGCCCTGGCTACCCCACGCCATGGGGCCGACACGGTCACTCATGCCCCATTCGCGGACCATCTTGCGGGCGAGTTCGGTGGCGCCGACGAGATCGTTGTTGGCGCCGGTGGAGATCACGTCGAAGACCACGTCCTCCGCGATCCGCCCGCCCATGCGCAACACGAGCGAGTCCTCGATGTAGTCCTGGCGGTAGATGTGACGTTCCTCGGCGGGCAGCTGCATCGTGACACCGAGTGCCATGCCGGAGGGGATGATGGTGACCTTGTGGAGCGGATCCGACGTCGGTAGGAGCGCCGCGCAGAGCGCATGGCCCGCCTCGTGGTAGGCGATTGCCTCCTTCTCGTCGTCGGAGAGAGCCATCGAGTCACGGGACTGCCCCATGATCACCCGGTCGCGGGCGTACTCGAAGTGACGGGCCTCGATCTTGTCGTCCCCGCCGCGCACGGCGAACAGTGCCGCCTCGTTGACGAGGTTCGCGAGGTCTGCGCCGGACATGCCCGGGGTGCCCCGGGCGACGACGCCGAGGTCGACGTCGTCGCCGAGCTTCTTCGACTTCACGTGGACCTCGAGGATCTGGCGGCGGTCCTCGAGTTCGGGCAGCGGCACGATGACCTGACGGTCGAAGCGGCCCGGGCGCAACAACGCAGGGTCCAAGATGTCGGGGCGGTCGGTGGCGGCCATCATGACGATGCCCTCGGTGGCTTCGAAGCCGTCCATTTCCGAGAGCATCTGGTTGAGTGTCTGCTCGCGCTCGTCGTGGCCGCCGCCGAGGCCGGCCCCGCGCTTGCGGCCTATGGAGTCGATCTCGTCGACGAAGATGATCGCCCGGCCCAACTTGCGGGCCGACTGGAACAGGTCCCTGACCCGCGACGCTCCCACGCCGACGAACATCTCCATGAAGTCCGAACCGGTCACGGACAGGAACGGAACACCGGCTTCGCCTGCGACCGCACGGGCGATGAGGGTCTTACCCGTACCCGGCGGGCCGACCAGCAGCACGCCCTTGGGGATCCGGGCGCCGATCTGGGCGAACTTCTCGGGGTGCTTGAGGAAGTCGACGACCTCGGTGATCTCGGTCTTGACGCCCTCGTACCCCGCGACGTCTTCGAAGGTGGTGCCGGGACGCTCGGTCGAATAGGTCTTGGCCTTGGAGCGACCGATGGACATGATCCCGCTCATCTGGCCCTGGGCGCGACGGTTCAGCCACCAGAAGAAGAGGATCAGCAGGCCTACGGGCAACAGCAGCGGCAGCAGGCTGATCCAGAAACTCGACTGGGGCGTGTCGAACTCGACGGTCGGGATGTTCTCCCGCATGAACTCGAGGTCGGCGTCGGGAATCTGCAGCGGACCCGTCGTGGTGAACTCGGAACCGTCGGCGAGAGTGCCGTCGATCTCGCCGTTGTTGTTGTCGACCTTGACCTCGGTGACCTGGCCCTCACCGACCTGGACGAGGAACTCGTCGTAGGCGATCGGGTCGCCGCTGTCACCGCTGAGAACGGCCGGAAGGACGAAGATGGCCACGATCGCCGCGAGCGCGACCCATGCGATCCATCGGGGCCAACCGGTCTGTTGACCTTCCGGCGTGGGCTCGCGATGGGAGTTTCGGCGCTCCGGAGGCGGAGGCGGTGGCGGAGGAGGGGGCTCCGACGGCATGGATCCATGGTACGGCCAACCGATGGTCCTGCGGTGGTCGTGGACCGGTCGCGGGATCGGGTCGGCTGCCCGGTGGGTCACTCCTAGGCTTGGGTAGGTGAGTGCTGATGCGCCCGAGGCGGCGACCGGGCCGACCTGGGGACTGCGTGAAGCCGTCGTCGGCCTCCTTGTCGGAACCTTCGCTTCGGTGCTCGTGGGTGGCGCGGTCTTCGCAGTGGACGATTTCGACGTGGACGCCCCGACCGGCCTCGGCGCCTACGTGGGACGCGTCGTGGCCCAGGTCGTGTCGGGCGTCGAGGCGTCGGCACCGGGCCCGCCTCTCTCGTTGATCGCGTTGCTCCAGATCCCGCTGTGGATCGGTCTGCTGGGTGCACCGCTGTGGGCCGTGCGGGCCCGCGGTGGGAGCGTCGTCTCGGACCTCGGGGCGTCGATGCGCCCAGGCGACGTGCCGACCGGACTCGTGATCGGCGTCGTCGCCCAGTTGGTGATGGTGCCGTTGATCTACCTGCCGCTGACCCCGTTCATCGACACGGACGAGGTCGCCGATGCGGCTCGCGAACTCACGGTGAAGGCGACAGACGGTGTGGGCGTCGTCCTGCTCGTTCTCGTCGTGGTCGTCGGCGCCCCGATCGTCGAGGAACTTTTCTTCCGTGGGCTGCTCATGGGCGCGCTCGGTAGGCGGTGGGGTGCGGCGGTCGCCGTCGTCGGCTCCTCGTTCGTGTTCGGCATCGTCCACCTCCAGCCCCTCCAGTTCCCGGCTCTCATGGCGTTCGGTCTCGTCGCCGCATGGCTCGTCCGACGCGACGGACGTCTGGGGCGGGCGGTGTGGGCCCACGTCGCGTTCAACGCGACGACCGTGGTAGTGCTGCTCACGTAGCTGCGTGTGGGGGCCCCGATGGGCCATGAGTCCCAAAGAGGGCCCGGTCGCTCACATCGCCGCGCGGGGCGCCGATCCGCACTCTGAGCGATACGGAGTCGGAGGAACGAAATGGCGCAGCGCTGTCCCGAGTGCGAACGCGAACTCGTCGAGATCCGCATGGAACGCGGCACGCGCACCTTCACGTTGCGGTCGTGTTCGTCGTGTGACCGTCGCGAGTGGAATCTCGACGGTGACCACGTACCCCTGAACGGCGTCCTCGCCGAGATCAGCGAGTTCGAAGCCGCCAGCCGCTGACAGGCGGGGATCGCCGCGGACGGCGACCTGCCCCACCCGTCCCGCTCGTGGGACCATGGCGCCGCGATGGCCGGCGTCACCCTCGACCGAACGGGTTCTTCCCGGATCCCGCTGATCCCACGGTCCCGTCGGGTCGCGCTCCGCCTCGAGCGCGTCCGAGAGGCATCGGCCGAATCATGGATCTCCGCGGTGGTCGTCGCTGGATGCTGTCTCTTCGTCTTCTGGCAGCTGGAGCCGCAGCTGCTGCTGCGGGACACGACCCCCGCCGGCGGCGACATGGGGGCACACGTCTGGGGCCCGGCCTTCCTACGGGACGAGCTGCTGCCCCGGTTCCGCCTCAGCGGGTGGAGCCCGGACTGGTACGCGGGTTTCCCCGCGTTCCACTTCTACATGGTGATACCCGCGCTGGTGATCGCCGTGTTGTCGTTCGTCGTTCCCTACGGCGTGGCGTTCAAGCTGGTGGCCGTGGCGGGTGTCGTGTCGCTACCGCTGTCGGCCTGGGCACTCGGCAGACTGACCAGGGCTCCGTTCCCGGTCCCGCCGCTGCTCGCTCTCTTCAGCCTCTTCTTCCTCTTCGACCGCTTCTACTGGATCTGGGGTGGGAACGTGGCGTCCACCCTCGCAGGGGAGTTCGCGTTCTCGATCTCGCTCAGCCTGGCCCTCGTCACGATCGGCGTGATGTACCGCGGCTGCGCCGAAGGGCGGTACCGGGTCCTCGCCGCCGTGCTCGCCGCTCTGACGGTCCTCACGCACCTCATCCCCGCCATCTTCATGGCCGTGTGCGCGCTGGTGCTCGCGTTGACCGACACCCGGCGACGACGCATCGAGTGGTTCGTCGTCGTCGCGGTCCTGTCGGCGTGTCTGAGCGCGTTCTGGATCCTCCCGTTCTGGTGGCGGCGCGCCTATTTCAACGACATGGGCTGGCGCAAGGTCACCGCCTACTGGCCCAACCTGTTCCGGGACGACCTGTGGTGGGTGTACGCGCTCGCGTCGGTGGGTGTGGTGGTGGCGATCCTCGGCGGGTCCCGCCTGGCGCGGCTGCTGGCCGTCGTGGCCGCCGTGTACGGACTCGCATTCCGGTTCGCTCCGCAGGGCCGACTCTGGAACGCCCGGCTGTTGCCCTTCTACTACCTGTGTCTGGTCCTGTTGGCCGCGATCGCGATCGGTCTGGTCGTGCGGGCGCTCACAGGTGGACCGTCGCTGCTGGCCGGCCGGGACGGGACCGGGCCGTCGCGTCGGCGGCTCGCCGCGGCCCTGTCCGTTCCGGCGGCTGCGGTCGCGGTGCTGATCGACGACGTCGCCTTCAACGGCGTGATCGCCAGGGTGGTCCTCGAGGTTCTGATGGGTGCCGACGGCGTCGAGGCCCGGCGCCTACAGGGTCAGATGACGGACCCCGCGTCATGGGTGGCCCAGGGTGCCGTCGCCGGTGCGGTGGTGGAGCTCGTCCGGGTGATTCCGGTGTCGGGTCGACTCGTTCGGCGGTCACGGTCGGCGGCGCTCGGCGCCCTCGCCGTGACGGCGCTGGTCGTGGTCGGCGCCGTCGCGATCCCGCTGCACAGCCTCGGCGGGTTCGGGGATACCGACGCCGACGGCCGGTACGGGGTCGCACTCCCCGGAACCGACGCCGTGGCCTTCGGAACGGCGTCGTCGAGTTTCGTGCCCTCGTGGGCCCGCTGGAACTTCTCGGGCTACGAGGGCAAGGCCGCCAACGCCGCGGGCGGGGGGTACCTCGAGTACCACGCGGTGGTGACGACGATGGAACGTATCGGTGAGACCCGGGGGTGCGGCCGGGCGATGTGGGAGTACGACAAGGACGTGCTCGACAGTTACGGGACGCCGATGTCGTTGATGTTGCTGCCGCACTGGACCGACGGCTGCATCGGTTCGATGGAGGGCCTGTACTTCGAGTCATCCGCCACGGTGCCCTACCACTTCCTGGTCCAGTCGGAGCTTTCCGCCTCGCCGAGCCGGGCGATGCGTGACATCCCCTACGGACCCTTCGACATCGACCGCGGTGTGGCCCACCTGCGTGAGCTCGGCGTGCGTTACCACCTCGCAGTGAGCGACCGCGCTATCAGCGAGGCCCGCGCCGACAGCGACCTCGTCGAGATCGACAGAGCGGGGGCATGGGTCGTCTTCGAGGTCAGCGGCTCGGAGCTGGTGTCCGCTCTCGACGCCGATCCGGTGGTGGTCGAGGGCATCGACGGCTCGGCCGACTCGTGGCTCGACGTGGGGGTGGAGGCTTTCGTTGCCTCCACGGACGTCGTGATCGCGGCCGACGGTCCCGACGAGTGGCGCCGCGTCGAGGTCTCGCAGCTCGGAGCTGTGCTCGACGCAGCTCCGCCGCCGCCCGCCTACCGCGACGTCTCGGTGAGCGACATCGAGACCGACACCGACCGGGTGTCCTTCGTGGTCGACGAGGTCGGCGTGCCGGTCGTCGTCAGGGTCTCCTATTTCCCGAACTGGGAGGTCGACGGGGCCGAGGGGCCTTGGCGGATCGCCCCCAACCTGATGGTGGTCGTCCCCACCGACACGAACGTCACGCTGCGCTACGGCTGGACGGGCATCGACGCGGCCGCCTATCTGGTGACAGGACTGGGCATCGTGACGGCCCTGGGTCTCGCTCGGCGTCCCGACGTTCTCGCATGGGGCCTTCGGGACACTCCGGACGCAGATCCGGTCCCGGATCCCGATCCGGACCCAGACGCGGATCCGAACCCGGATCCCGATCCGGACCCAGACGCGGATCCGAACCCAGATCCCGATCCGGTGCTGCCGTGAGGACCGTCTCGGTCGTCGTCCCCGCCTACGAGGAGGCCGATGTGATCGCCACGAGCCTTCAGCGTCTGCGCGCCGAACTGCCCGGCGCACTCGGCTCGTCCGGCGTCGAGCTGGTCGTCGTCGACGACGGCTCACGTGACGAGACGGCGGCCGTCGCTCGAAAGTGGGCCGATGTCGTCGTCGAGTCGCCGCGCAACCGGGGGAAGGGTCATGCGGTGCGCACCGGCATGGCCGTCGCCACCGGCGACGTGGTCGCCTTCTGCGACGCAGACCTCGCCTACCCGCCCTCCGTCATCGCCGCCGTGCTCGCGCCGGTCCTCGACGGCGCCGATGCCGCGTTGGGGGACCGCCGACTCGCTCCGGGCGCCGCGGCCCCGAGTCGCCTGCGGCGCATCGGCGGGTGGGCGATCTCGGTGGTCGCCGGACGCTTTCTCGTCGGGCGGCGCCTCGACACGCAGTGCGGTCTCAAGGCGTTCACCGCGACCACGGCCCGCGACGTCTTCGGGCGGTGCCGGGTGGACGGCTTCGCGTTCGACGTCGAGGTGATCCATCTCCTCGACAGGCGCGGTCACTCCTTCGTGCAGGTGCCGGTGTCCGTCGACAACCGCGTGTCGTCGTCGGTCCGCCCGTTACGTGACGGTGTCTCCCTGCTGCGCGACATCGCCCGCATCCGCACCCGTTCCCGGCGGGGCGACTACGGGCCGCGCGTCGTTCCGGGGAGTTCCCCGGCACGCGGTAGTGTCGCCTCGTGACGGACCTCGATGCCATCGTCAAGGCCTACGACATCCGTGGTGTGGTGCCCGACCAACTCGACGCCGATCTGGCGGGACGCCTGGGTGCCGCGTTCGGGCGTTTCATCCGCGACGACGACCCCGGGGTGACCGAGGTCCTGCTCGGACGCGACATGAGGGAGTCGGGGGTCGCTCTGAGTGAGGCGTTCGCCGAGGGCGTGATGTCCCAGGGCCTCGACATCGTGGATCTCGGGCTCATCTCCACGGACCTCCTCTACTACGCATCCGGCTCACGCGGCGCCCCGGGCGTGGTGTTCACCGCCTCGCACAACCCCGCCGAGTACAACGGCATCAAGTCGTGCCGGGCCGGGGCGGCCCCGATCGGGGCGGAGTCGGGTCTCGCGGAAATCCGCCGACTCGCCGCTGAGGGCGTGGAGCCGGCCGACACCCGCGGCGAGAGGCGGTCCGAGGACCTCCTCGAGGACTTCGTCGCCCATGTCCACGCGCTGGTCGGCGTCGCAGGGATCGGCGCCGTGAAGGTGGTGGCGGACGTCGCCAACGGGATGGGGGGCCTCGTGGTTCCGGCGATGTTCGCCGGGCTGCCGGTGGACCTGGAGGTCATGTACCCGGAGCTCGACGGGACGTTCCCCAACCACCCGGCCGACCCGATCCAGGTCGAGAACCAGCGTGACCTGCGGGACCGCGTCCTCGAGGTCGGCGCCTCGATCGGCCTGGCATTCGACGGCGACGCGGACCGTGTCTTCATCGTCGACGAGCACGCCGAGCCGCTGTCGGGCTCCACGACCACGGCGATGGTCGGGGCGGCGCTGCTGGGCCGTGAGCCCGGTGGCACGGTCCTCTACAACCTGATCTGTTCCAAGTCCGTCCCCGAGATCGTCACCGAACGCGGCGGAACCGCTGTTCGGACGCGGGTGGGGCACTCCTACATCAAGTCGACGATGGCCGAGACGGGAGCGATCTTCGCCGGTGAGCACTCGGGCCACTACTACTTCCGCGACAACTACCGGGCCGATTCAGGGGTCATCGCCGCGCTCACGATCCTGCGCCTGATGGCCGAGTCGGGCCAGCCGCTCTCAGAGCTCCGCAAGCCCTTCGAGCGCTACGCCGCATCGGGGGAGATCAACCTCCGCGTCGGCGATCAGGGTGCCGTGATCGACCGGGTCCGCGCCGCATACTCCGATGCCGATCTCGACGAGTTGGACGGGCTGACGGTGGACCTCGGAGACTGGTGGTTCAACCTTCGAGCCTCCAACACCGAACCGCTGTTGCGACTGAACCTCGAGGCGCCCGACGCGGACTCGGTCGACGCGCACGTCGCCGAGGTGCGGGCGATCATCGACGGCGGCTGACGAAAACGACGAACCGAGGACGACAATGACACTGGACCGCCGCCTGCTCGACATCCTCGCCTGCCCCGAGGACAAGGGTCCGCTGCTCTATTTCGAGGCCGACGATTTCCTGTACAACCCGCGCCTGCACCGCAGGTACCGGATCGATGACGGCATCCCTGTCATGCTCATCGACGAGGCCGACAACGTCGACGAGGCCGAGCACGACTCGATCATGGCGCGTGCGGCCGAACTGGCGATCGAACCGACGTTCACACCGTGAGCGCGCAACGGATCGACACGCTCGGAATGTGGGACGCCTTCGCCGGGCTCCCCGACCAGGTGGAGGCCGCCGTCGCGGCGGCACAGGCCGTCGACGGGCTACCGGACCCCAAGGGCATCACGAACGTACTCGTCCTCGGAATGGGCGGTAGCGGGATCGCGGGGGACTTCCTGACCGTCACCGCGGGACCGTTCATGTCGCTACCCGTCGTCGTGGTGAAGAACTACACGACGCCGTCCTACGTCTCGGAATCGACCCTGGTCATGGCCGTGTCGGCGTCGGGGAACACGGCCGAGACGGTCGAGGCGACGATCACCGCGGCCTCACTCGGGGGCCAGGTCGTCGCCGTCACCGGCGGCGGACGGCTCGGTGAACTCGCCCGGGGCTGGGGGGCGCCCGTCGTTCCCGTCGACGCCTCGATCCCGATGCCACGTGCGGGTCTGGGGGCCGTTGCGATCCCGCCGCTGGTCGTGTTGGAGCGAATGGGGTTCTTCCCCGGGGCGGGGGAGTGGATCGGCCTGGCGGTCGAGCAGCTCAGGCGACGTGGCGCGGAGCTGACCGGGCCCGCGAGTCCCGCTCTCGATCTCGCCCGGCGGATCGGCCGGACGCTGCCGATCATCTACGGCGGCGGTGGCACCGGTGACGTCGCCGCGCGGCGCTGGAAGACCCAGATCAACGAGAACGCCAAAGTCCCGGCCTTCTCCAACACCGTGCCCGAGCTGTGTCACAACGAGGTCGTCGGTTGGGGCCAGCACGGTGACGTGACGCGGCAGGTCTTCTCGCTCGTGTTCCTGCGTCACGACGACGAGCACCCCGCCGTCGGTGAGACGTTCGCCGTCCTGTCCGAGATGATCGGCGAGGTCGTCTCCGACATCCACGAGGTGGAGGCCGGCGGTGACGGCGTCATCGCCCAGGTTCTCGACATGATGATGTTCGGAGACGCCGTCTCCCTCGAGATGGCCGGCCTCGAGGGAATCGACCCGGGTCCGATTCCGGCCATCGCCGAGCTCAAGTCCCGCCTGGAGGGGCTGGTCTAGGCCCGCTTCCGCTCGCCGGCGGGGCGCGACCGGCGCGTCGGTAGGGTGGCCGCCGTGAAGATCACAGGGAACGACTACAAGGTTGCCGACCTCTCGCTCGCCGAGTACGGACGCAACGAGATCCGCCTCGCCGAGAACGAGATGCCCGGGCTGATGGCCCTGAGGGCGCGGTACCACGACGACCAGCCGCTGGCCGGCGCGCGCATCACCGGCTCGCTGCACATGACCGTGCAGACGGCGGTGCTGATCGAGACCCTGACGGCTCTCGGCGCGGAGGTCCGGTGGGCGTCGTGCAACATCTTCTCGACCCAGGACCACGCCGCGGCAGCGGTCGTCGTGGGTCCGACCGGAACCCCCGACGGTCTCGAGGGTGTCCCGGTGTACGCATGGAAGGGCGAGAGCCTCGAGGAGTACTGGTGGTGCACCGAACAGGTGCTGCGCTGGCCGGGCGGCGCCGGGCCGACGCTGATCGTCGACGACGGAGGTGACGCCACGCTCCTGGTCCACAAGGGCGTGGAGTACGAGAAGGCGGGCGCCGTTCCCGACGCGGCCGACGACGACCCCGACGAGTGGAAGATCATCCTCGACACGCTGCGGCGTATCCAGACCGAAGACGACGAGGTGTGGGGTCGGGTGGCCGCCGACATCCGCGGTGTGTCCGAGGAGACGACCACCGGGGTGAACCGGCTCTACCAGATGCGTGACGCGGGGACCCTGCTGTTCCCGGCCATCAACGTGAACGACTCGGTCACCAAGTCCAAGTTCGACAACCTCTACGGGATCCGGCACTCGCTCATCGACGGCATCAACCGTGCCACCGACGTGATGATCGGCGGAAAGATCGCCGTGGTCTGCGGCTACGGCGACGTCGGCAAGGGTTGCGCCCAGAGCCTGCGCGGTCAGGGCGCCCGGGTGATCGTCACCGAGATCGATCCGATCTGCGCCCTGCAGGCCGCCATGGAGGGTTTCGAGGTGCGCACCCTCGAGGACGTCATGGAGATCGGCGACATCTTCATCTCGTCGACCGGCAACAAGGACGTCATCTCGGTCGAGCACATGGCCCGGATGAAGAACCAGGCCATCGTCGGCAACATCGGCCACTTCGACAACGAGATCGACATGGCCGGCCTCCTGAAGCTCTCGGATGTGCAGCGGATCACCATCAAGCCCCAGGTCGACGAGTTCGTCTTCCCCGACGGTCACTCGATCATCGTCTTGTCCGAGGGGCGGCTGTTGAACCTCGGCAACGCGACGGGCCACCCGAGCTTCGTCATGTCGTGTTCGTTCACGAACCAGGTGATCGCTCAACTCGAGCTCCAGCGTGAGGCCGAGAGCTACGGACTCGACGTCGTGACCCTGCCCAAACACCTCGACGAGGAGGTCGCCCGGTTGCATCTCGACGCTCTGGGCGTGCGCCTCACGGAGCTGTCACCCGAGCAGGCGTCGTACCTCGGCATCGCCGTCGACGGCCCCTACAAGCCGGATCACTACCGGTACTAGGGCACTCCACGGCGACGAGCTGCCGCGGCGCGTGGGTGCCCGCGGTGTCCGTCAGCCCGGCTGGCGCCATCGGGCCGTGTCGGTGCCTGACAGGGGCGCCGGTCGGGTTGGTTCGGGCCCGGCAGGTGGCTCCGTCACGGGGCCGAGGGGTGGTGGCGGCAGGTGGGCGAGTCCCTTCGTCTCGCGGACGAACTCGGCGATGTCGGCTGCGCTCGGTTCGTGGTGTCGGGTCGTCAGCATGCGGTCGACGCCGGTTGCCGCTCTCGTGCGCCAGTCCCGGTCTTCTGTCAACGACCGACACGAGGCGTCCGCGGCGTGCTCGTGGGCCTCAGTCGACGTGAAGGTCGCGAAGCCGACGCCCGCTGAACGAAGGCGCTGCAGCAGTCGTTCGTGGGCTGTCACGAGTTCGGTCAACGAGGCGTCGCGGGCCCACTGTGCGAGGCAGCGGTCGTGGTCGACGAGGTGGATCCCCACGTTGCCCGACGCGACCAGACCTCGTCCGTCGGTCGTGACGGACGTGGTGATCGCCACCGGAGCCTTCAGGAAGAAGGTGAACGCACTTCGCGGTACCCGGGCGATCGAGAGTTGGCAGGCGCTGCCTTCGCGCGTCAGCTCGACGGCCCGGCCCACGCGCGGGGTCTCGGTGATCTCAATGACCCGCCATCCACCGGATACGGCCTCGGCCACGAGGGTCTCCGCCCAGGACGGGATGGTCGCTGCTGGTACCGGAGTGGACGCGGGTGGTGCTTCTGTCACGCGCATGCAATAGCGGTACATCGAGAGTCGCAGGACGGGGACAATGGCCAATGCGGCCATGATCCCTAGACGCGTTCCCGAGCCCCAGGGGTTCGAATCGAAGTCCGGAACGAGCGTTGCGGAGATCGAGCCCACGAGCAGCCAGGTGGCGAGACAGAGCCACTCGACACCGGGTCGACCGGCGCCCAGTCCGATGTGATGCAACATCGTGTTGATCAGTCGGCCGACTGCCAACCCGACGACGATCGTGACCACGAGCAGGGTTGCGAAGTCCACAGCCCGTCATCGGCACACAAAGAGTGGTTCTTGAGTTCCTGCCTGAGGAATCGATCCGTGTGCCGCCACTTCGATTCCGTTTCCGCCGGCCGATGTACGCGATCGCGTACATCTCGGCCAGTTTCGCAGACGGGGCCCTTGAGCGGCGGCGCGACGTCGGAGTTTCGATCTCCGGTTCAGACCCCGGATATCCGCAATTGCGGATATCGGCGTGTGTCCCACCGATTTGCAGTCTGCAGGAACACCCGCACGAGGAGCCTGAAGACCGCGCCGGCCGTCGCGTCGAGCACCGCCGGTCAGGGGGCGAAGTGGTCCAGCGCCTCGGTTGCGCAGCGCAGAGCGTCGGTGATCGCCTCGTCCTGGTTGATGTAGCGGTACGTCGCGAGTCGGCCGGCGAACAGGACGGGGATGTCGAACGCGTCCGCGATCTCGGCCATCAACTCCCCGTTGCGGGTCGTGTTGCGCCCGTCGACGCGGGGAACCGGGTAGTGGCGAGCCGGTGAGCCGGGGATCTCCTCGCTGACGACGGTCCCGAGGATCGACTGCCCGGTCGCGTGCTTGGTCTCGACCGTGCGTGTGTACGGGACCCGCAGCGACGGTCGGTTGACGACGTAGGCAGGGGTGACCGTCCCGTCGGGAGTGTCCGTCGGCACGTAGCGGGACCGCATCTCGATCCCGCGCCACTCGAGTTCACCGGGACATCCGGCGAAGTCGTCGAGCGGCGCCGTGATGACCGCCATGTCGAACTCCGCGGCCAGGTCGTCGGCGTGGTCCATCGAGATCGTCGCACCGGCGGTCACCGAGACCGGAGCCAGGATCGCCTCGATGATCGAGTTGACCCCTTCCGCCTCGAAGAACTCCCAGGTATCGCGGAACAGGCGTCGGTACCCGTCGTCGCGCAGTTCGACCCGCTTGGGCGCGAAGCGGGCGGACAGCTCACGGGGGTCGCGGTCCCACTGCTTGACCGTGTAGTCGCGGATGAACAGGCCGTACAGGGTGGGCCCCATGAGCGAGATGACGTGTTCCTCGAAGCTCTCGCCGATGGGTTCGGGCGGAAGCTCGGCCAGTTCGCGTTCCACGACCGGCCAGATCGGCAGCTCACGCAGTTCGGCCACCTGGGGCGGCCACGACAACAAGCGGGGCTCGTCATCGTCGGGGGAGAGGTACACCTCGGTGACCACGACGTGTTCGTAGGGCCGACCCATCCCGAAGCGACTCACGTAGTCCTTCACGGTCGGATCCGACGTGTGGAAGATGTGGGCGCCGTTGGGCTCGTAGACCACGCCGTTGAGCGTCTCGACGCGGCTGTGGCCGCCCACGACGGCCGCGCGTTCGAGGACCTCGACGCGGTGGCCGGCGTCGGTCAGCTCGCGGGCCACGACCGCTCCGGTCCACCCGGCGCCGATCACTGCGATTCTCGCCATGGGCGCAGTCTGGCATCTGTTCGACGGAGCGTCGGGATCGTCGAGAGCGGTGCGCCCGGGAGGCTGTCACCGTTGACCCGTAACGTCGCCGCGGTGCTCATCACCTCCACCTGCCCGCTGTGTGCCACGCCGGGACCGGCCCCCTGCGACGCCTGCCTCGCGGGGTTGCCGTCGGCGCACGATCCGCCCCGGGTTCCGGGCCTGGACTCGCTCGGGGTCCGCTTCGCCTACGAGGGGGCCACGCGCCGCCTGGTCGCCGCACTGAAGTACCGCAACGCCCGCCGGGTGGTGCCGCGGCTGGCGGCCGAACTCGCCGGCGTCGTCACCCGCCGTCCCGATGTCGTCACCTGGGTTCCCGCTGCACCGGTGAACCGTCGACGGCGTGGCTACGACCAGAGTGAGGTCCTCGCCCGTCGCCTCGCTCGTCGTCTGGGGGTACCCGCCAGGCGTCTGCTCGCGCGGCGCGGTGGTGCTCAGACGACGGCCACGCGCGAGGAGCGTCTCACGGGGCCGATCCTGGCCGTCCGGCGAGCGGTGCACGGCTCGGTGCTCGTCGTCGACGACGTGGCCACCACCGGCACCTCGCTCGCTGCAGCCGCAGCAGGTCTCCGGACCGCAGGTGCCCGGCGTGTCGACGCGGTTGTCGTGGCCGCGCGACCAGAGCGGACCTTCGGCATTTCAAAAGAGGGTGCCTGTGGCCGTAACATCTCATGACCGCAGTCCTTACGGAGGATGACGTGGACGTTTCCATCAGCAGCCGCCACACCCATGTGAGCAGTCGTCTCGACGAGTACACCCGCGACAAGATCGGTCGCCTCGACCGGTTCGTCGACGGTCTGGACCTCGCGGAGGTGCATTTCTCCGAGGAGCGCAACCCGCGCATCTCCGACAAGGAGGTGTGCGAGGTCACCTTGTCGGGCCACGGTCACCATGTGCGGTGCAAGGTCGCCGCTCCGGATGCCTTCAGCGCCGTGGACATCGCCGTCGAGAAGCTCGAGCGCCAGCTCCGCAAGCTCAAGACGAAGCTCGTCAACCGCTGGCACCGAGGTGCCCCGGTTCAGCCGACCCAGCCGCCCATCGAGGTCGAGATGGAGCCGCTGGAGACCGCCGAGCCCCAGATCGTGCGTACCAAGTCGTTCACTCTGGACCCGATGACGCCCATCGAGGCCGTCCAGATGCTGGAGCTCGTCTCGCACGACTTCTACTTCTTCACCAATGCCCAGACCGGCCGTGGGGCTGTCGTCTATCGGCGCCACGACGGCGACTACGGCCTCATCGACCACGCCGAGGACGAAGCGGACGAGAGCCTCGACGGCGATCGGGTGGGTAGCGGCGTCTCCGGCTGAGACCGGGCGGTGGTGTCCGGGCGGACCCCTGCCCGGACACTTTCGAGCGCGCCGGTAGACTGCGCGTCCAGATGTCAGTCTTCAAGAAGATTCTCCGCACGGGCGAAGGTAAGAAGCTCAGGGCCCTCGAGGGCCTCGTGCCGCTCATCAACGACCTCGAGCCCGAAGTCACACCCCTCACCGACGCCGAACTGCGCGCCAAGACCGACGAGTTCCGCAACAGGCTCGCCGACGGCGAGGAGCTCGACGACATTCTCGTCGAGGCCTTCGCCGTCGTGCGCGAGGCCGCGACGCGTGTCCTCGGTCAGCGCCACTACGACGTCCAGCTGATGGGCGGTGCGGCCCTGCACTTCGGGTGGGTCGCCGAGATGAAGACGGGTGAGGGCAAGACCCTCGTGTCCACGCTGCCCGTGTATCTCAACGGTCTGTCCGGCAAGGGCGTCCACGTCGTCACGGTCAACGACTACCTGGCCGCGCGTGACGCCCAGTGGATGGGCGAGGTCCACCAGTTCCTCGGGCTGAGCGTCGGGATCATCGTGCCCGGCAACCGTGACCCCCAGTTCAAGCGGGAGCAGTACACCTCCGACATCACCTACGGCACCAACAACGAACTCGGCTTCGACTATCTGCGCGACAACATGGCGCTCGCCCGTTCCCGACAGGTGCAGCGAGGCCACAACTTCTGCATCGTCGACGAGATCGACTCGATCCTCATCGACGAGGCCCGGACCCCCCTGATCATCTCGGGGCGCCTGGCTGACGCCGCGCAGACCTACTACACGTTCGCCTCCATCGTGCGTAGCCTCCAGCGTGACGTCCACTACGACGTCGACGAGGAGAAGCGCATCGTCGCGCCGGTGGAGGAGGGCATCCACGCCGTCGAGCGGGCGCTCGGCATCGAGAACCTCTACGACTCGGTCCAGTCCAACTACGTGCACCAACTCGGGGTCGCCCTCAAGGCCAAGGAGTTGTACAAGCGCGACAAGGACTACATCGTCACCAACGGCGAGGTGAAGATCGTCGACGAGTTCACGGGTCGCGTGCTCGAGGGTCGACGCTGGTCCGACGGGCTGCACCAGGCGGTGGAGGCCAAAGAGGGCGTCAAGATCAAAGACGAGAACCAGACGCTCGCCACGATCACCCTGCAGAACTACTTCCGTCTCTACGACAAGCTCGCCGGCATGACCGGTACGGCCGAGACCGAAGCGGCCGAGTTCCACGGCACCTACGGCCTGCACGTCGTGCCCATCCCGACCAACAGGCCGCTGGCGCGAGATGACCGCGACGACGTCATCTACCGCAGCGAGGACTCCAAGTTCGACGCGGTCGCCGACGACCTCGCCGAGCGCTACGAGGTCGGCCAGCCCGTGCTGGTCGGAACGATCTCGGTGGAGAAGAGCGAGAAGCTCGGCCGCCTGCTCGACCAGCGCGGCATCCCCCATGAGGTCCTCAACGCGAAACAGCACGCCCGTGAGGCCGACATCGTCGCGCAGGCAGGTCGGCTCCACTCGGTGACGGTCGCCACGAACATGGCCGGACGCGGCGTCGACATCATCCTCGGCGGCAACCCCGAGGCGCTCGCCGGTCGCGATCTCACCGCCGAGGGCCTGGCCCCGGACAGCGAGGAGGGCCAGGCCCGACTCGCGGACCTGCTCGCGAAGTACGAGCCCGAATGCGAAGAGGAGGGCAAGGTCGTCCGCGAGCTCGGCGGCCTCTACGTGCTCGCCACCGAGCGGCACGACAGCCGCCGGATCGACAACCAGCTGCGTGGCCGGTCCGGCCGCCAGGGCGATCCGGGAGCGAGCCGCTTCTACATCTCGCTCGAGGACGAGCTGATGCGGATCTTCGCGACCGGTGCCATGAACTGGGTGATGGGTAAGTCCCTGCCCGACGACACGCCGATCGAGTCGAAGATGGTCACCAAGGCCGTGGAGCGGGCCCAGAACACCGTCGAGCAGAAGAACGCGGAGAGTCGCAAGCGCGTCCTCGAGTACGACGAGGTGATGAACGAGCAGCGCAAGGTCATCTACAAGCGCCGCGACCAGATCCTCGACGGCGCCAACCTGCGCGACGAGGCGCTCGAGTACCTCGCCGACGCCATCGATTCCACCATCCGGGCCTCGTGCATCTCCGAGAACGCCGAGGACTGGGATCTGGACACGCTCCTCGCTGAGGTCGCCAACCTCTGGCCGAGCGAACTCGACGTGGACGATCTCGTCGCAGCCGACTCCACGGACGAGATCTACGACGTCCTGATGGGTGAGGCGACGGCTGTCTACGAAGCACGCGAGGGCGACATCGGCGAAGAGGCCATGCGGGCCATCGAGCGTCAGGTGATGTTGCGCATCATCGACCAGCGTTGGCGCGAGCACCTCTACGAGATGGATTACCTCAAGGACGGCATCCATCTGCGGGCGATGGGCCAGAAGGATCCACTCACGGAGTGGCAGCGCGAAGGCTTCGAGATGTTCGGAGCGATGATGGACAACATCGCGCGGGACTTCGTCACCTACGTGATGCGCGTCCAGGTCAAGATCGAAGAGAAGGCCACCGCCGAGTCCGACAGCGGCGACGCCGACGGCACAGGCGACGCCACGGGCGTCACCGAGTCGGGTCCGGTGGAGCCCAGCCGGGCCCCCAGCACGGCCGCCAGGGCGACCGAACAGGCGGCCGCCCAGGTGGCCGAGGAGACCGGTCCCAAGCTCATCGAGGAGAACCAGCAGGCGTCGCACACGCCGGTGGTCAAGTCCGACTGGGACAAGACGCCGCGCAACGCGCCGTGTCCGTGCGGCTCGGGCAAGAAGTTCAAGCACTGCCACGGTGGCGGCTGAGGGTGACGCTCGCTGAGCACAGCGCCACCGTCACCGACCTGCGGCGACGCCTCAGCGACGCCAACCGGTACCTGCGGATCGACGAGTTGCGCGAACGCCAGCCCGAGTTGGCCGAGGAGGCCGCCCGCCCCGATCTCTGGGACGACGCGGACGAGGCCCGACGGGTCACCACCGAGCTGTCGGTGATCACCGAGGACGTCGAACTCCACGACGACCTGGAAGCACGCATCGACGACGTCGCCATGCTGCTCGAGCTCGGGCTCGAGGAGGGCGACGAATCGGTCGAGGCTGAGATCTCCCAGGCGGTCCGCGCGCTGTCGGAGGTCCTCGACGCCCTCGAGCTGCGGGCGCTGTTCTCCGGCGAGCACGACGAGCACGACGCCGTGTGCCACATCCAGTCCGGTGAGGGCGGCACCGACGCCCAGGACTGGGCCGAGATGCTGTTGCGCATGTACCTGCGTTGGGCCGAACGCCGGGGCTTCACCGTGGAACTCGACGCCGTTCAGGCCGGTACCGAGGCGGGTATCTCCTCCGCGGAGTTCATCGTCAGGGGCCGCCACGCCTACGGCCTCCTGCAGTCCGAGCACGGGGTCCACCGGCTCGTGCGCATGTCGCCGTTCAACAAGGACGCCAAACGCCAGACAGCGTTCGCGTCGATGCAGGTCGTGCCGTTCTTCGAGGACCTTTCCAACGAGATCGACATCGACGAGACCGAGCTTCGGATCGACACCTACAGGTCATCGGGCGCCGGGGGCCAGCACGTCAACGTGACGGACTCGGCGGTGCGCATCACCCATCTCCCGACGGGGATCGTCGTGTCGTGCCAGAACGAGCGCAGCCAGCATCAGAACAAGGACCGGGCGATGCAGATGCTGGCATCCAAGCTCCTCGACCTGGAGCGCAAGAAGCGTGACGACGAGATCGCCGAGATCGCCGGCGAGTCCAAGCGCGTCGGATTCGGAAGCCAGATCCGGTCCTATGTCCTGCAGCCGTACCAGATGGTCAAGGACCTGCGGACCGAGTACGAGACCGGCAACGTCGACGCCGTTCTCGACGGTGACATCGAGGACTTCCTGGAAGCCTGGTTGCGCTGGCGGGGCTGAGCGCGGTGGGCCGTGGGGATGACACAGAACGCCGGGATGCCCCTGATACTGTGAGCCCGCTCCCACCGTCGGCCACCTGGTTCCGCCGGAGGGAAACCGCATCTCTCAGAGGCCTCATCGACGCGCCATGATCAAGCTCGACAACGTCACGAAGGTGTACAAGGGCGAGGTCCTCGCCCTCCACCAGATCAGTTGTGAGATCGGCAAGGGCGAGTTCGTGTTCCTCGTCGGTCCCTCGGGTTCGGGGAAGTCGACGTTCATCCGCCTCCTGAACAAGGAGGAGACGCCCGACGCGGGTGCGATCTTCGTCGCCGGCAAGGACATCGGTGCGCTGTCGCGGATGAAGGTGCCCTATCTGCGCCGCAACATCGGGTGCATCTTCCAGGACTTCAAGTTGCTCCCCAACAAGACGGTCGCGCAGAACGTCGCCTTCGCGCTCGAGGTCATCGGTCGGCCCAAGCACGTGATCCGCAGTCAGGTGCCGGCGATCCTCGAGCTGGTCGGCCTGACGAAGAAGACGAACAACTACCCCGACGAGCTCTCCGGCGGTGAACAGCAGCGGGTCTCGATCGCCCGTGCCTTCGTGAACCGGCCCCTGATCCTGCTCGCGGACGAGCCGACGGGGAACCTCGACCCGGCGACGTCGGTGGGGATCATGCGCCTGCTGGACCGCATCAACAAGACGGGGACCACCGTCGTGATGGCGACCCACGACCGTGGCATCGTCGACACCATGCGGCGCAGGGTCATCGAGTTGGACCGCGGTGCGCTCGTGCGCGATCAGGCACGCGGGGTCTACGAGTAGCCATGCGACTCACCTACGTCTTCCGTGAGACCGGCGGGAACCTCCGCCGGAACTTCACCCTCTTCCTCGCCACCGTCGTCGCGGTGTGGATCTCCCTCGCCTTGTTCGGTTCGTCGCTGCTGGTGCGCGACGGGGTGGACCAGGCGACGGGTCGTTGGCGTGACGGCGTCGAGTTCATCGTCTTCATGAACGTCGAGGCCGATCCCACCCAGCACGAGGCGATGGTCCAGTCCCTCGACGAGAACCCCGAGGTGCAGAGCTGGTTCTTCGTCGATCAGGACGCGACGTTCATCGAGTTCCAGGACGAGTTCGCCGACAGTCCCGAACTGCTCGAATCGATACAGCCGGGTGACCTGCCGCCCTCGTACCGCGTGCGGCCGACGTCGACCGACGCCGACGTGGTCGAATCGCTCGTCTCCCAGTTCGACCTCAAGCCGGGCGTGCGGGAAGTGGTGGCGTCCACGGAGATCATCAGGTCCCTCGAGGACACGTCACGGGACTTCTCCCTGTTGATGCTCGTGGCGTCGATCATCGTGCTCGTCGCGTCGGTGCTGTTGATCTTCAACACGATCCGGACGGCCATCTTCGCCCGCCGCCGTGACATCGAGGTCATGAAGCTCGTCGGCGCGTCCAACTGGTACATCCGCGTCCCGTTCATGGTGGAGGGGACCGTCCAGGGGCTCGTGGGCGCGGCCGCGGCCATCCCGGTCCTGTTCGTCGTCAACAATCTCTTCGAGGGTTTCGTCCGCAACGACGAACTGGCGCTGCTGCGGGACTTCGCGCTCGAGAGTTCCGTCGTCTGGGAGAAGGCGTACATCGTCTTGTTGCTCGGAGGTCTGATCGGCGCGGTCGGGTCTGCGTTCGCCGTCGGCCGCTTCCTGGACGTCTGAGTCGTGCGGACGTTCAGCGCCGCCCTTCTCCTCGCTCTCCTCGCTCTTGTGGCCACGGGCTGTTTCGGCGGTGGTGGCGACGACGACCTGTTCCCCGACGTCGTGTCGGCGACCCTCGTGCCCGGGGGCGGTGACTCGTTCACGGCGACCGTGACGATCTCCTCGCCCTACGACTCGGACTCGCGCTATGCGGACGGATGGCGGATCCTCGGACCCGACGACGAGGTCATCATCGAGACGGAGTTGGCCCACGACCACGCGGACGAACAGCCCTTCACCCGCTCATCGGGCGGATTCGTGATCCCCGACGACATCACCGAGGTCACGTTCCAGGGCCGCGACATCGAAAGTGGCTGGGGCGGCGGGACCCTCACGGTGCCGGTTCCGGGACGCAACTGAGCGTTCGAGAGGCGCGCGCTAGCCTCGCACCAGAGACGGACACGACGGCGAAGGGACGGACGATGCCACACGAGGTACGCGGGGTGATCGCGAGGGCCAAGGGCGCCCCGGTCGGGATCGAGACGATCGTCGTGCCCGACCCCGGCCCGGGCGAAGTGGTCGTCGATATCCAGGCATGCGGTGTCTGCCACACGGACCTCCACTACCGCGAGGGCGGCATCAACGACGAGTTCCCGTTCCTGTTGGGGCACGAGGCCGCCGGGCTCGTCGCCGAGGTCGGTGAGGGCGTGAGCGAGGTCGCCGTCGGGGACTTCGTGATCCTCAACTGGCGGGCGGTGTGCGGTGAGTGCCGGTCGTGTCGCCGTGGCCGCCCGTGGCTGTGCTTCGCCACTCACAACGCCGCTCAGGCGATGACCCTGACCGACGGCACGCCGTTGTCCCCGGCGCTGGGGATCGGGGCCTTCGCAGAGAAGACCCTCGTCGCCGCGGGCCAGGCCACCAAGGTGGACCCCGCAGCGAAGCCCGAGGCCGCCGGACTGCTGGGCTGTGGAGTGATGGCCGGGCTCGGCGCGGCGATGAACACCGGCGAAGTCGGCCGGGGTGATTCCGTCGCCGTCTTCGGCTGCGGAGGAGTGGGCGACGCAGCGATCGAAGGTGCGCGCCTCGCGGGTGCGTCGACCATCATCGCCGTCGACATCGACGACGGAAAGCTCGAGTGGGCGAGGAACTTCGGCGCGACCCACACCGTCAACTCCTCGGCGACCGACCCGGTCGAGGCGATCCGGGCTCTCACCGGGGGCAACGGTGTGGACGTCGCGATCGAGGCCATCGGACTCCCGGAGACCTACAAGCAGGCCTTCGAGGCCCGTGATCTGGCCGGCACCGTCGTGCTGGTGGGTGTACCCCGACCGGACATGACGCTCGAGTTGCCGTTCCTCGACGTGTTCGGCCGGGGAGGCGCACTCAAGTCGTCGTGGTACGGCGACTGTCTGCCGGCCCGTGACTTCCCCATGCTCATCGACCTCTACCTGCAGGGGCGGTTGAACCTCGACGGGTTCGTGTCCGAGACCATCTCCCTCGAGGACGTCGAGGAGGCCTTCCACAAGATGGAACGGGGCGAGGTCCTGCGGTCGGTCGTGGTCCTGTGATCGGCCACGTCGTCACATCCGGGGTCTTCTCACTGGACGGGCAGGACTTCGACGTCACCAACAACATCTGGGTCGTCGGCGACGACCGCGATGTCATCGTCGTCGATGCCGCCCACGACCACCGTCCGATTCTCGAAGCGATCGGGGGGCGCAACCTCGTCGCGATCGTCTGCACCCATGCCCACAACGACCACATCAACGCGGCCGCAGAGCTCGCCGAGGCCGCGGACGCGCCCATCTGGTTGCATCCGGACGACACGATGCTGTGGGAGGCCGTGTATCCCGACCGCAGGGTGGACGCGTCGCTCGCCGACGGGCAGACACTCACTGTGGGCACTGCGAACCTGCGGGTGATCCACACGCCCGGCCACTCACCGGGCGGTGTGTGTCTCCACATGCCCTCCGAGAGCGTCGTCTTCTCCGGGGACACGCTCTTCAACGGGGGTCCGGGAGCCACCGGGCGCTCGTTCTCCGACCGTGGTCAGATCATCGAGTCGATCGAGGCGAGACTGCTGACGCTTCCCCCGGACACCCTCGTGCACACCGGGCACGGCGACTCGACGAGGATCGGCGACGAGGCCGCCCACCTCGACGAATGGAAAGCCGAGGGCTGAGGGTCGACTCAGGCCCCACCCGACAGCGGGAGGTCGACGACGATCTCGCCGTCGACTTCTCTGCATGGGAACACGTCGACGTCGCCCTTGCGGTCCCGCCTTCCGTTCATCGCGACCTTCCACCCGTCCCCGTCGGGTCCGAAGCGCCACAGGTGGGTGAGAC
The DNA here is from genome assembly GCA_040219085.1 of Acidimicrobiales bacterium. Taxonomy (NCBI): domain Bacteria; kingdom Bacillati; phylum Actinomycetota; class Acidimicrobiia; order Acidimicrobiales; species Acidimicrobiales bacterium. The sequence continues at coordinate 227,193 of JAVJTC010000020.1, forward strand.
AGACCAGTTCCTCGCCGTCGACGACACCTTCGCCACCGAGGTGACTCCACTGGTGCGGGCAGCGGGCCTCCATCACGCAGGGTCGCCCCGACGCGCTTCTCCACACGACGAGGTCGAGGCCGTCCGCGGAGGCTTCGACTATCTGACCCGGCTCGAGGCGGGTGGCGTCGGCGACGGCGAGCTCGCGTGTGGGAGGGGTGTCGGGGGTGTCCACGACGTGGGAGTCTAGGGACGTGGCCGCATCCCACGACCTGGTGATCCGCAACGCGACGATCGTCGACGGGTCGGGCGCGCCGGCCTTCCAGGGGCACATCGCCGTCGACGGCGAGATGATCACGACCGTCGCCGCCCATGGCGGAGGCGACGATCCCGGCCGCGGGCACCGCGAGATCGACGCGGACGGACGCCTGGTCACACCGGGGTTCGTGGACATCCACACCCACTACGACGCACAGGCCACCTGGGATCCCGAGCTCACCCCGTCAGGCTGGCACGGTGTGACGACCGTCGTGATGGGCAACTGCGGCGTCGGTTTCGCACCGGTCGAGCCGCACCGTCGGGACTGGCTGATCGGGCTCATGGAGGGCGTCGAGGACATCCCCGGCGCGGCGATGCACGATGGGATCCGCTGGGAGTGGGAGACGTTCGAGGAGTACCTCGACGCTCTCGACGCGCGTCGCTGGGTCGCCGACGTCGGCACTCAGGTCCCCCATGGCGCGCTGCGCGCCTACGTGATGGGGGAGCGGGGGGCGGCGAACGAGGCGGCCACGCCGGGGGACATCGCGACGATGGCCGAGCTGACGCAGCGGGCTCTGCGGGCCGGCGCCCTCGGGTTCTCGACCTCACGGACTCCGTTGCACAAGGCCGCTGACGGCGAGTTCGTGCCCGGGACGTTCGCCGCGCCTGAGGAGCTGCTGGCGATCGGCGGCGCGATCAGTGCGGCGGGCCACGGCGTGTTCCAGGCCGCACTGCACCACCCCGACGCGCCCGGCGCCTTCGAGTGGATGACCGAGCTGGCGCGCCGGTCGGGGGCACGCGTCACGTTCAACCTGAACCAGCCCGATGACGCCCCGGACCTGTGGCGAACCGACCTCGATCTCATCGAGCGGGCGGTCGCCTCGGGTGCCGACGTGCGCGCGCAGGTCGCCGGTCGGCCCGTCGGGATCCTGATGGCATGGGACGCGACGGCCAATCCGTTCGCCCTGCGACCTTCGTGGGGGGAGGTCGCCTCGCTCGCCCCCGTCGACCGGCGGGCAAAGCTCGCCGACCCGACCTACCGTCGGCGGCTGATCGACGAGACCCCGGTGGACCTCGGCGAGTTCCTGGCCTTCATCACGTCGAGCTGGTCGAAGATGTGGATCGTCACCGATGGCTTCGACTACGAGCCCGACCCGTCGGGCACCGTGGCGGCGATCGCCGAAGAGCAGCGACGGCCACCGGCGGAGGTGGCCTACGACGCGCTGTGTGCCGACGACGGCCGGGGCCAGCTGTGGTTCCCGTTGTTCAACTACAGCCAGGAGAATCTCGACGTCCTCCACGATCTGCACCGCCACGACCTCACGATCATGGGACTCGCCGACGCCGGGGCTCACTGCGCGACGATCTGCGACGGTTCCATGCCGACCTTCATGATGTCCTTCTGGGCACGCGACCGACGGCGAGGTCCCACGCTCCCATTGGAGAGGGTCGTGCACCGCCAGACGCGTGCCACGGCGCTGCACTACGGCCTTGCCGACCGGGGCCTCCTCGCCGCCGGCATGAGAGCCGATCTCAACGTGATCGACGCCGACCGGATCGCGATCGGACCGGCCGAGTTGGTCTACGACCTGCCGACCGGCGCGCCGCGCTACCTCCAGGGCGCTCAGGGATACGGGGCCACGGTGTGTCGGGGCGAGGTCGTCGCCGAAGCGGATCAGGCGACCGGTGCCACTCCCGGTCGGCTCGTGCGGGGACCGCAGTCGCCCTGAGTCAGATGTCGTCTGTGAGCCAACGAACGGTCAGGTGTGGCATCTCGACCGTCGGTCGTCCGAGCGACCAGCGGTGGCCGGAGAGGATGTCCACGATCCGCTCGGCGTGGTCGGCGCCGGGGTCACGGGAGACGGCCTCGTGGAGGACCGCTCCGTCCAACCGGAGGTCGAACTCCGAGAGGTTCGCCAGCCCGACGAGGCAACCGTGGCGGGGGTGGTCTCGCACCCATGCGAGAACCCGGGTCTCCACGTCGCCGCCGGGGGCATGGACGAGGCGCGCGGTCGTCGTCCCTCCGCCGGAGAGGCCGGGTGTCTCACGTCGTGCGGCGGCGAGCGCCCGTAGCGAGCCCAGGACCCGTCCCGGGATGCTCTCGGGATCCGACTCGGCGGCGGCCGCCGCGGTCCAGTCGAGGCGCGGTCGGTGCATCCAGCGGTTGTCGTCACTGCGTCCGGGGGACTTCTCCCAGTCGTGCATGTTGAGCGACGCGATCTCATCGCCCGACCACAGCAGCGGGACGCCGCCCCAGCCATAGGTGACGGCGTGGAGCAGGATGAGGCGGCGGACGCCGTGGTCGAGGAACCGCTGTGCCGTCGTCGTCTCGCGTGTCGTCGTGGCCGATGCCAACAGGTCCAGGGCCTGTTCGATGCCGCACAGCGCCGCCGCGCTTCCCGAGGTGCGGGAGTCGCCGGTGACCGGGTTGTGCTGGAAGCGCGCACCGAGCCCGAAGCTGCCCCGGAACTCGCCGGCGTAGAACTCGTTGAGGAAGTCACGGTGGGCGGCAGCGTCGACGCCGACCGATGCTGCGTCGGCATCGCTCACGGCCCAGCCGATGTCGTCGTGGCACCGCACGTAGGTGGCCCAGGTCGTGGTGGGGGGCGGAGGCGACATCCGGGAGAGCGCCGCGTGTGCCAGGCGCGCATCACGGGTCGCGACCGAGGACCACAACATCACCATCAGCTGGTTGTTGTAGGCCATGTCGCATTCGGGTCGCCGATGTCCCTCGTGGGCCCCGAGGTACCGGACGAGTTCGTCGGGGGGCACGATGGCCTCCGCCTTGGTGATGACGGCCGGCGCGGCGATGGCGAGCACCGCGCGGTATGCCTGGAGGAGGTCGTGGACCGGGGGGAGGTTCTGACAGCCGGTGCCGATCTCCTTCCACATGAAGGGGACCGCATCGAGGCGGAGCACCTCGACACCGCGGTTGGCGAGCATCGTCATGACCGTGGCGAGTTCGACGAACACGTCGGGGTTCGAGTGGTCGAGGTCCCACTGGAAGTCGTGGAAAGTGGTCCAGACCCAGGCGCCGGCCTCGTCGGACCATGTGAAGTTCCCCGGAGCGTTGTCAGGGAAGACGTCGACCAGGGTCTCGGAGTAGAGGTCGGGAAGGGTGCGGTCCTCGAAGAAGAGGTAGAAGTCCCGGTAGTGGGGATCGCCTGCGGCGGCCGCCCGTGCCCACGGATGTTCCCGGGCCGTGTGGTTGACGACGAGGTCGATACACAGGCTCATGTGGCGGTCACGCATCGCCCCGGCGAGCTTCTCGAGGTCCTCCATCGTTCCGAGCCTCGGGTCGATCCGCTCGTAGTCCGCAACCGCGTATCCGCCGTCGTCGTCGCCGGGCCTGGGTTCGAGCACGGGGAGCAGGTGCAGGTAGGTGACGCCGAGTGACTCCAGGTGGTCGAGTTGGCCCGCGACCTCCTCGAGGGTTCCAGCGAAGCGGTCGGCGTACGCGGCGTAACCGACCATCGTGTTGTCGGCGAACCACCCGGGAGCGATTTCGCGGCGCCGGTCCAGTCGTCGCAGAGCGACCGGACGTTCCGACGCTGCCTCGACGATCACCCCGGCGATGCTCGTAACCACCTCGGTGAGGTCGGCACGCGTCGCGAAGAGACGTTCGAGAGGCTCGAAGAGGTCAGGCCAGTGGGTCTCGAATCTGGCGATGAGAGCGTCGATCTCGTCGCTCTCCATCGTGGTCATGGCGTCACGGCGGATGCCCGGAACGAGCGCCGACAGGGCCTCGGCGGCTCGTCGACGCCGTTCTGTGGCCATCGTGGGTGCGGGAGAGACGTTCTGCGACATGACGTCGGGCATGGTACCGGGCGGCCCCCGACAGCCCGGATCCGGCCTGTACCGGCAGGCTATGCGGAGCAATGAACTACCATTGTCACCATCGAGAGGCGCGACGATGATGACGTGCGCCGGGTCCGGACGGGGATCAGACGACTCGCAGGACGTACGGCGGCGATCTATCTGGTAGTCGGCTGCGCCTGGATCCTCGGATCGGATCTGTTCGTCCTCCTGACGACGGACGCCGACCGCGGCGACTTCGTCGTCAACTCCCTCAAGGGGCTCGGCTTCGTCTTCTTCACAGCGGCTGTCCTGCTCCTGGTCCTGCGTGGCTGGTCCCACAGGGTCTCGGAGGCATGGGATGCCGCCCTGGGTGAGCGTCGGCGGTTCCGTGCGCTCGTGAGCGGTTCGAGCGACGTGGTGCTGGTCCTCGCCGACGACGGTGTGATCAGCTACGCCAGTCCTGCCGTCACCTCGGTCCTCGGATGGGCGAGCGATGAGATAGTCGGCCAGCCGATAGCGGAACTCCTCCATCCTGACGACGTGCACTCCGCGTTCGGGTTCTGGGAGTCGGTCAGGTCCGGGAGCGCCTCGTCGGACCGCTTCCGCTCCCGCTTCTGCACCTCGACGGGTCGCTTCCGCCACATGGAAATGGCGGCGGCCGACATGCGCGCCGAGGCGTCGGTGGGTGGCATCGTCCTCAATGCCCGGGACGTCTCGCCCCGGGTCGAGGCCGAGCAGCGTCTCGAAGACGCCCTCCACTACGACTTCGTGACCGGGCTGGCGAACCGGGGCCGTTTCCTGGAGGAACTCCACGGAGCGTCCCGGGTGGTCCGGGAAAGCGATTCCCTCGCGCTCCTCGTCGTAGACCTCGATCGTTTCGTCGAGATCAACGAGGAGGTGGGGCGCACCAACGGTGACGCGGTGCTCATGGAGGTCGGCCGACGTCTGGGTGAGGCGACTGACCCCGTGGCACTCGGACGAATCGGCGGCGACGAGTTCGGGTTGGCCGTCCCGCTCGACGCCTCCGCTGGTGGCGATCTCCGAGCCGAGGCCATGCGGTGCGCATCCCGGGTGGCCGAGGCGATCGCCGAGCCACTCGAGATCGGCGGCGTCCGTCTCCGACTCTCAACGTCGATCGGCGTCGCGCTGATCGGCGCTCACGGCGACCCGGACGCCGCTCTCGCTGCGGCAGAGGCGAGCTTGCATTCGGCCCGGACCCACCCCGAGCGCATCGCAGTGGCAGCTGAGGGAAAGCACCGCGTTGGTAAGGCCAGGGCGTCGACCATCGTCTCGGAGCTCCGGGACGCCATCGAGCGTGGAGAACTCGAGGTCCACTACCAGCCCCAGTGCGCGTTGGACTCGGGCGCAGTCGTGGGTGCGGAGGCACTGGTGCGGTGGCCCCACCCCACGCGGGGGATGCTCACGCCGGGAGCGTTCCTGCCCTTCGCCGAGGCGCACGGCCTTCAGGGCGCAATCACCCGAGTGTGCCTCGACGACGCGGCGCGCCGATGCGTCGAATGGAACGGGGACGGCCACCCGATGAAGGTGTCGGTGAACCTGTCGCTGTCGGACTTCCGCCGAGATTCGATCGTCGACGAGGTCCTCGCCGCGCTGGAGCGCCACGGCGCCTCTGCGGAACTGTTCGGCCTCGAGCTCACCGAGCACACGCTTCTGGCCGAGCCCGATGTCTCGCTGGGCGCCATGAGGCGGTTGCGGGATGCCGGTCTGCATCTCAGCATCGACGACTTCGGGACGGGGTATTCGTCGATCGCCCACCTGCGGATGCTGCCCGTCGACGAGATGAAGATCGACCGATCGTTCGTCGCCGCGGTCACCAAGAACGAGGTGGATCAGGCGATCGTCTCGGCACTGATCGGCCTGGGTCATCGTCTGGGGTTGTCGATCGTCGCCGAGGGAATCGAGGATCCAGTCGTTGTCCAGCGGTTGCGAAAAGAGGGATGCGACGTCGGTCAGGGTTTCCTGTTCGGTCGTCCGACGCTCCCGGGCGACTTCACTCGTGAAGCGTTCGGCCGATGGGTTCCCGAATCGGCGGCTTCCAGTCTCAACTGATCCGCCTCGTCAACGGAGGTCAGCGCACATGTCGTCTCTTTCCCGTCGCATCCCGGTCTGGGTTCTCGCAGTTCTTGCAGTCACGCTGATCGCGACCGGCTGTTCCGACGACGACACGTCTGACGACACGGCTGCTGCGCCGGTCCTGGCGGATGTCGATGCGACGGGGCGGGAGCTCGCTACGGAATTCCTGACGATCCTGCAGGGTGGCGACACCGACGTCCTCGGCGACTTCCTCGCCGACGGGTTCCAGATCCAACGGGCCGACGGTTCGGGGGCGACGAAGGCGGAGTACCTCGAGAATCCGGCCGAGGTGGGCGACTTCACGCTCGGTGACTCGGTCACGGCAGTGCAACAGGGCGACGTCCTCACGGTGCGGTGGACGCTCGAGGTGTCCGAGGCGATCGACGGAACCGACTTCTCGGGGAATGAGGCCCCCCGCCTCTCGACCTTCGTCTACGTGGACGGACGCTGGCGGCTGCTCTCGCACGCGAACTTCAACCTGCCCGCTGCCGACAGCTGACCGGGCCTGACGCGCCTGGCGGGCATGCGCCTGTCGACGTCGTCTGTGTGCGCGGTCGTCTGTGTGCGCGGCGTGGGTTGCGGCCAAGTCGGATCGCGACAATGTCATAGCGAATTGCGGCGCCACGCTGCGCGCGATGGGCGTCCGATTCGCTACTACACCGCTCGTTGTGACCCGCCCGGGACCGGCCCAAGCGAACGACGCGATCTCCGGGCGATGTAGGGCCTGATGTCGAGCGGGTGACCTCATCGAAAACGCAGTCTGACCTGGGCAGACGCGCCCAGGTCAGAAAGTGGAGCTGGGGGGAATCGAACCCCCGTCCGTCGTGCGTTCACCACCTGCGATACGACCATTCCCGGACTACGGCGTTTCGGCTGCCGTGTCGCCGGGTCGATTCCCCCGAAGGGGTCCGCCGGCTCTTTCTCCGGTCGTCAGCGGTCTTTCTCGCCGTCAGCGGTCTTTCCCTGCCGTCCTCCTCCGCTTCTGTTGCCAGGCTGCGGTGGAATGGCCCCGCGTGCCCCCTAGGGGGTCGCGATGTGCTCTCTTACCTGATCAGTCGATCAAGCTGCGAGAGCGACACGATCATCGCTGCCGTGTCTTCGTGTGCCCCGTTTAAGGAGTCTGAGCAACTCCGGTCGCACAGTGAGGATCCGGTCCCGACGTCGAAACCGATCAGCCCCGTGTTGTGCGCGTGATGCGCTTGTCAATGTTCGTGGCTTACCGAACGGATCGGAGGCCGCTTCTGTTCCCACTGTACGGCCCCGGCGTGACATGTCCGGCCGACCCGTCGATCAGGGGCGTCACGGCGGGCGGCTCCGTAGACTGACCGGATGGAGATGCAGACAGCAGTCATCATCGACGCCGTGCGGACGCCGGGGGGCAAGCGCAACGGCTCCCTCAGGGACTGGCACCCCGTCGACCTCGCCGCCCACGTCCTCAAGGCCCTCGCCGAGCGCAGCGACCTCGACCCCGTCACCGTGGACGACGTGATCACGGGCTGTGTCATGCAGGTGGCCGAGCACTCCCTCAACATCGGCCGCAACGCCGTTCTCGCGGCCGGCTGGCCCGAGTCGGTCCCGGCGACCACCGTGGACCGCCAGTGCGGTAGCTCCCAGCAGTCGATGCACTTCGGCGCCCAGGGTGTGATGGCGGGTGCCTACGACATCGTCGTCGCCGCAGGTGTCGAGTCCATGACCCGCGTGCCGATGGGATCGTCGATCGTGTCGGGGATGGGGTTCCCGTTCCCGCCGTCGATGCTCGAGGACCGCTACGCAGAGTCCGGACTGCCGCCCCAGGGCATCGGGGCGGAGATGATCGCCGAGAAGTGGGGATTCTCACGGACCGATCTCGACGAGTTCGCCGCGCGCTCCCAGCGCCTCGCCCTCCAGGCCACCGAAGAGGGGCGGTTCGAGAACGAGATCATCGCGGTGCCGGTGGAGCTCGACGGTGAGAAGTCGATGCTCACGCGCGACGAGGGCATCCGGCCGGGCACCACCGTCGAGACGCTCGCCAACCTCAAGCCCGCGTTCAAGGAGGATGGCGTGATGACGGCGGGCAACTCGTCGCAGATCACCGATGGCGCGGCAGCGGTCCTGATCATGTCCGAGGCCAAGGCCGCGGCGCTGGGCCTGAAGCCCCGTGCCCGTTTCCACTCGTTCGCCGTCGTCGGCGCGGATCCGGTCACCATGCTCACCGGCCCCATCCCCGCCACCGCCAAGGTTCTCGAGCGTGCCGGGATGACCATCGACGACATCGATCTGTTCGAGGTGAACGAGGCGTTCGCCTCGGTCGTGCTCGCATGGCACGCCGAGACCGGCGCCGACATGGACAAGGTCAACGTCAATGGCGGGGCCATCGCGCTGGGTCACCCGCTGGGCGCCTCCGGTGCCCGCCTGGCCACGACGCTGCTCAACGAACTCGAGCGCACGGACGCCACCCTCGGCCTGCAGGTCATGTGTGAAGGCGGCGGGCTGGCGAACGCGACGATCATCGAACGGATCTGACTCTAGCGACCCTTCAGCGAATCGGAGAGGGCGCGGCGGGCCTCACGGTCCGCGTCACGCTTGGCGATGTCGGCGCGCTTGTCGGCCTTGTGCTTGCGCCGGGCCAGTCCCATCTCGATCTTCGCCCGTCCGTTGACGAAGTACAGCGCCAGGGGAACGAGAGTGAGTGGTTCACGGTCGAGACGATCCGCGATCTCGTCGATCTCGCGGCGGTGCAACAACAGCTTGCGGGGGCGGTCGGGATCGTGGGCGAAAGCGTCCGACGCGTGCGAGTACGGCGTGATGTACAGCGAGTGCAGCCACGCCTCGTGGTTCTGCACCCGGGCGTAGGCCTCGGCGATCTGCACCGTGGATTCCCGCAGCGCCTTGACCTCCGAGCCGCGCAGGACCAGTCCGCATTCCCACGTGTCGAGGATCTCGAAGTCGTGGCGCGCCCGGCGGTTGGTCGCGATGATCTTCTGGTTCGGGTCCCTGGAGGAGCCCTTCTTCGCCGATCGGGCCATCGGGTCACGGTAGCCTTCGGGCCGTGCTGCGCCTCGCCCCCGACGTCCACACGGCCATGGTCGCCCATGCGATCTCCGGCCTGCCCAACGAGGCGTGCGGCCTGTTCTGCGGACCCCCGGGCGCAGACCTCGTCAGCGAGTTCCACCCGATGACCAACACGGCTGCGTCGAGCCAGATCTACCGGCTGGACGGGGCCGAGATGATGGCCGTCGAGCGGGCGGCCGACGACGCCGGGCTGCAGATCCTCGGCGTCATGCACTCCCACACCCATACGAGTGCCTACCCTTCGCCGACCGATGTTGCCGATGCCGGGCGTTTCGACCCGTTCGGCGGATTCCACTACGTGATCGTGTCGTTGCGGCATCCGGAACCGGTTCTGCGGTCGTATCGGATAGTGGACGGCGAGATTACCGAGGAACCGGTCGAGTTGTCCTGAGGTCCAGCACCGATCTGCCGCAGCCCTGCCGGGCACGGTTAGAATTCCTACCGATCCGGTCGACTATTCGAATGGGTTTCTGATGGCCGTATACGACTCAGTGCTCGATCTCATCGGCGAGACGCCGATGGTCGACGTTTCCGAGTTGAGCCCGAACCCCAAGGTCCGCATCATCGCCAAGCTGGAGGGGCAGAACCCCGCCGGGTCGGTGAAGGACCGCATCGCCTACGCCATGATCCGCGAGGCCGAGGCCGACGGCACCCTCACCCCGGGCCGCACGATCATCGAGCCGTCCTCGGGGAACACGGGGATCGCTCTCGCACTCATCGCGAAGATCCGTGGCTATCCCATCAAGATCGTCCTGCCCGAGAACGTCTCGATCGAACGGCGTCAGCTTCTCGAGGTCTACGGCGCCGAGATCATCCTGTCGCCGGGCTCGGAGGGCTCCAACGGCGCCGTCCGTCGGGCGCAGGCCCTCGCGGAGGAGCATCCCGAGTGGGCGTTCCTCTACCAGTACGGCAACGAGGCCAACCCCCGGGCGCACTACGAGACGACTGGCCCCGAGATCCTGCGGGACGTCCCCGACATCACGCACTTCGTCGCCGGCCTCGGTACGTCGGGCACGCTCATGGGCGTCGGGTCGTTCCTCAAGGAGCGTCGCCCCGACGTCCAGATCCTCGCCGTGGAACCGCCGGCAGGGGAGCAGGTCGAAGGTCTGCGGAGCCTCGACGACGGCTACATCCCCCCGGTCTTCGAGAAGTGGGGCGGCTACGAACTGCTCGACGGCAAACGGATCGTGCGTCCCCGTGAGTCCCTCGAGTGGACGCGGCGCCTCGCGGACGAGTGCGGCCTGTTCGTCGGGATCTCCAGCGGCGCCGGCATGGCCGGGGCCGCGAGGGTTGCCGAGCGGATCGACGCGGGCGTCGTGGTGTTCATCGCCTGCGACGGCGGATGGAAATACCTCTCCACCGGCGCCTGGACCGACCCTCTCGACGAGGTCGTGTCGCGTGCCGAGAAGATAATTTACTTCTAGCTCCGCCCACGGCTCCCTCTTCGAGCGCGGCGTCCCACTGCGAGCCATCGTTCCCCGGACGCGGCGGTGGCCGCCTCCCCGCAGGAAGACGGCCACCGCTCAATTCTGATGCCAGCGGCCGGAGCCGCCACGAGGCCGATCAGCCGGCGAAGGCCGGGCCGCCACCACCGCCGCCATTGTCGCCACCACTGTCGCCGTCGTCGCCTCCGTCGTCGATCACACCGGTGAACTCCTCGGTGTTGATGCGATCGGTGGCGCCGAGCGGGTAGTCGGCGGCCGAGATGACGCCACCGAGACCCTCGGAGACGTAGTTGGCCAGCGCGGCCTGGTAGCTGACACCCAGCGCAGTCGACTCGTAGTCGCCGAAGGGGTAGCAGTCGCCGCCGCGGGCGAGGAAGTCGATGGTCGCGATGGTCACGTCGGGACCGGGCACGACCTGGCCGTCGGTGACGATGGCCTCGCCGCCGATGACGAGATCCCGCACACGCGAGCCCTCGTTGCCGACGAGTTCGCAGGCGCCGTCACGGTTGATCTCACGGGCCGGCTGGTTCGGGTCGACGAACAGCGACACCGTGTCGGAGACCTGGGCGAACTGGCCGTCGATCTCCGGCAGGTTGTCGTAGGCCTGCTCGAACGCGAGCTTCACGACCTCGCGGGGGACCGTCACGACTGTCACGAAGTTGGCGAACGGAGCCACGCTGAACGAGTCCAACTCGCTGAACGGGCCGGCGGGGAGGATCGAGTCGTTGCGGATACCGCCACCGTTCTGGACGGCGAGATCGGGGACAGGCACGCCGAAGTCGGCTGCGACCTGGGTGGCCTGCCACAGCAGGGCGTCGGCGAGGAGGCTGCCCTCGTTGGCCTGCATGCCCCGCACGCTGGAGCGGCGCCCGTCGAGGTCCACCTGGCTGACGGCGAGAGTGTTGGCGCTGAGATCGGCCAGTGCGTCGGTCAGCGGAAGGATCACGTCGTTGACGATGGCCGCGTTACCCGGGAAGTCCACGGGAACGAGAATCGACTCGCCCGACCAGCCGGTCAGCACGCCGTCGCCGTCGAAGTGGAGCTCGAGCTCGCCGATGCAGCGGTATCCACCGGGGCCGGTGACGATCGGAACCGTCGCGCCGGTGGAGTCGGAGGCGAGCAGCGGGTAGGGCCCGGCCGGCTCCTCATCGATGACACAGGTGTCGCCCTCGTTGCGGAGGTTGTCATCGCCGCCGCCGGCGATGGCGACGTCGATCCCCTCGAGCATCGGCACGAGCGCGATGTCCTCGGCGACCGACTGGAGGTGGGCGATGAGGATGATCTTGTTGACGCCGGCTGCTTCGAGCTTGGCGACCTCGGCCTGGATGGCGGGGACCACGGCGTCGACCATGACGTTGCGGGGGCTCGAGATGTTCGGCAGCTCCGGTGTGGTCGCACCGATGATCCCGACGTACTCGCCGCCGGTCATCACCATCGTGGACTTGGCGATGCGCCCGGATGCGGCGAGAGCGGCCAGAGACGGCTCACCCGACACGTCGAGGTTGGCCGACAGGAACGGGAAGGAGGTGTCCGAGAACCCGCCGATGAACGCTGCGAGGTCGTCGGGTCCGAAGTCGAACTCGTGGTTGCCGATGGCCATCGCGTCGTAGTTGCCGTAGGAAAGTGCGATCGAGTCGAAGTACGGCGGGCCGGCCTGCTGGCTCACCGACAGCGACGGCGACGCGAGGAGGTTGTCACCGGACGTGACCGTCACCAGGCCGTCGGTCGTCGCGCTCGACTGCAGGTAGTTGAGGTAGGCGATGAACGACGCCACGCCGGGGAATCCGCCCTCGACGTCCTTGACGAGCTTTGACTCGCCGTCGTTGTGATGCAGGACGGTCACCGAGAAGTCGCCGTCCGCGGCGTCAGCCGACTGGGTGTTGGCGATCGCGAACACGGCTGCGATCAACGCGGCGGCCGTGACAGCGGCGAGCGCGCGCTTCCATAGGTCTGGGAATGTCTGGGTCATGTTTGCGAAACCTAATACATCTTCGGCGTCGGGGCGAGGGTTCCGCGGTTGCCGGCGCGCACGGGTACCGTCTGCGCCCGGACAGAGGGAAGGAACCACGTGAGATCAGACGGCAGGAACCCTGACGAACTGCGACCGATCAGGTTCGTGCGCGACTACACCGAGATGGCGATGGGCTCGGTGCTCGTCGAGTTCGGACGGACCCGGGTGCTGTGTACCGCCTCGGTGGAAGAGGACGTGCCGCGCTGGATGCGGGGGACCCAGAAGGGCTGGGTGACCGCGGAGTACTCGATGTTGCCCGGCGCCACACCCGACCGCACGAACCGGGAGGTCCGCTCGGGTCGTCCGTCGGGACGGACCCAGGAGATCCAGCGACTCATCGGCCGCTCGCTGCGCGCGGTGTGTGACATGGAGAAGCTGGGGGAGCGTCAGGTCGTGTTGGACTGCGACGTGCTCCAGGCCGACGGCGGCACCCGCACGGCGTCCATCACGGGTGCATGGGTCGCGCTGCACGACGCCCTGACCCGTCTCGTCCAGGACGGTCGTATCCCACGTCACCCGCTCACCGACCACTGCGCGGCCGTCTCGGTGGGCATCGTGGGGGGCCAGCCGATGCTGGACCTGCCCTACGTCGAGGACGCCGGGGCCGACGTGGACATGAACGTCGTCATGACCGGGTCGGGTTCGTTCATCGAGGTCCAGGGCACCGCCGAGGCCGACCCCTTCGACCGGGCGAAGCTCGATCAGATGCTGGACCTCGCCGGTACCGGCATCGCGCGGATCGTCGAGATGCAGTCCGCGGTCGTCGACGTCGCGCCACCGCCGCGCGTCACCTGATCGGGCCGTGACCGGCACCGGCCAGCCGGCGATCGTCGCAGCGACGGCGAATCCGGCCAAGCTCGAGGAACTGCGACTCGCGCTCGCCCGTACCGGCCTGGAGTTGACGCTGACCGCCCGCCCTGCGGACCTCGGTGACGTCGTGGAGGACGCGGACAGCCTCGCCGGCAACGCCCGGCTGAAGGCCGAGGCAGTGCGCGCCCACACCGGGGAGACTGCCATGGCCGACGACACCGGACTGTTCGTCGACGTCCTCGGTGGTCGCCCGGGCGTGCACTCCGCGCGCTTCGCAGGGCCGGACGCGACCGATGCGGACAACGTCGCCCTCCTCCTCGCGGAGATGGATCGTGCCGGGCGTCCGAACCGAGCGGCGCGGTTCCGCACCGTCCTGGTCGTCGCGACCGCCGATGGCCGCGAACTGGTCGTCGAAGGTGTGACCGAGGGCACCATCGCGCACACCGCCCGCGGGACCAACGGGTTCGGGTACGACCCCGTCTTCGTGCCGGCCGGTGGCGGCGGAGCCACCTACGCAGAGCTACCGGCGGCCGAAAAGGACCGGATCGGACACCGGGGGAGAGCGGTGCGGGCCCTCGCCGGACAACTCGGTGCGTTCCTCGACGGTGGCGGGAACTGACGACACGCATGCCTCGGGCCCTGCCATTCCGGTGCGCCAGGTGGGAATCGAACCCACACGGGCGTTAGCCCACAGGGTCCTAAACCCTGCGCGTCTGCCTGATTCCGCCACTGGCGCCGGTCGGGCGATGGTACTCGCGCCGTTAGCATCGAAGGCGATGACCACACCACCTGTGACCCCACCCCTCGTCGCCCAGGGCGGCAACCTCCAGAGCCCCGGCTTCGACATCTACCGCGAGCTCCTCGGCGTCCGGATCGTCTTCCTCGGGACGGACGTGAACGACGAGGTCGCGAACCTCATCACCGCCCAGCTCCTGCACCTCGAGGGTCAGGATCCCGACAAGGACATCTGGCTCTACATCAACTCGCCGGGCGGCTCGGTGACCGCCGGCATGGCCATCTACGACACGATGCAGTTCGTCAAGCCCGACGTCGGCACCATCTGCATGGGGCTGGGCGCATCGATGGGCCAGTTCCTCTTGTCGGCCGGCGCCCCCGGCAAGCGCTACGCGCTTCCCCACGCCCGGATCCTCATGCACCAGCCGTTGGGCGGCATCCAGGGCCAGGCCTCCGATATCGCCATCCAGGCCGAGCAGATGGCCTACGTCAAGAAGCTCCTCGCCGAGCGCATCGCGTTCCACACCGGTCAGGACATCGAACAGATCGAGGCGGACTCCGACCGGGACCGCTGGTTCACGGCCGAACAGGCGATGGAGTACGGCATCGTGGACCACGTGATCGTGCGCCGCGGCGAGATGCTCTGAGCAGACCCCGGGGCGGTCAGGCCGGCTCGAGCGGCCCGGCCTCGTCAGGCGTGGGCGTCGGCGTGGCCACCTGCGGACGCCGCAGGTCGAGCCCGCACGTCCTGGCCGTGTACTCGGTCAATTCGGCCGCCAGGTCAGTCACCTCCTGAGCGCGCGTCGAGAGGATCTCGCGCGCCGTCGCGTCGTCCGGCGCATCGCGGACCTCCTCGAACAGCAGGCGCGTCCTGTCGATGACCTCGTCGATCTCGTCGGGGGCGAGGCGTCCCAGCGCCTTGAGGTCCTCCACCGCTCCCGAGATGTCGCCGCTCGTGTCGATGACGTCGGCCCGCCGGTTGACCTCGTCACAGAAGGCGCTCGGGTCGCCGCCGTCGCCCCCGCTGCAGGCTCCGCCGATCAGGGTGATCGCGACGAGGGGGCCGACCCATCGTGCAGTTCTGCGCACGCTGACGGTCAGGCTCGCGCCGCGGCCTCGGCGCGCGTCCGCAGGTCGTCCACCTTCGCCGTCAGCGCGTCGGGCGAAGAGCCGTCGGTGAACAGGGCGCTGCCCGCCACGAGGACGTTCGCTCCAGCCGAGACCGCGCCGCCGATGGTGGCGGGACCGATCCCGCCGTCGACCTCGATGTCGACGTCGAGACCACGGTCGACGATCATGGCGCGCAGTTCGGCGATCTTGGGTTCCATCGTCTCGATGTAGGCCTGCCCCCCGAAGCCGGGATTGACGGTCATCACCAGGACCATCTCCACCAGGTCCAGGACGTGGGCGACATCGCTGATGGGCGTGGACGGGTTGAGCGCGACCCCGGCCCCCGCTCCCGCTTCGCGGATCAGCCCGAGGGTCCTGTGCAGGTGCCGGGTGGACTCTGCGTGGATCAACAGCAGATCGCAACCCGCCTCGATGTAGCGGTGGGCGAGGTTCTCGGGGTCCACTACCATCAGGTGGGCCTCGAAGCGCACCGAGACGTGGTCACGGGTGGCTGCGATGACATCGGGGCCGAAGGTCAGGTTCGGAACGAACACGCCGTCCATGACGTCCCACTGGATGCGGTCGACGCCGGCCTTCTCGAGCGCCGCGCACTCCTCGCCGAGGCGGGCGAAGTCCGCGGGCAGTACCGACGGGACGATCTCGATGGGGCGGCTGGTGGCTGTGTCCATGACGGCGATGACACTACCCGCCGTACCCTGCGCCGGGTGGAGCATGCCGATGAGATCGACGTCGAGACATCGGGCATCGCAGCCGGTGGTGCAGGTGTCGCCCGATTGGTCGACGGAATGGTCGTGTTCGTCGACGGTGCGCTCCCCGGCGAGCGGGTCAGGGTCCACATCGACGAGCGCAGGCGCCGCCACGGTCGCGGACATGTGCTGGAGGTGCTCGACGCTTCGCCGTTGCGTGTGCCGTCACCGTGCCTCCACGGGGACCGGGGATGCGGCGGCTGCGACTGGCTCCACGTGGCACCGTCGGGCCAGGAGGGCCTCCGCGCTGCGATCGTACGCGACGCGCTCGAGCGGATCGGGCGCCTCGAGGTCCCCGAGATCCGCGTGGGGGAGGATTCCGCTCCGGGAGGTGGCCACCGGACAACCGTCCGCGCGGCGGTCGCCGGCGGCCGTGCGGGTATCCGGCACCGGGGGAGCCACGAACCCGTCCGGCACGACTCGTGCCTGGTCGCCCACCCTCTCGTCGAGGAGGTGCTCGTCGACGGGCGCTTCGGTGACGCGTCCGGTGTGGTCATCCGGGCGGGTGCGCGCACCGGCGAACGCATGGTGATCGTCTCACCGCGGGCCGAGGAGGTGTCGGTGCCCTCTGACGTCGTTGTGGTCGGCGACGACGAACTGCGTGCCGGTCGGCGTGTCTGGATCCATGAGGAGGTCGCCGGTCGGAGGTGGCGGATCTCGGGCCGCTCGTTCTTCCAGTCCAACCCGGCGGCCGCCGACCATCTCGTGGAGATCGTGGCCGCTGCCGTCGCCGGGGCCGGTCCGGGGGCGCTGGTGGATCTCTACGCGGGTGTCGGACTGTTCGCCGGAACCGTGGGCGACGGTCGTGAGGTCGTCGCAGTCGAGCGGAGTGCGTCCTCGGTCGCCGACCTCCGGGTCAATCTCGCCGGACGGTCCCCGGCGCCGACGATCGTGCGGGTTCCGGTCGAGGACTGGACCGCGTCGCCCGCAGGTGTCGTCGTGGCCGACCCGGCCCGCGAGGGTCTGGGGAAGGCGGGGGCGCGGGCGGTGCTCGCAGCCGCGGCCGGTCGCATCGTCCTCGTGTCCTGCGATGCCGGTGCACTGGGCCGCGACGCCCGCCTGTTGGTCGACGGCGGTTACCGACTGGTCTCGGTCGAGCTCGTGGGAATGTTCGGCTTCACATCCAACGTCGAGGTCGTGACGGTGTTCGATCGCCTCGACCCCGGTGGCGACTAGCGTTCAGCTGATGGCCCGACTCCTCGTGACCGGTGGCGCCGGCTACATCGGCAGCCACACCGTGCGTGCGCTGCGTGCCGCCGACCACGACGTGGTGGTACTGGACGACCTGCGCGACGGACGGGCCGAGTTCGTCCCCGACGACGTCGACCTGGTCGAGGCGGCAACCGGTGACCGGGCGGCGGTCAAGGCGGTGCTCGGGGGCCGGGGCCCCTTCGACGGGGTACTGCACTTCGCTGCGAGCATCAGCGTCGGTGACTCGGTCACGAGTCCGCTCGCCTACTGGCGCAACAACGTCGCGGACTGCCTGACCCTGGTGGAGGAGACCATCGCCGCCGGGGTCGACGCCTTCGTCTTCTCGTCCACCGCGGCGGTCTACGGCCACCCCGACGTGCAGCCCATCGCAGAGGACGCGCCCGTTCGCCCCATCAACCCCTACGGGTCGACCAAGGCGGCCGTCGAACGGTTCCTCGCCGAGGCCCGCTCGGCCGGGCTGTTGCGATCCATCGCACTGAGGTACTTCAACGCCTGCGGAGCGCATCCCGACGGCGGGATCGGCGAGGCGCACGACCCGGAGACCCATCTCATCCCGCTGGCTCTGGCGGCCGTCGCCGGGGACCGCCCGGCCCTGAAGCTGTTCGGTACGGACTATCCGACGCGTGACGGCACGTGTGTTCGGGATTACATCCACGTCGTCGATCTGGCGAGCGCGCACGTGGTCGCGGTCGAGGCACTGATGCAGGGACACGGTGGAGGTGCCTACAACTGCGGGACCGGCGTCGGCACCACGAACAGGGAGGTCCTCGACGCCGTGGCCGAGGTGGCGGGTCGCCAGGTCCCCGTCGAGGACGCCGAGCGCCGTGCGGGTGACCCAGCCGAGCTCAGGGCGGACCCGACGAGGTTCAGTGCGGAGTTCGGGTGGGAGCCCACCATGTCGGATCTCGAGACGGTGGTCTCCACTGCGTGGGACTGGTACCGCGAGCTGCGCACGGCCTGACGGGCGCAGCGGCCGTGCCCCGGGGTCTTCAGACGTCGGGAGAAGCCTTCGGGTCGAAACGCAGTGACTCGGGGTAGGGGTAGAACGTCGGCACGAGCCCCTCGGCGTGGCGCTGTTGCATCGAGCGCCAGAACGTCGTGGTGAACAGTTCCTCGTGCTCCGCCGCGAAGGCCTTCGCCACCACCGGCGGGTACCGCAGGTAGGTGGCGAGCTCCTCGGGGAAGACGTCGAGCGGGTCGACGGCGAACCACGGCTGGCTGGACATCTCGTCGGCGTAGTCCGGCGCGGGAGGGATGTCGCGGAAGCGGATGTCCTCGAGCAAGGACAGTTCGTCGTAGTCGTAGAAGACGACCTTGTCGTGGCGCGTCACGCCGAAGTTCTTCGGCAGCAGGTCACCGGGGAAGATGTTGGCCGACGCGAGCTCGCGCACGGCCCGACCGAAGTCGACGGCGGCCGCCCAGGTCGCCTCGTCGTCCATCTCCGACAGGTACAGATCCAACGGGTACACGCGGCGCTCCGTGTACACGTGAGACAGGGCGACGTCGTGTTCGGTGATCTCGACGGTGCGGCCACACTCGGCGCGGAGCTCCTCGAGTAACTCCGGCGTGAAGCGTTCACGGGGCAGCGTGATGTTCTCGAACTCCTGGGCGTCGACGAGACGCCCGACCCGGTCGTGGGTGAACACCAGCCTGTAGCGCCGCTTGACCTCGTCGCGGGTGGTGGTCTTCGTGGGTGAGAACTCGTCCTTGATGATCTTGAACACGACGTCGAAGGAGGGGAGCGTGAAGACCGTCATCACCATCCCCTTGGTCCCGCGTGCGGGTTCGAACCGTGTGTTCGAGTGTTCGAGGTGGCGGGCCAGCGCACGGAACAGGTTCGTCTTGCCGTGCTGGGGGAAACCGAGGGCCGAGTAGAGCTCCGCCACCGGCTTGGCCGGCAACATCGACTTCACGAAGGCGACGACACCCGCCGGGCGGCGGCACCGGACGTGGAAGTAGGAGCGGGTGTACCCGAACAGTCGGCTGGCGGTCGCCTCGTCGAGCAGCGCCGCGTCGACGCGCACCCCCTCCGACGACGACAGCAGCGGCAGGATGAACGGGGAGAGCCGGTTGAGCCACCGCACCCTGCCGACCAGGTACGCCCCCTTGTTGCGGTAGAAGACCGGGCGGAGCATGTCGATCGCGTCGATGGCGTCCCACTGCCCCGCGAAGCGGTCGTGGAGCCGTTCGGCGACGAGACGGGCGTCACGGTCGATGTCGGTGAAGTGGTCGGCGATGGTCGATTCGGCGAGAGTCGCCCGTACGCAGCTCTCGAGAGATGAGCCGAGCGGATAGCGGCGGAGTTCCGAGCCCAGCGAATCCACCGGAGGCAGCTCGGTCGCGCCGAGCCACAGGAACTCGAGATCGGGGTCGATGCCGACGATGTCGAAGATCCGCCTGGTCACCGAGTTGTAGGTGGTCTCCGCCAGTTCGAAGTCGGCTCGGGTCGCGACCATGCGGATGTAGCGCCGGCGCACCTCGATCCAGATCGACCGGGCGGTCGAGTCGTCGAGCGTGGCGAGCGACCGGCCGGCCGATCCGACGAGATCGCTCACCATCTCCTCGTGCAGGACCAGCCGCTCGTCCGCGTCGTGCTGGTGGCCGCGCCAGTCGCAGCCCAGAAACCGCCGCTGCGCCCGATCTGTCACCTCGAAGAACCGGTCGTGATACCGGGCGAAGCCTTCGAACAGGGAGAGGGCGAGACGCCCCGCGAGGACGTCGGTCGGTTCCTCTGCGGTGGTGGGGGTGCCGATGTTCACGCCCCCGAGCGTTGCAGCCGTCGGCGTCGCGTGCATGTCCGCGCGGGACGGTACTGCCGTAGTGTCGTTGTCGTGACGAGATCGATCGCCTTCGCGAACCAGAAGGGCGGCGTCGCGAAGACGACGTCGGTCGCCGCGCTCGCGGCGGCATTCGCGGAGCAGGGGTCATCCGTGCTCGTCGTGGACCTGGACCCCCAGGCGTCGCTCACGTACTCGCTCGGCGTGGACGGCGACGAGTTGGCGGCGACGGTCCACGACGTTCTCGTCGACGGCCGGCCCGTGGACGATGTGATCGTCGCGGAGGCCGACCACGGCGTGGATCTCGTTCCCGCCAACATCGACCTCGCAGGCGCCGAGGCGCAGCTCCTCACCCGGCCCGGCCGTGAGTACGGGCTGCGACGGGCGTTACGGCCGGTCGTGGACAATTACGACTTCGTCCTTGTGGACTGCCCCCCCAGCCTGGGGATCCTGACGATCAACGCGCTGACCGCGGTGGACGAGGTGATCATCCCCCTGCAGTGCGAGACGCTCGGCCTGCGCGGCGTCGGCCTGTTGTTGGAGACGATCGCCGACGTGCGCGAGTTCACCAACGCGGACCTGGCGGTCACCGGCGTGGTGGCGACGATGTTCGACGCCCGTACGAATCTGGCTCACGAGGTGTTGGCACGGGTGCGCGAGGACCACGGGTTGAGTGTCATCGGGCCCCCCGTGCCGAAGTCGGTGCGCGCCGCAGAGGCGCCCGGAGTGGGGCGGTCGGTCCTGGGCCACGCCTCGTCGTCCAAGCCGGCGGCGGCCTACCGTGAGGTCGCGGCGGCGCTGTTGGCTAGGGGCGACGCATGAGTGCGGAGGCGGGATCCGGTCCGGAGTCTGTCAGACGAGGCCGTCGGGCCCTGTTCACGGACCCTTCGGAACTGGACGAGGCCGTCGCGGGACCCGGTCCACGGGACGCGGACACCCCGCCCGGCGGGCACACGGCTGAGCCGCGACCGGCTTCTTCGCCGCCCATGGGTGACCGCCCTGTGCGTGACAGCGCCGCTGACGTGCACGACGACGACGGCACCGGGCGCCGCGTCAGGGTCGAGTGTTCGGTGTGTGGTGCGGTGACGAGACCCCGACTCGTGGAGGTCGTGGGTGAGGCGGTTCGGCCGTTCTCGTGGTGGGTGCCCGTGAAGCGTCACTCGCGATGGTTGCGCTGCCGGGCGTGCGGTTCCCGGGCGTGGTGCCGCGTCGAGTGGCTCTCCGCTCTCGACTGAGCGGTGTGGTGTCGCTGGAGGGTCCCTGCCGTATCCGGGCCCTAAGGTCCTTCGCACGGGTCGAATCCTGTTCTAGGTTCGGTCGGCATGCAGGAAGTTCACCTCGCCCCCATGGATCCACAGCGACTCGAGCCCGTCATCGGGATCGAGCGCTTCGAGAGCTTCGCTCACGAGCTCGCTCCGCGGATGGCCGAGGCGTTCGACGGTGTCGCGATCGTCAACGTGAATTCCACCCCCGCCGGGGGTGGGGTGGCCGAGATGTTGCACGTCCTGCTGCCGGTGACCCGCGGGCTCGGGATCGACGCCCGCTGGTTGGCCATCGAGGGCGAGCCGGTGTTCTTCGCCGTGACGAAGCGGCTCCACAACTTCATACACGGGGCGGCAGGTGACGGTGGCGTTCTCGACGAGGCCGCCCATGAGGCGTATGTCGCGGTGACGCATTCCAACGACGCCGAGCTGAAGGGGTTCGTGAAGCCGGGGGACCCGATCATCCTCCATGACCCGCAGACGGCCGGCCTCGCCGAGGGATGCCGGCGGCGCGGCCACCCGGTGGTCTGGCGGTGCCACATCGGCGCGGACGCTGCGAACGAGCGGACCGAGGCGGCCTGGGCCTTCCTGCGTCGCTACCTCGAGGGCAACGTGGACGCCTACGTCTTCACCCGCCGCGAGTACGCCCCGGACTGGGTGCCTGCCGACCGGCTGTTCGTCATCCCGCCGTCCATCGACCCCTTGTCGCCGAAGAACGCCGAGCTCTCCTCATCTGACGCATGCAGGATCCTGCAGAAGATCGGGGTCCTCGACGGCGACCCACAGGGCGACGTGGCGCTCACGCGCCCCGACGGGTCCCCGATGAGGGTCCGCCACTATGCGGACGTGGTCAGGACGGGGCCGGCCACGCCACCGCAGTCACCGTTGGTGGTGCAGGTGTCGCGCTGGGACCACCTCAAGGACATGGTGGGCGTGATGCAGGGGTTCGCCGATCACGTCTTCGACGGCCACGGTGCACATCTCGCCCTCGTCGGACCGGTGGTCACGGCGGTGGCCGATGATCCCGAGGGTGCCGAGGTGCTCCAGGAGTGCTGGAACCACTGGCGCGGTCTGCCTCACGCGGCCCGGGCGAGGATCCAGCTCGTGTGCCTCCCGATGGGCGACGGCGTCGAGAACGCATGGCTCGTCAACGCGCTCCAGCGTCATGCGGCGGTGGTGGTCCAGAAGAGCCTCGCGGAAGGGTTCGGTCTCACGGTCACAGAGGCGATGTTCAAGGGTCGGCCCGTCGTCGCGTCCGCGGTCGGCGGGATCGTCGACCAGATCGTGGACGGCGAGTCCGGGCTGCTGGTGCGGGACCCGACCGACCTGGCGTCGTTCGGCGCGGCCGTCCGGTCGATCCTCGATGACCGGGACCTCGGTCAGCGCCTCGGTGAGGGTGCGCGTGTGCGGGCCGGTGAACTCTTTCTCACGGACACACACCTGGCGGCCTGGGCCGAGGTGGTCTCGTCGCTACGGGGTTGATCCGGGCGGTTGCGGCGCTGCCGCGTCGCTCAGCGGTCGAGGACCGGCGCGGTCGCGAGTGACGAGTCGAGCCGGGCGAGGAGGTCGGCGTCGCCGTCGCCGGGGTTCGGGGTGGTGAGCAGGCGGTCACCGACGAAGATGCTGTTGGCGCCTGCGTGGAGACAGAGGGCCTGCATCTCCGCCGACATCTCGCTGCGTCCGGCGGACAGGCGCACCACCGAGTGCGGCATCGTGAGGCGTGCCGCGGCGATCGTGCGGACCACTTCGAGGCTGTCGAGAGGCTCGACATCGGCGAGCGGCGTGCCCGGTGCCCTGACGAGGAGGTTGACGGGGACGCTCTCGGGGTGGGGGTTCAGCGAGGCCAGCTGCGCCAGCAGCCCGGCGCGGTCCCGGCGGGTCTCTCCCATCCCGACGATGCCGCCGGTGCACAGCGCCAGCCCGGCCCGTCGGCAGCTCTCGAGGGTCTCGAGGCGGTCCTCGTAGGTGCGGGTCGTGATGATCTGTCCGTAGAAATCCGGCGACGTGTCGAGGTTGTGGTTGTAGTAGTCGAGTCCCGCCTCGGCGAGGGCCGTCGCCTGCGGGTCGGTGAGCATCCCGAGCGTGACGCAGGTCTCCATACCCAGTTCGGCGACGGCGCTGATGGCGCCGGCGACCCGGTCGACCTGACGATCCGTCGGGGACCGCCACGCGGCGCCCATGCAGAACCGTGTGGCTCCCTCCGCCCGCGCCTCGCGTGCGGCGGTGACGATGTCGTCGGTGGACAGCAGTGCCTCCAGTTGGACCGACGCCTCGTGGTGCGCCGACTGGGGGCAGTACGCGCAGTCTTCGGGGCAACCGCCCGTCTTGATCGACAGGAGGCGGGCACCCTCGACCACCGCCGGGTCGAAGTTCTCCCGGTGGGCCCCGTGCGCCCGGTGGAGGAGGTCGTGGAACGGCGACTCGAGCACCTCGAGCACGTCGTCGGTCGTCCAGTCGTGGCGTAGCTGTGTCATCGCCGGGGAGCGTACCTCGCGGTCGTCGGGGGCTGGGCCTGTACCGTTCGCTGTGATCCCGGTCCGGCGACACCGGCGACCGACGGGTATCGCAGTGTCACAGCCGACCCGGTACTGGCGGAAGATGGCTTTCCCCTCCGAACCTGACGAGGCCTTCGCCGAGTTCTTCGAGTCCGCCCGCTCACGGTGTCTGCGAGCGGTCGTCCTGACCGTTCGGGACCGCCACCTCGGTGAGGATCTGCTCGAGGAGGCCTTCGTGCGTGCCTACGAGCGCTGGGACCGACTGCACACGCATCCGAACCCGTCTGCGTGGGTGGTGACCACGGCGGTGAACCTGAGCCGTCGCCGCTGGCGTCGTGGCCAGAGGGAGGTCGAGTTGACTCCGCCCGCCCACGATGTTCCGGCGCCGGACGAACCGATGGACGCCGTGCTTCTCGATGCCGTCCTCGCACTGCCCGACCGTCAACGAGAGGTCGTCGCGCACCGCCTGGTCCTCGAATCGTCGACGAACCAGACCGCCGAGGCTCTCGGGATCTCCCCGAAGACCGTCACGGTGCATCTTCACCGGGCGCTCAGGACGTTGAACTCAGACGAAGGACTACGGAATCTCTGGAGCGACGATGGCGCCGACCTCGGCGATGATCTCGGTGGCGGGTAAGTGATGGGACGTGCCCCGGGGCTAAACCCGTGTGGGGCCGCAGTGTCGTGGGCCCGTTACTCGATGAACGGAGGGGGTGACTCGAGTGGATGAGGAGCGGATCGGGCGCGCCGTGCGTCGCAGCGTCGGCCACCTCCACTACGACCGACCGTTCGTGATCCCCTCTCGTCGGCGACCGCGTGGCCGGGTGCTTGCAGCCGTTGCTGCGGCGGTCGTGCTCGTGGCGGGAATCGTGGCCCTGTCGATGAGCCTGGGTGGTGGGGGACAGGCCTCTGCCGATACACCCCCGCCGCTCGAGTTCGACCCGGTCGACCTGTCGCTGACCGAGGTCCTGGACCGTGCCGCTTCGGCTGCGTCCGCGGCCCCTGATCAGCGTCCGCCCGACGGCGCGTACCGCTACTCGGTCGGGGAGGCCTGGTACGTCGAGGAGGACCCCTCGGGCACGCGTCAGGTCGTGTCCGCCGTCATGGAGAACTGGATCGGAGCAGATGGTTTCGGTCGACGCGAAGAGCGGGTCGGCCACGACATCGAGGCGGGTCAGATCGTCCACGACGACGCGCCCGACTTCGACGCCGAGCCCTATGCGGTCTACGACGATGTCCCGCTGGTGGACATGGCGTTCGAACTGGTGCCGGACGATCCCGCCGCCCGGGTGGGCGCGGACGACCTGGGGATCAGCGCCTTCGCCGCCGATCGGGATGCTGCGGCGTTCGAGCGGATAACGACGCTGCTCGCGGCCGCTCCTCTCTCGCCGGTTCAGAGGGGGGTCCTGTGGTCGAGCCTCGGCGAGTTGAGCCGGGTCGAACTTCTGGGCATCACCACGGATCGACATGGTCGGCAGGCGTTCGGCATCGCCCGTCCCTCCTACCTCGGCGGGCTGGCGAGCGAGAACATCGTCCTGATCGATCCAGCCACCGGCGAGATTCTGGGGGGCGAGAGCATCTACATCGGCCCGTCGAGCCCCGTCGACGGTGCCCAGCCCGCGCTGACGAACTTCGTCGTCTACGTCGGTTCGGCCATCGTCGACAACCCGGGCGACCGCCCGTAGCTGCGAGGCACGGCCCGGAACGACGAAACCCCAGGTGCCGCCGAAACAGCGGCTGACCTGGGGTTTTGCCGAGTACGCCCCCTGGGACTCGAACCCAGAACCTGCGGATTAAGAGTCCGATGCTCTACCAATTGAGCTAGAGGCGCATGTGGGGTGCCGATGCTACCGGCGACGGGACGGTGCCCGTGCGATCGCGGAAGTCCGGACCTTGGGTGACCGAGGGGTTTCGAACCCCCGACCTCCGGGACCACAACCCGGCGCTCTAACCAACTGAGCTACGGCCACCATGTCTCCACCGCGGTGGAGGACGACTCATGATAGGGCGGCGTCACGTCACGGCGACACGGGATTCACTGCGAAGGTCCGGACCGCTCCGTCGAGCTCGTCGCCACCGTCGTCTCCGCCAGTTCGGTGACGGCGACGTAGCCGGCGTCGACCAGGGCCGTGTCGGAGTCCTCGGCGCTGTCGAAGTGTCCTCCGGACTGGAACTCGGCCCGGAACCGGCCCGGTTCGGCCTCCGAGAGCGTGGGGGAGTGAAGCGCGAAGGGGATGCGATCGGCGAGGGTCGCCCGGCGGGTGCCGCGCAGTTCGCCGGGCGGCAGGTTCGGCACGTTGACGTTCAACAGCCGCGGTTCGGCCACGAGGTCCGCGAGGAATCCGGCGGCGACCTCGGCCGCTGTCTCCCAGTGCTGAGCGTCACCCGCGCCCGCTGCGGGCTGGCTGACGGCCAGAGCGGGGATCGCGAACACCCGTGCCGTGATGCACGCGCCGACGGTCCCGGAGAAGTGGACGGAGTGCCCGACGTTCCAGCCGAGGTTGATCCCGGAGAACACGACGTCGGGCGGGTCCCCGAAGATCCCCTGGCAGGCGAGGAGCGCCGCGAGCGCCGGCGGCCCGTCGAAGTGGTAGGCGGCCGCCACGCCCTCGAGCCCGGGGCGGTCCACCACGTGAACGTCGGGGATGCCGTGGCCGAGGTGTCCGATCGAGGCCCCGGCGCCGGAGTAGTCCCGTGAGGGCACGAACACCGTCACGTCGCCGTGGGGCGTCAGCGCCCGTGCGAGGGCGTGGACGCCTTCGGAGTCGATGCCGTCGTCGTTGGTCACCAGGACGCGCACGTGGGGTTCCTTCGTCGTGGGCGGGGGAGGGCGGGTCAGCCCCGTCAGACGTCGAGCATCTCGCGGAGCTTGAACTTCTGGATCTTGGTGGCGGACATGGGCCACTCGTCCACGAAGCGGACCTCGCGGGGGATCTTGAACGAGGCGATCTCGCCTTCGCAGTGCGCGATCAGTTCCTCGGCGGTGACCGTCGCCCCCGAGACGAGCTCGACGAACGCGACGGGAACCTCGCCGTAGGTCTCGTCGGGTACGCCGACGACCTGGGCGATCTGCACCGCCGGGTGGGTGGAGAGCTGCGCCTCGATCTCGGTGGGCGCCACGTTCTCGCCGCCGACCTTCAACATGTCTTTGAGGCGGCTGCGGTACGAGACACGGCCGTTGTCGTCCATGCATCCCATGTCGCCGGTGCGGATCCAACCCCCGGGGAGAATCGTCGCCGCGGTCTTCTCGGGATCATTCAAGTAGCACTCGAGGGTCGAGTAGCCCCGCAGGTGGATCTCACCGACCGTGCCGGTGGGTGTCTCCTCACCGGTCTCGGGATCGACGATGCGTGCCTCGATCCCGTCAAGGGGTCGACCGGAGGTCTCGGTGCGGTCCTCGAGGCTGTCGTCGAGTTCGCCCAGGCAGGCCGTGCCGCAGTTCTCGGTCTGCCCGAAGGCGCTGATCTGGGTCATGTGGGGCGCCAGCGACTGCATGAGGCGCAGCGTGTCGGGCGGCGCGACGTTCATCATCATCCGCACCGACGCGGTGCGCTCGACCGAGTAGTCGGGGTGGCGCAGGATGGCCATCGCGATCGTCGGGAACGCCGTGTAGATGTGGGTGACCTCCTCGGCCTCGATCAGGTCGATCGCGACGCCGGGGTCGAAGTGGGTCTGGGTCACGAAGGTCCCGCCCTGCCACATCACCGAGATCATCGGGCCCGTGCCGGCCATGTGGAACATCGGGCAGCCGGTCCAGAACTTGTCGCCCGGTCGCACACCCATCCGGTGGCCGGTGGCGATCCAGTCGCGGACCACGGCCTCGTGGGTGAGCACGCACCCCTTCGGCAGCGAGGTGGTTCCCGACGTGTAGTGGATCATCGACACGTCCCGGACCCGGACCAGGCGACTCTCCCGCAGGATCTCGGCCGGGTCGATGTCGGCACCGAGGGAGTCGAAGGTCGCCTCGTCGATCATTCCGGGCGCGGTCCGCTCGCCGAGCAGGACGACGTTGCGTAGCTGTGGTGCTCCGGGGAGGTCCAGGTGGAGGAGGTCGTCGGCGTCGGTCAGCCCGGGGACGGCCTCGGTGAGCCGTTCCGCGAAGTCGACGTGGTCGTCGATGATGTCGCTCGTGACGATGGTGACGAGGCCGCCGTCGGTGACGGTGTGGGACAGTTCGCGCCGGCGGAAACGGGTGTTGATCGGCACGACCACGGCACCGAGGAACGACGCGGCGAACTGGGTGGCGATGAAGTCGACCGAGTTCGGTATGAGGATTCCGACGTGGTCGCCGCGTTCGACGCCGAGCGCCCGAAGCGACGCGGCGCGCCGGAACGACTCGGCTGCGAGTTCGCCGTAGGTGAGTCGCTCGTGGGGCAGGACGACCGCGATGTCGTCGGGCGCCCGTGCGGCGATCCGTAGCAGCAGGTCCCCGAGGGTCGTGACCTCGCTCCACAACATGTCGGGGTCGAGCAGCCCGGCGGGCAGTGGTTCGGCCATGCGACGACGCTACCCGCGACGGTCGTAGCCTGAGGACTCCGCCTCCGTAGCTCAGATGGATAGAGCAGTGGACTTCTAATCCTCAGGTCGCAGGTTCGAATCCTGCCGGGGGCGCCGATGTGATGCCGCAGGTGGCGCCGGGGGTGATGGTGCGGACGGTCTCGTGGCGGTAACGCTCCGGAGCGGTGTCATAGCGAATTGGTCGCCTTCGGGAGCAGTGTGAGGCTGGAATTCGCTATGACGCTGTCGCCAGCGGATGACCGGGATAATCGCTATGACACTGTCGCCAGCGGATGACCGGGATGTGGGCTGGTGGGCACCGCCGGATCCCCGGTCACGGCACTACGACTCGATCTCAGGAGGCTCGGGCGTCTCCGGAGTCTCGATCTCCTCCGGCTCGTCCTCTTCCTCCGGCTCGTCCTCTTCCTCGGGCTCCTCGGGATCTTCGGGGTCTTCGGGGTCCTCGCCCCCGTGATCGTCTCCATCGTCGGGGGTACCCGTCGGCGTCGGTGTGGCCGTCGGCGTGCGTGTCGGCGTCGGCGTGGCGCTCGGGCCGGGACCGGGCGTGGGCGTCGATCCGCCGGGGGTCGCTGTCGGCGTGGTGGTCACGCCGCCGTCGGTCGAGCCCTCGTCGCCGGTGCCGTCCGTGTCGCCACCGGTTCCGCCGTCATCGCCATTCCCGCCGGAATCCGTCGGCCCGGCGGAGCCACCGTCGGTGGTCCCGCCCGGGACACCTCCGGCATCGCTGCTCGAAGTGACCGGTGCCGCTCCAGAAGAGGTCGTGACGGTGCCGTTGCGCAGTTGGGCGCGCCAGCGGACGTTCTCGGTGCCGTCGGTCAACAGGAGCTCGATGACGCTTCCATCTTCGGTGACCACGACGTGGGACCAGCCCGGATCGGTGTCGACGGACATGAGGGTGAGGGCGTCGGCTTCGATACGCACTGTGACCAGGGCCACGTCGATGTCGAAGCGGGCGATGCCGTCGCTTCCCGGGGTGGCCGAGGGTCCGGCTTCGAGCACGATCGCCCCGTCGATGGAGGTTCCGTCGCCGGAAACGCCGTCGCCGCCGTCCGTCGTGGATCCGCCGCCGTCAGGGTCGCCGGCGACGGTGATCTCGTTGCCGCCGTCGTCGCTGCCGCTTCCCGACAGGGCGAACGCAGCAGCCGCCACGGCGATCACGAGGAGTAGCGAGACGCCGAGTCCGGTGACGGCCACGCGCCGGTTGCGGGCGCGCCGCATGCGGGGGCGCAGTCCCTCGAGCACGGCCTCGGGATGGTCGATCCGGCTCGGGGCCGCTTCGAGCAGACCCCGGCGAATCTCGTCGTCGAACATGTCGTTCATCGCCAGCTCTCCTCCCGGTCGTCGCCTTCGCTCAGGTGTTCACGCAGGTTCGCCCTGGCCTGCGAAAGGTGTGCCTTGACGGCGCCCTCGGAGATTCCCATCGAGTCCGCGATCTCGCGGACGGGAAGGTCCTCCAGGTAGTGCAACACGATCGCGGTGCGCTGACGTTCCGGGAGTCGGCCGACGAGTTCGGCGAAACCGCCGTCTTCGGCGCCGAGGGACACGTGGCTGCGGGGCTCGGCGCCCGCCCGTGCCTCCGCTTTCCTCTGGCGCTCGCGCTTGCGGGCGAGGTCCCGGAGCCGGTTGATCGCCACACGGCGGACCCACGCCTGGGGGATGTCGTAGCGACGGATCCGGTTCCAGCGCGAATAGGCCTTGACGAAGGCGTCCTGGACGGCCTCGGCGGCCGCCTCAGCGTCGCCGAACGCCACAGTCAGCGATGCGACGACCGGTCCGTACGTGTCGGTGAAGAACGCGTCGAAATCGTGCCTGTCGGTCATCTCGAAGACGATCCGCCTCGTCGCTGTCTGGGTGGCGGTAATGACGCGTGCGGCCGGCCTCGCATCGCTCAGCGAGATCAGCCGAAGCCACTCTTCGCCCAGTGTGGCAGGAAAGGTCACACCTCTCACACGCACCTGAGGGCCCCGCAGGTTTAGTCGCATCGCAAACCGAAAAAAGATTCGTGGTCGGCTAAACCCCCAGCGTGGTGACCGGCGTGTCCCATGTGACGAGTCCCCCGGACCAGGAGCCACCATGCCTCGCCGCACCGCACTCACGATCGCCGCCTCGGTCATCGCCGTCATCGTGACGGCCACCACGGCCGTCGCCCTGTCACTGTCGGCCCTCGACGCCGGCCAGACCACCGAGGCCCAGTTCGCCGCAGCGGTCAGTCCGATAGAGGAGGCGCCTGGCGAGCCGGTCGTGGAACCGGTCGCCGA
The DNA here is from genome assembly GCA_040219085.1 of Acidimicrobiales bacterium. Classification (NCBI taxonomy): domain Bacteria; kingdom Bacillati; phylum Actinomycetota; class Acidimicrobiia; order Acidimicrobiales; species Acidimicrobiales bacterium. Next base: position 257,773 of record JAVJTC010000020.1, read on the forward strand.
TGTCGTCGACCCCACCGCCGAGGCGGTGCCATCCGAAGACCCCACCACCGAGCCCGAATCCGGCGAGACGCCGACGTCGGTTCCGGCGGCTACCGGTTCGTCGCCGGCCTGGACCGCTCCGGCCCCTGCGAACTTCGCTCCGACGCCTACCGGCACTCCGACCGCTCCCCCTGTGGCCCCCGCCGGCGATGCGACCCAGCAGACGGCACCTTCCTCCTTCGAGGTCGATGACCTGGTCGTGCCCACACCGGCGGCCACCCCGTCGGCTGCTGCGACGCCGGCGCCGTCCGGCCCCGTCAGTCGGCCGATCTCGCCGGTGGCGACCACACCGACGCCGACTTCCGCGCCGGCTGCCACGCCCTCTCCCACCGCTCCGGCGTGGGAAGACGACGACGAGTACGACGAGCACGAAGACGAGCACGAGTACGAGCACGAGTACGAGGAAGAGGACGAGTACGAAGAGCACGAAGACGAGTACGAGGAAGAGGACGACCACGAGTACGAGTACGAGGACGGTCACTGATGGCGGCCGACGCCCCGGCGCCCTCGCGCCGTCGTCAACCGCCGGCTCTGGCGGCCCGCATCATCGCCACGAGCGCAACGGTGTGTCTGTTCATCGGGATCGTGCTCGCCATGGGCGGCTTCGTCGAGAGCCGTCGCGTCACCACCCTGGCTGCCGCCGTCGGGGATCCCGCTCCTGATCCCGCGTTCGACGCGGCCGGTTCGCCGCCGGGCACGGTCGGCGCCGAGACCGAGGTGACCGTTCCGGAGACGCCGTCGACGGTCGTCGAACCCACCCCTGGGGCTGACGCCGCGAACGGGCCCCTCGACGCGGAGACCCCCGTCGAGGAAGCGACCCCCGCGGGTGAGCAGGGTCCGGCGAGCCCGGCCGGTGGGGCCGTGTCGGTCCAGCCGAACGCCGCCGCCACTCCCGGCGCCCCGGCACCGACTGCGCCCGCACAGCCGGCTGCCCCGGCACCGGCTCCGTCGAGCGCAGCCCAGCCTGCGGCGACGCCGGCCCCCACGGCGGCTCCGCAGCCTGCGGCGACTCCCGCTCCCACGCAGCCTCCGGCATCACAGCCGACCACCGCGCCGACGCCGGCCCCGACGGCGGCGCCCACGCCGCGTCCGACGGCGGCGCCCACCCCGGCTCCCACCGCGGCCCCTACGCCTCCGCCCACCCCGGCGCCGACGCCGGCTCCAACGGCCGCGCCGACGCCGGCACCGACGCCTCCGCCGACCCCCGTGCCGACTCCGACCACCCAGCCGAGCGGATGAGCGCCACAACCGTGCGGGTGCACGAGTTCCGGGCGATGGGCTCGCGGTGTCAGGTGGTGGTGGACGGACCTCTCGGGCTGACCGATCGCGCCGAGGCGCGGGTCCGGGCGCTCGAGGAGACCTGGTCCCGGTTCGTCGCTGACAGCGAGATCTCCCGGATCAACGAGCGGCCCGGTCGGCCGGTGACGGTGGGTTCCGCCACGATCGACCTCTTCCGGCGGGCCGAGTTCGCCCGTGTCTCCACCGGCGGGCTCTTCGACCCGATGGTGCTCGACCATCTCATCGCGGCGGGCTATGACCGCGACCATCGCGAGCTCGTGCCCGCCCAAGGGACAGCGCAGCCCCGGACCGGCGCCGCCCGTCCGGTGGGTACGTTCCGGGTGGACGGCGACACCGTCACCGTCGAAGGCGGCCGGTTCGATCCCGGCGGTCTCGGCAAGGGACTGGCCGCCGATCTGGTCGCGGAAGAACTTCTCGAGGTCGGTGCCGCCGGTTGCTACCTCGACCTCGGCGGCGACATCCGCTTCGCCGGCGAACCGATCGACGGTGAGCGTTGGCGCGTGCACGTCGACGATCCCCTGGGTGTCGCTCCCGTGTGCACCCTCGGGCTGCCCCCGGGTGGTGGAGGCGTCGCCACGTCGGGTGTTCTCACCCGACGCTGGCACCACGACGGTGCGGACCGGCACCACCTGATCGATCCCCGCACCGGTGAGCCCGCCGACACCGCTCTGGCGTCGGTGACCGTGATCGCCGGGGCCACATGGTGGGCGGAAGTCATGGCCAAGTCGGCGCTCGTCGCGGGCGCAGACGACGCAGAGTCGCTCCTGCATGAAGGTGGCGTGACGGCGATTCTGGTCGCGAAGAACGGAAAGAGAACAGTCGTCGGCGATCTCGAGGAGGTCGGCGGATCGTGAACGAGCAGCTGTGGTGGTACGTGGCCCGATCCGGTGGCATCGTCGCGTGGGCTCTGCTCACGGTCTCGGTGGTGCTCGGACTGTCGCTGTCCACGGTGATCGCCGGCCGGAGAGTCCCAAAGCCCTGGCTCCTGTCGATGCATCGGTATCTGGGGCTCGTCGCCATCGTCATGACCGGGTTCCACCTCGCCGGCCTGGTAGCCGACAGCTATGTGCACTTCGACGTCATCGACCTCCTGGTGCCCTACTCGTCGGAGTGGCAGCCCGGGGCGGTCGCATGGGGGGTGGTGGCCATGTGGCTCCTGCTCGCCGTGGAGATCACGTCTCTGCTCCGCCGCCGGATCCCGAAGAGGCTGTGGCGGTGGGTGCACGTGTCCTCGTTGCCGCTGTTCGCCATGGCGACCGCGCACACCTTCACCGCCGGCACCGACGCCGGCCACGGCTGGTTGCGGTGGGGCGCGATCATCTCCGTGAACGTCGTGGCCTTCCTGACCATCGTTCGCATCGTCGTCGAGAAACGACCGGCCCGGGTCATCCCGGCCCGACCGTCGGCGAAGAGAACGCCTCCGGTGGAGCCGTCGTCGCAGGGAGTTCCCGAGGTCGAGCCGTCGCAAGAGCGGGTCCCCGTGGTATCTCAGGGCTGAGCCTCAGGACTCCTGGGTCTTCTCCCCGCCAGGTTTGCTGCGCTTGGCCTCGTACATGGCCCGATCCGCCAGCGACAACAACTCCTCGGGTGCGATGCTGCTCGGCGCGAGTGCCACGCCGACACTGGCCGTCACCGTGACGGCCCCGGTGCCCACCTCGATGGGCCCGGCCACGACTTCACGCACGCGCTCGGCGATGGTCTCGAGCCATGCGCGGTCGGTGGCTCCGGGAAGGACGAGAGCGAACTCGTCGCCGCCGAGACGGGCGACGGTGTCACCGGGACGGAGGATGGCGCGCAGGCGCGTCGCGACAACCCGGAGCACGGTGTCACCCGCCTCGTGGCCGTGCGTATCGTTCACGGGCTTGAAGTCGTCCAGGTCGAGATACAACAGCCCGACCCACTCGCCGACGCCGACCGTGGTCGTGTAGCGGCGCTCGAATCCTCGCCTGTTCGGCAGGTCCGTGAGGCTGTCGTGGGTGGCCTCGTACTCCCGGCGCTGATCGTGACGGTCACGGTCGAGGGTGATCCGGACCAGTTCACGGGCGCGCTCGAGGCGTTGAGCGAGTGCGTTCGAGGGAGCGTGGCGTACCCGGGCGAACGCGAGCAGATGATGCGACTCTCCCCTTTCGTCCGTCTCGACGTCGACGCCCCAACACACCGAGTAGTCCGCTTCGAGGAGGCGCCGGCCGATGGTGTCGCCGATGTTGGAGACCGACACGGCTCGTGGCCGCGTTCCGACGGTCGCCCACCGCAGGGGGCCTGCGTCGGCGGCGAAGACACGGAACAGGGCGTCGTCGCTGGCCGCCATGACGTGATGTGAGTTGGGCGTGGTCTCGAGGAGGACCGCCCCGACATCGAGGGGTGGCAGCGCGACCATCTCGATGATCATCGCGAGGACACCGCTCCTGCCCGCTCCGCCTGCGAGTGACGCGAGGATGCGCCTGAGGAGTTCGTCGCCCCTGGTGGGACGCAGGGTGTAGACGATCCCCGCGACGTCCGGGTCGGCGAGACCCCCTGTGCCGATCACCTCCACGGAGACGACACGCCCAGAGGCGCCGACCATCCGGAACTCGATCTCGGCCCATTCGCTGTCGAAGTCGGTGCCCCGGTCGGTGGTCGCGACGTTGGTGAAGACCTCGAGGATCCTTGCCTGGTCGCCGGGGTGCACGCGGTCGAGGGTCTGCATGCCGATGCCCTCGGCGATCGTCCAACCGCCGAGCCTCGCCGCTGCGACGTTGCCGTAGATCACGTGACCGGTGTCGTCCAAGACGAGCACCGGTGTCGGCAGGTGATGGAGGACTTTCGCGTAGAACGCGCCGCTGGTCGGCAGTCCCCGGTGAGGCGCGATCCCGCCGCCCTGGCGGGTGCCGCCGGGGCCGGAGGGGCTCGTGTCCCCGGTCCGCTCGCCTTGTGGGGCCTCGTCCACCGAGGTTCCCTTCGCCGTCGCTGTTTCGACAGTACCGGCTTGACGGGCCCTCGTCGTCGTGGTCGGGACCCTGGAACTATTCCGGTATCTGAATAAGGCGCTGGTGTAGCGTCAGCCGGCGACGGTCACCCCCGCCTCCACGAGTCCCATCCGTGCCCGATCGCCGTCGCCCGGTTCGATCTCCACCGCCCGGGTCATGGACCACAGGACCGTGGTGACGAAGCCGGCATCGTGGGCGTCGGTGGCGGTGGCCTTCACGCACACGTCCGCAGCGAGACCGCCGATCACGACGGATGTGACCCCGCGCGCGTCGAGATACGCAGCGAGGCCGGTGGCCGAACGGGCCGCTGTGCGGGGATCGATCACCGTGAAAGCGGAGTAGCCGTCTTCGCCGCCGGTGCCTTTGCGCAGGAGGAGGTCCGCATCGGCGTTCAGGTCGTGGTGAAGTTCTGCACCCCAGGTCCCACGCACGCAGTGGCGGGGCCACGTTCCGCCCCCGTCGGTGAAGTGTGGCGACTCCATCGGGTGCCAGTCCTGGGTCAGCACCACCGTGGCGCCGGCGCTGCGGGCGGCGTCGATCTCGTCGTTCAGGGGGGCGACGACGGCTTCGCCGTCATGCACATACAGGGACCCACCGGGGTCCGCGAAGTCGTTCTGGACGTCGACGACCACGAGTGCCGTCGCCGCGTCGTAGTGATGGCTCATGACCCAACAGTAGGTAGGTCACGGGCCGCGCGGGCAGCGGTCAGCGGACCTGGCCGAGGTCGGGGGGGAACCTCATCGGCTCCCACGTCGTCGGTGCGACGTCGGCGCCCGGGACACAGACGACCGCGTCGGGGGCCGCCGCGGGTCCCTCGATGTGGACGCGTCGGGGGCATCCCTCACACCACTCGGCGCTGACCTCTCCGCGGCGGGGACACTCGACGAGGCCCTGGGAGTCGGTGGCTAGTCGGACAGGTTCGTCACGGCGGTTGGTGTCCATCTCCGCGATGGTCCACCACCCACAGTGCGCCCCTGTAGGGGCGGAGGTCCCGCGACCGCCCGGAGTGCCCACGGCAAGTGGTCAGCCGGCTCGGCCGAGCGTCGCGACGTAGCCGTCGGCCACGCTCGGTGTCACCGCTGGCGCACCGCGAGGTGGCTCGCCGATGCAGCGGAACCGCCCCGGGGCGACGGCGCGCGTCGGGATGCCCGGCGGTGGCCGGTCCGTCTCCCAGACGAGCCCGGCGGCGGTCGAGGCGAGTCGTTGCGGCGTGCCCGTGAAGATGGCCCGGCCCCGGTCCATCACGACCACGTTGCCGCAGACGGTGGCGAGTTCGTCGGCTTCGTGGGTCGCTATCAGAAGCGTTGCGGCGCCGGCCCTGTCGGCGACCAGCGTCACCACGTCACCGCGGCGGTGTGCGTCGAGCGAGCTCAGGGGCTCGTCGAGGACGAGCAGGTCGGGATCGCCGAGGAGGGCCTGTGCCAGGGCGAGTCGGCGGCGCATTCCGCCGCTCAGGGTCGAGATCCGGTCGCCGGCCACATCGTCGAGTCCGACCGTCGTGAGCGCCCAGTGACACCAGCGCCGGCGGAGGCGCTGAGGCCGGATCTCCTTGAGCGCCCCGACGTACTCGCAGAACTCCCCGACCCGCATCCGGGGCGGAAGGCCGTCGTCCTGGCCGAGGTAGCCGAGTCGGCGCCGCAGCGCCACGCGCGTGGCCGGGTCGTCGGGGTCGAGGCCGTCGACGCGCACCGAGCCGGACTGGCGTGTCGCCACGGTGGCGACGAGGCGCAGCAGCGGGCTCTTCCCCGAGCCGTTCGGGCCGAGGATCGCGGTCGCGCCCGGCCCGATCACCAGGTGCCCGATGTCGAGTGCGGTGGTCGTGCCGTAGCGGTGCGACACGCCGTCGACGGTGATCACGGGCGCGCTCACTGCGCCCGCTCGATGTCGCCGAGGCGGCCGCGGCCGGCGAAGAACAGGACCGTCGCGGCGATGGCGACGAGGCCCGAGGCGACCTGTGTGGCCGGGCCGAACGCGGTCGACGCGTCGGCGGTCCGGTCCACGGTGACGATGACCGCCAACCACAGACCGCCGACCGTGAGAGCCGCCCGCCGGACCGTGATCCGGGTGGCCAGCGCCATCGTGGCGGCCGTCACCGCGAGAGCCGGGAGAAGCCAGGCGATGCGCGCCGGTCCTCGTTCGGGGGTCAGCACCGCCGCCACGAGGAGAAGCGCGGTGCTCGACGTCAGCACCGTCAGGGTCCGCACGAGGAAGACCCGGTGGCCCTCCATCGGTGCGGCCACGACGATGTCATGGGTCGGATCGACGCCCCGCCCGAACGCCAGAGCGACACCGAGCAGCGGCACGAGCGGTGCCATCGTGAGGAACACGACGAGACGATCGACCCCCTCGCCGCCGCTTCCGGACGCCGCCTGCAGAGCGAAGACCAGCGCGATCGTGACTGCGACCAACCATGATCGGCGCAGACCCGGGGTCGCGGTCACCAGCGAAACCGTCACGTCGTCGACGCCGAGGCGCGTCATGATCCGGGCGACCAAGCGGGGCTTCGAAGCAGCAACCTCGGCCTGCACGGCGGCGAGGTTCGCAGCGAGCCGGGCCGGGTCGGGGGCAGCCTGGTCCCGGGGGCCCGCGAGCCGCACCGGGTCTGTCGCCGCCGCCTGCAGCGCTGTCTCGAGCGCGGTCGATCGGGATGTGGGACTCATCGGAGTTCCTCCTCGAGGATGCGACGGGCACGCGCCAGGCGGGACTTGACCGTGCCGGTGGGGATGTCGAGCAGTACGGCCGCCTCGCGGTTCGTCAGCCCGTCCAGTGCGGTTGCGGCCAGCACGGCCTGCAGGTCCGGTTCGAGCCGGGCGAAGGCCTGACCCAGGTCGGTGTCGGCGAGGGCGATGGGCACCTCCTCGGTCACCACCCGTGCGAGTCGTGAGATCTCCTCCACCGGTTCAGGTGGGCGGAGTCGACGCATCTGGTCGATGAGACGGCGCAGCGCGATCGTCCAGATCCAGGCGGCGACATCGCCGGTCGGTTCGTAATCGCCGGCCTGGCGCCACACCGCGAGGAAGGCGTCCTGGATCGCGCTGTCGATGTAGTCCGCATCTCCGCAGCGGCGCGCGAGCCGGGCCATGAGCCAACCCGCGTGGCGCTCGTAGAGCGCTGCGAGGGCCGCCCGGTCCCCGTCACCGATGCGCGCGATCAGCGCACGGTCCGAGGTGTCCGCGTGCTCCCCGGCGTCGGTCACCACCGCCATGCTAGGAATCGGCCCGGACCGCACACGGTGATGCGCCCGGATCGGGTGCGGGAGTCGAGGGCCGCGCCGTCCCGGTGGACCGTCGGCGCAACGGGTACAGCATCTGGCTCACGACGCCCGCCGGCACCGCCTCGTCCACCCCGTAGCGCTGCGGGCGGCGGTCCGCCGGCATGAAGTAGGTGCCGAAGATGATGTCCCACACGGGCAGGAAGACCGAGTAGTTGGTGTGGATCGACTCCGGGTGGTTGCCGTGGTGCCAGTGGTGGAACTCCGGCGTCATGACGATTCTGTGGAGCGGCCGAAGGCGCCACCGCACGTTCGCATGGGCGAACAGGCCGATCAGGAACTGCACCACCGCGAATCCGCCGACGACCTCGAGTTGGAACCCCGCCACGAGAGCGAAGACGACGGGTACGGCGATGAGCACACCGTCGAAGGGGTGGACCCGGATACCCGAGATCCAGTCCATCCGGGCGCTCGAATGGTGGATCGAGTGGAAGCGCCAGAACAGAGGGACCTCGTGGGACAGGCGGTGGGTCCAGTAGATCAGGACGTCGAGGAGCAGAACGCCTTCGATCGCGATCAACCAGCCGGGTTGGGCCATGACGAGTGGTCGCAGGGTGAACGCAGGCAGCCAGAGCGGGAAGCACAGCACCGCGATGACGACACCGGCGACGAGACCGATGAGGTTGTTGAGCGGCGACACGAGGGCATAGGTGAGATCCGTGCGCAGCCCGGGCCGGCGGATGCGCTGACGGTGCCGTCGGAAGAGCTTTTCGAAGGGCACGACGAGGACGAAGAGAGCCGCGATGATCCCGGCCCCCTCGTAGCCGAGAGCGACCCCGGTCGCGATGGCGGCGATGAGCGCAGCCACGTGGATCCAGCCGAGGATGCGCCTCGACAGTGAGCGGGACCGTTCCGCCGGCGCAGCGGGCGGCGGGGGCTGCGCTGCAGGTCCGGGCGGCGGTGGTCGGGGCGGCGGCGAGGTCGGCCAGGCGAGGGTCATGGTTGCCTCCTTCACCTGACCTATCGGGCCGAGCGGCTCCGTCGGTTCACGGATTCTGGTCACGGGTGCGCGCCGGACCAATCCGGCCCGGCGACGGTGTCGAACCTCCGGTGATGGACAACGGAACGCCCATGACGTCCGAATCGGCCCCCGACGGGGTGGGACCTGCCACCGCCGCGGCCACCATGGACGGTGTGAACCCCTTCCGTCGCCTGCGCGCCGTGCCCGACACGGCGCAAGAGGCATCGTCGGCGGACGAACTCATGGTCAGGGCGGCGCGCGGCGATGAGGCCGCGTTCGCCCTGCTGTACGACGAACTCGCTCCGCTCGTCCACGGCGTCGTCCTCAAGGTTCTGCGTGACCCCTCCCGGGCCGAGGAGGTCACCCAGGAAGTCTTCGTCGAACTCTGGCGCATCGCCGCGCGCTACGACGCCGGGCGTGGTTCGGTGAGAGCCTGGACGGCGACGCTCGCGCACCGCCGCGCGGTCGACAGGGTCCGCTCCGAGCAGGCCCACCGCGACCGCAACGACCGCGTGAGCCGCCTCGAACCGACTGTCGAGGACACCGTGGCCACCGACGTCGAGGATCGTTTCGAACGAGAGCGGGTCAGGCGCAGTCTCGACGAACTGACCGACCTGCAACGCGAGGCCGTCGAACTCGCCTACTTCGGGGGTCACACCTACCGCGAGGTGGCTGTGCTTCTCGGCGTCGCCGAGGGGACCGTGAAGACACGGATACGCGACGGTCTGATACGTCTACGCGACACCATGGGAGTGGAATCATGACCGACGACATCCACCTCCTCGCCGGGGCCTACGCGCTCGATGCCCTCGATCCCGACGAGAGGCGCCGTTACGAGGCGCACTACACCGACTGTGAGCTGTGCGTCGATGAGGTGGCCGGGTTCCGTGCCACCGCGGCGGCGCTCGCCGGCGCCGTGGCCGACGCCCCGCCGCCGGACCTCAAGGCCCGGGTCATGGCCGAGGTCGCCCGGACCCGCCAGGACGCCCCCGTGGTCGTGCCGCTCGCCCGGGTCAGGCGCGGGCGCACACTGCTGGCCGTCGCGGCCTCGGTGATCGCGGTCGTCGTGGTCGTCGGAGCCGTCCTGTTCGGCCTCGACGCCGGGGGCGAGCGCGACGACGCCGTCGAGTTGGCCTCGGTGCTGACCGCGCCCGATGCGGTCACCACGGTTCTCGACGGTGCCGTCGGCGACGGCACCGTGCGTGTCGTCTGGTCGCCCGAGCGTGACGCAGCGGTGGTCGTCGGCGCCGGTCTCGCCGCTCCGGGGTCCGGCGAGACCTACGAACTGTGGTCGCTGCGCGGCGACGAGGCCCGTCCCGCCGGGCTCTTCGTGCCGGACGAGGGCGGTTCGGTCACGGCCCTGCTGGAGGTGGCCTTCGACGACTCCGAGGCGTGGGGGATCACGATCGAGCCTGCGGGCGGATCGCCCAGCCCCACCGGTGAGATCCTCTACCTCGCAGAGGTCTCCCGGGCCTGAGCCAGCGCCGCCTCAGCGGCCGGTGACGCCGTCGACCGACTGGCGGATCAGGTCGGCGTGGCCGTTGTGACGGGCCGTCTCGGTGACCATGTGGATCAGGATCCAGCGCATGTCGATCTGGTGGCCGCGGGGGTGGTGGACGACTCGGCCATCGAGCGAGGCGGTCGCGACGATCTCGTCGGCCCGCTCGATCTCCTCGAGGTAGGCCGCCGTCGCCTCCGAGAGGGTGTCGGTTCCGCTCGGGTGGAAGGCCGCGTCACGGCCTGCGTCGTTCACCCACCGGGCGCCGATGTCCTCGCCGACGAAGCAGATCCGGAACCAGAACCGCTCGACCTCGGCCATGTGCCGGACGAGTCCGAGCAGCGACATGTCCGAACCGGCCACGGTCCGTCGGACCTGGCTCTCGTCGAGGCCGTCGGTCTTCATCAGCAGCGTCGCACGGTGGTAGTCGAGGAACTGGGTGAGCAGCGTCCGTTCGTCGCCGGTGAAGTCGGGATGGATCCGTTCCATTCAGCGCTGCCCCCGTGCCCGTGTGAACGCGTCCACCAGGTCGCGTGCCTCGGTGATCGCGTCGCCGATCGTGCGCGGATCCTTCGCGTCGCCGACCGTCTCGACGGTGGCGATTCCGGGAAGGCCCACGGACACCCCTCGGCGCGGCTCGGCCACGACGACCGCGACGGCGGGAGCGGTCTTCTCGGTGCCTTCGTGGTCGCGCCACGTGACGCCGCCTGCCGACAGCGCCAGGGGTTCGCCCACGGCAACGTCGGCTCCCGCGAGTCGGCTCAGGTAGGCGCGCCGGGCGACCCCGGACAGGTCCCGGCCCGGCTTCACCGAAGAGATCGCGGTGACCGCCCGCCCCTGACGGTGCAACATCTCGGCCACCGCGAGTCCGTACTGGTCGGTGCCGAGGACGACGACGGGCCCGTCCGGGAGTTCCGTGTCGAGCGACGATCTCTCCCCGGCGAGGAGGCCCTCCGCCGTCCATGCGGGGAGTTCCTCGTACCCGTCGAGAACGGGTGGGACCGTCACGGCGCCCGTGGCCACCACCGCGAGGTCCCACGCTCCGGCCACGGGGCTCCCTTCTGTGCCGGCGCCGGTGGGGGCCTCGACGCCGGTCATGACCTCCACCCCGAGTCGCTCCAGTTCGGCGGTGAACCACGCTGTGAGTCGCGCGAAGTGGGCGAGCGCCGGAGTGCGGGCGGCGAGACGCATCGCGCCGCCCATGGTGTTGTCGCGTTCGAGGAGTCGCACCGTGTGGCCGTGTTCAGCGGCCCGCCGCGCGGCTTCCATCCCGGCGGGACCACCGCCGATGACCAGGATCCGCGCCGGCGACGCGTCGGCCCCGGCCCCGGCTGGCGGCGCCGCAGCCGCGAGCGTCTCGCGACCCACGTCGGGGTTCACCGAGCACGAGATCTGCCCGCCGTGTTGGAGTTGCCCTGCGCATCCCTGCACCGTGGCGAGACAGGGCCGGATCCGCTCGGCCCGGTCGGCGAGTGCCTTGGGGGCCCAGTCGGGGTCGGCGAGGAGGGCGCGTCCGAGCGCCACAGCGTCGCAGCGCCCGGAGGAGATCGCGTCCTCCGCCTCGGCCGGGGTGGCGATCCGGCCGACGCCGATCACGGGTACGTCGACGGTGGACCGCACGGCCGCTGCCAGGTCGAGAAAGCAACCGTCGGCGTCGTCGAGGAGGGGGATCGTCCACGGCACGGATCCGTACACACCCGCCGAGACCAGCAGCGCATCGGCGCCCGCATCCACCAGGACGGGAGCGATGGCCGTCGCGTCGTCGACGGTCATCCCACCCGGTGCGATGTCCGATCCGTTCATGCGGACCACGAGGGCCGCGGCGCCGGCCGCCGCGCGAATGGCGCGGATCACCTCGACAGCGAACGTCGCCCGTTCGATCGTGGTCTCGCCCCCGAAGCGGTCCTCGCGGCGGTTCGCGTCCGCCGACAGGAACTGCTGGACCAGGTACCCGTGGGCGCCGTGCAACTCGATCACGTCGAAACCGGCGTCCACGGCGCGCCGCGCGGCGGTGGCGAAGGACCCGATCACGTCCTCGACCTCCGTCGTGGACAACTCGTGGGGCCGGATCGTCACGTGGACCTCGGGTAGGACCGCCGAGGGCGCGACCGGGTCCGTGCCGGTGACCTTCGGTGAGACCTGGCGGCCGCCGTGGCCGAGTTGGATCCCCGCGGCGGCTCCCGCCCGGTGGATGGCGTCCGCGAGCGGTTCGAGCGAGGACGCGGCGTCTTCGGGCCACATCCAGGCGATCTGGTTCTCGACCCGACCCTCGGGTCGCACAGCCGAGAAGCCCACGGTGGCGAGCCCCAGACCGGTCGCCCGCCGGTTGTAGTAGGCCAGCGTGTCGTCGGTGGGCGCACCGTCGACGAACCCGAACCCGGTGGTCATCGCCGACAGGGTCACGCGGTTGCGCAGTTCCACGGATCCCAGCGTGATCGGCGTGAACAGATGCGGGTAGGCGGTCATGGAGCAGGAGCGTAGGGGAACCACGGACTACGGTCCCGCAACGTGAGGACGCCTCCCGACATCTCGCCGTCCGCTGTCGCCGCGGCGCTGGATGGCGCAGGGGTGGCGTCGGCCGGAGCCGTCGAGGTCGAACGCCTCAGCGGCGGCTACTCCTGGGTCACCTTGCGCGTCGACACGGTCGAACGGTCCGTGATCGTGCGCGTCGCCCCGGAGGGTGGGACCGTCGAGCCTTACGACCCGGCCTCTGAGGCCCGCATCCTCCGCGCTGTCGAAGGGGTGGTGCCGGCACCGGCGGTGCTCGCCGTCGAGGGGTCAGCGGACAACCCCATCGGTCGACCATTCGGGGTCTACTCGCTGTGCCCGGGGTCGGTCGTGCGGCGCCCCGAGAACCCCGAGAGCTACCGCCACGCGTTCGCGGACGCGCTCGCGGCGATCCACCGTGACGGCGACCCTACGGCCCTGACTGCCCGGCCCGGCGCCGCCGGAGTCGTCCCGACGGTGGGGGAGACCTACCGGCGGGAGCTGGCCCGGGTCACCGACGCCTTCGCCGACACGTGGGCCCACCCCGGCTGGATCATCGCCCTGCGCTGGCTGTGGGCCCGACTGCCGGATTCAGCGGAGCCCGGAGTCGTCTGCCACGGGGACTACCGCCCGGCCAACATCTTGTGGACCGCGCCCGGCGAGATCGGCGGCGTCCTGGACTGGGAACGCGCCCGCGCCGGTGACCCGTTGGCGGACGTCGCGTTCACCTGGCACCTCGCGGGGTGGGCGGCACTCGAAGGCGACCTTCTCGACCGGTACCTGGCCGCGTCGGGCACGCACCTCGACGAGGAGCGACTCGCCTACGCACTGCGCTTCGAACGGGTGCGGTCGCACCTGTCGGGTTCCCAGGGTCTGCGTGCGTTCGTGGACGGCCGGGCCGACGACGACCGCCTGGTTGCAGTGGGTGAGTCCGGTGAGGTGGGGATGTGGGACCTGGTCGAGTGGATCGCCGGTGACCCCACCGGGCCGGAAGCCCCGGACCTGCCGCCGCTGGACCCGGCGATCGTCGAACGTTCACTGGCCCGCGGCGGCTACCCCGTGGACGATGCCGTCGCGGGTCGTGTCAGCGACGAGCGTCTCAAAGCGCACCTGGCTGACTGGTTCGGGCACGATCACGACGACCTCGGCCGCTCGCTGAACGCACTGGGTGAATTCGTACACATAGATTCGTCAGCGGTACTGTCGGACCCTGAAAACGTGTGGGGGACGGTGTTCGCCGACCTGTGTCGGGCGGCGGCCACCGCCGGGCCCGAACTGGTCGGGCCAGTGCGGGCGCTGGGTGCCCGTTTCGCCTCCCGCCCGACCCGATTCCCGAAAATGGAGTGGCGATGAGCCTGACGACCGACGACGAGTTCCTGCACGATCCGCCCGCCGGAGCGGAGGGACTGTGGTCCGACAACTTCTGGTTCTCGGTGGTCGATCGTGAGGCCGGCGTCTTCGGTATCAACCACATCCACGCGAGCCGTTCCGAGGGTTACCTGCGGGCCAGCGCCTTCTACGTGATCGACGGCGTCCACCAGCAGTGGGCGAGCCGCCAGCCCCTCACCGGTGACCGCCAGTTCGAGACCCTCGGCGACGGTCGCCTCGGGTTCTCGGTGGTCGAACCGTTCGAGCGGTACCGCTGGACGCTCGACGGGCCGAAGTTCTCCTTCGACCTCGACTACTCGGTGCGGTTCGGCACCTTCGACTACGAGGACTGTCACGGCGGGAACCCGCTGGCCACCTACGAGACCTACGGCGGGCACTACGAGCAGGCGCTCGACTGCTCGGGGACCTTCGTGACCCACGGCGGCCCCCGCGAGGGTGAGGAGCGGTCCATCTCGTGCTGGGCGCACCGTGACCACTCCTGGACGCACCGCTTCACCCACCCGAGCCCGTGGGAGCCCCGTTACCGCAAGACCGAGGAGCAGTCCTGGGGGCACTTCTGGCCTTCCGTGCAGCTCCCGGACCGTCACCTGAACTCGTTCGGTTGGATGTCACCGTCGCAGCCGATTCCCGAGGGTCGGGCCCACACCGGCGGCTGGATCGGCGACGAGAACGGAACGCGGGCGATCGTCGACGCGACGTGTCGGCCCCATCTCGAGGACGACGAACGCACCGCCATGTCGTTCGCGATGACCTTCGAACTCGACACCGGCGAGACGTTGACGGTTCTCACCGGCCGCAAGCACGGCCACACCCGCAACGGGCTGATGCGTGACGAGAACGACGCAGAGGTCCGCCTGGACTGCCACGAGCCCTTCTATGACTTCGAGGTCCTCGAGACGGGGGAACGCGGCTACGGGGTCGTCGAGTACTCGATCCATCCTCCCGCGCCACGCTTCCGGTACTGAGCCGTGCGGGTCGGCATCCACCTCCCTCAGCTGGGTCGCTCCGCGAGCCTCGACCACATCGTGGACGTGGGGCGCCGTGCGGAAGAGGCGGGCTTCGACGACGTCTGGACCGCCGATCACGTCGCGGTTCCGCTGGAGCTCGAGGGCATGCCCGGCTTCTTCCCCGAGCCGGTCCCGGTCCTCAGCGCAGTGGCGGCGCACACGAATCGGGTCGGACTGGGCGTGAGCGTGCTGGTTCCCGCCTACCGCAACCCGACTCACTTCGCGAAGCAGTGGGCGACCCTGGACTGGCTCTCGGGCGGTCGGACCATCCTCGGTGTCGGTGCGGGCTGGCTGGAACAGGAATTCGCCGCCTGTGGCATTCCGATGGTGGACCGGGCCGGCCGGCTCGACGACTACATCGGCGGATGGCGCGCGGCGTGGTCCGGCCAGCCGACATACGAGTCCGGGCATTTCTCGTTCCACGACGTCAAGATCAAGCCCGCCCCGGCGGGCCCTGCGCCCATCTGGATCGGCGGTACCTCCAACGGTGCCCTTCGCCGTGCCGCCACGATCGGCGACGGCTGGATGGGCACCCTGGCCCCGCCCGACGTCTTCGCCGAACGCCTCGGGCGCCTGCGCGGATTCATGGACGAGGCCGGACGTGATCCGGCCGATGTCACCATCTCGATCCACATGGAGGTCCGCATCGGAGACCCGGTCGGGGAGGGGAGTCGCTGGAGCGAGGTCGGCGACGGCTACGGCGACCGGGCGATGATCAGCGGCGACGCAGCCGAGATCGCCGCGCGGGTCGGCGACTACGTCGAGCACGGTCTCGAACACGTCGCCCTCGTCCCGATCGCAGCAACCCGCGAGGAGTGGTCCGAACACGTCGATGTCCTGGCGGAGACCCGCCGGATACTGGGGGAGTAGCAGATGTTCGAGTTGACGAATCCGTTCCATGTCGGGGTGATCGTCCCCGACGCCGAGAAGGCCATGGCCGACTACACGGCGGCCACCGGGGCGACGTGGCACACGCTGCAGGCCCTGGACCTGTCGATCCTCATCGACGGCGAGGTCGTACAGACGAGCGTGCGGTTCAACTACACCGTCGAAGGCCCGGTCCAGTTCGAGGTGGCCGACGGTCCCGACGACTCTCCGTGGGACGCCTCCATGTACGGGGGCCTCAACCACATCGGATGCTGGAGCGACGATCTCCACGGTGACCACCAGCGTCTCGCCGACGCGGGGTGGAAGACCCTCCACGGGGGTGCCGGCGAGGACGGGCAGATCGCCGGATTCGTGTTCGTCCAGAGTCCGGCGGGCGACCGCGTCGAGCTGCTCGACACAGCGATGAAGCCCCTGTTCGCCAACTGGTTCGCAGGCGGCAACTTCGAATAGGTCGCGCCGCGACGCCGCCCGGGACCTGCTATCAACGAACAGGTCGATCACAGGGGGTGTCGTCGTGAAGGATTTCTCAGCGCGCCGGTTGTTCATCGTCCTCGTCGTAGTGGCGATGATCGCGGCTGCCTGCGGTGGAGGCGACGACGAAACATCCGCGGCCTCTGACGACGGAGCTGGTTCCGATGACGGTGCCCCTGCGTCCGATGACGGGGCACCTTCGGGTGACGATGCCGCGGCTTCTGATGACGGGGGTGGAGACGGCGATGGTGTGAGGTCGCTCGACCTGGTTCCTGACGGGGCGACCGACATCATCGGTAATCCCGCGGGGCAGGGGTTCGTCGAGTTGGCCGGCACCCGCTACGACTTCGTCCTCGACGCGGCCTGTCAGCAGATATTCGGGGCCGTGCAGGCTGCGGGTGGCGCCGCGGACGGCTCCGAGTCGCGTGTCGACGCCTTCATCCCGCCCGAGAACTGGGAGACCTTCGACGATGACCGGTTCGATCCGCCTGAGGTCTCCATCGAGATCGGCGACCAGGAGTGGATCGCCGAGCTGGGGGCGAACGAGCAGGTCGGGACCGCCTACCGGGATCTCACCCCGGAGGAGAGTTCGGTCACGTCGTTCACCAACGACGGATCCTTCACCGAGGGTGAGGGGATCTTCTTCCGCAGATTCAACTCCGGCGACATCGAGACGGCACAGGGAAGCTTCGCCTTCTACTGTCCCTGAGCCCCCGGGGCGGGGTTCAGACCTCGCTTCCGACGGCGAAGCCCGAGTGGATCGCCCCCATGATCGTGTCGGGTTCCGCGGCGTCGCCGACCACCCGCACAGTCAAGCCATCGGGCGCGGCGGTCGGTTCCTTCGCCACCACCACGACGAGGTCCGTGGGGATCGACGCCTCCTCCCCGTCGGCATCGGCCACGACGACCACGGCGTTACCGCCGCCCATCACCGACCGTCCCGCCAGCGCCTCGAACCGGCGATCGCGCAGACGGTCCATCGTCGGCTTGAACACCACGTCGAGGCGGATCCTGCGGGCGAGAACCCGGTCGGGGGACACGACGGTCACGGCGAACCCGGCGTCGAGGAGCATCTCGGCCACGCCGAGCGCCTCATAGCCCCCGTCTTCGTCGACGACGACGATCCGACCCGGGCCGGTGGGTACCGCCGCGAGCAGTTCGGCCGACGTCATCACCGGGGCTCCGATCTCGATGTCGGCGAGGCTTCCCAGGGTCGGGGTCGCGCCGACGGCCCACACGATCTCGTCGAGGCCCATCGCCGCGGCGACCGAGGCGTCGAAGTTCACGCCGGTCTCGACACTCACCCCGAGGTGCGACAGTTCCCGCACCTGCCAGTCGGCGATGTCGGCGACGAGCGAGCGCGTCGGCAGTCGAGCGGCGGAGCGCAACGCCCCGCCGAGGACGCCCGAGCGTTCGACCACGGTCACCGTATGCCCCCGCTCTGCGGCCACACGGGCCGATTCCAGGCCGGCCGGGCCCGCGCCGACGACCACGATCCGTCTGCGTGAACCGGCGGGGGACGGTGTACGCGCAGACTCGAAGCCGGCCAGCGGGTTCACCGCACAGGCCATGCGGCCCCGGGCGAGGCCGCCGACGCATCCCTGGTTGCAGGCGATGCACGGCCGGGCACGCTCGGGATGGCCGGCGAGGGTCTTGGCGATCACGTCCGGATCGGCGATGTGGGCCCGGGTCATGCCGACCATGTCGGCGATGCCGGACTCCACGACGGCCGCTGCCTCGGCGAGCGTCCGGAACCGTCCGGTGACGAGCGTCGGCACCGAGAGCCGGGCCGTCACCGGTGAGCTGGTGGCCAACTCGTAGCCGGACGGCTCGTGCATGCCGCCGAAGATCAGGTGCGGCACCCGCGCTCCGCCCAGGGTGACCGACACGTAGTCCACGGCACAGCGCTGCACGAGGTGCTCGGCCGCCGCGGCGGCGTCGCCTGCGTCCATGCCGTCGTCGCCCTCGGCTCCGACCCGGATTCCCACGACGAAGTCGTCGGGAACCGCGGCGCGGACGGCGTCGATGGCGTCGCGGGCGAACCGTGCGCGGCCCTCGAGTCCGCCACCCCAGTCGTCGTCGCGCAGATTGGTCTTCGCCGACAGGAACTGTTGGAGCAGGTAGCTGTGCGCGCAGTGGACCTCCACGCCGTGGAGGCCGCCCTCGGCGCACCATCGGGCGGCCCGCGCGAACGCCGCGACGATCTCGGCGATCTGGTCTGCCGTCATCGCCTCTGCCTGCACACCCCTCCAGGAGGGGCTGGGGATGGCCGAAGCCGACCACGGCGGCGAGCCGTCCTCGGGCCTGCCGTCGGCCCCGAGATGTCCGAGTTGTTGGAAGACGCGCATCCCGTCGGGGGCGACGGCGTCCATCATCCGGCGGTACCCGTCGACGATCGATTCCTCGTGCAGCAGCAGCGTGCCGCCCGAGCTCGGGTGGATCGACGCCGCCTCGAGGATGGACAGGCCCACCCCGCCGTCGGCGCGGGCCCGGTGGTACGCGATGAGCGTGTCGTCGATCCCGCCGTCGCCCATGTTCGTGCCGTGGGCGGTCCGCACGATCCGGTTGCGCAACGTCGTCGTACGGATCGTGATGGGCGACAGGATCGCCCCGAGGTCGGCGGCGGTTGCGGTCATCGCAGTTCGATCCACGTCGCACGTGCGCTACCCACGACAGCACCATCGGGGTCGTAGAGCGCCGATGCGGCGTGCTGCTTGCGGCCGTCGATGTCGATCAGCCACGAGACGACGACGAGGGGTGCCCCGACGGGCGGGCGACGGGTGATCCCGGCCGTCATCCGGCCGAGGATGCTGATAGCGCCGTCGGCCATCGCGGCGAAGCCGGTGGGACAGTCGAGCGCGGCCCAGATCAGTTCGGGCCGGACGAGTCCGTCGTCGTCGCCGTGGTCGGTGTCGGGGGTCCAGGTGGCCGCGTGCAGTCCGGTGTCACCGACGGGGCCCGGCATGATCCTCAGGCCGTCCCCGGGCTCACGCGCAGGCCCGCACACGAAGCAGGTCGGATAGGGATGGTCGTGGAGCCACGGCGAGGCGGCGGCGGCGTCGACCGCGGCGTCGTAGGGCACCGGAGCCGGGACCTCCACGGCAAGGACCGCAGCACGCGCGGATGCGATGACGGCGCCGTCGCTGACGAGGTCGGCCGCCTCGCAGGTCAGACGCACATCCATGGGAGCGTCCAGCGGTGGAGGCTGACGCAGTGTCACCTCCACCGCGTCGAATGGCAGGTGCGTCGCGAGCAGTCCGGCGGTGATGCCGCCGTTGGCGCTGTCGGGCGGACCACAGAAGCGGCCCGGGACGATCACTGTGGTCATGGTGACCATCGTGTCATCCCGGGCCGGTTCCGCCCCTCCGCGGGCTGTCGATCTCAGGTCGAGATCAGAACTGCTCCTCTTCGGTGGATCCGGTCATCGCGAGCGTCGACGAAGCTCCACCGGACACGACCGTCGAGATCCTGTCGAAGTAGCCGGCGCCGACCTCACGCTGGTGGCGCGTCGCCGTGTAGCCGTCGTCCTCCATCTGGAACTCGCGCTCCTGGAGGGAGACGTAGGCCGACATGTCCGAGGCGGTGTAGCCGCGGGCGAGGTCGAACGCGGAGGCGTTGAGCGCGTGCCACCCGGCGAGGGTGATGAACTGGAAGCGGTAACCCATCGCCCCGAGTTCCTTCTGGAAGGTGGCGATGGTTGCGTCGTCGAGGTGCTTCTTCCAGTTGAACGACGGCGAGCAGTTGTACGAGAGCATCTTCGACGGGTACTGCTCGTGGACGCGCTCGGCGAACTCCCGGGCCTCGTCGAGGTCCGGGAGCGACGTCTCGCACCAGATCAGGTCGCAGTAGGGGGCGTAGGCCAGGGCCCGTGAGACGGCGGCGTCCATGCCGGGGCGGGTGTTGTGGAAGCCTTCGGCGGTGCGCTCGCCTTCGATGTGGCGGCGGTCACGCTCGTCGACGTCGCTGGTGATCAGGTTCGCGCCGAGTGAGTCGGTGCGGGCGATGAGCACCGTCGGGACGCCGAGGACGTCGGCGGCGAGGCGGGCCGAGACCAGGGTGCGGATGTGTTGCTGGGTCGGCACCAGGACCTTGCCGCCCATGTGCCCACACTTCTTCTCGGAGCTCAACTGGTCCTCGAAGTGGACTCCGGCCGCACCCGCTTCGATCATCGACTTCATCAACTCGAAGGCGTTGAGCGGGCCGCCGAAGCCGGCCTCGGCGTCAGCCACGATGGGAGCCATCCAGTGGCGGGGTGGAGTTCCGCCCGATTCGGCCCACTCGATCTGGTCGGCGCGCCGCAGCGCGTTGTTGATGCGACGCACCACCGTCGGGACCGAGTTGACGGGGTAGAGGCTCTGGTCGGGGTAGACGTGTCCGGCGAGGTTGGCGTCACCGGCGACCTGCCAGCCCGACAGGTAGATGGCCTCGAGGCCGCCCTTGACCATCTGCACGGCCTGGCCGCCGGTCAGGGCGCCGAGCGCGTGGACGTAGTCACGGCTGCCGAGGAGTTCCCAGAGTCGCTCGGCTCCGGCCCGGGCGAGGGTGCACTCCTCGACGATGGAGCCCCGCAGCGCCACGACGTCGGCGGCCGAGTAGTCACGCTGGATACCGGCCCAGCGGGGGTCGGTGGCCCACTGACGCTCGAGTTCCTCGACCTGGTGTTCGAAGCTTGCTGTGCTCATGGGGTTCTCCTTCCCGGACCTCACCGTTGAGGTCCGGCTGATGCGACGTAGCGAGTATCGGGCCGCGTCTACAGAGACGCAAATGTTTCACGACATAACGACCACGTAACTTTCAGATTGGTAAAAGAATCATTAGAGTTAACTCCGCCTGGATGGGTCGGTGGTCGTCGGGCAGCGCACACACTCGGCAAAGAGCACCTGACACCGGAGAGATGACCATGACCGACACGGGAAGACTCGATCTCACCGTCCTGGGTCATCGCGCCCGTCATTTCCGCAAGCGGGCCGGGCTCACGCTCGGTCAGGTCGGCGAACAGGTGGGTGTCTCGGCGCCGTACCTGTCCCAGGTCGAGAACGGACACAGCGAGCCGCGTCTGGCTCTCGTGTCGGATATCGCGGCGGCCCTTGGTGTCACTGCGTCGGACCTGTTGGATCCGACACCGCCGAGTCGCCGGGCCGAGCTCGAGATGCGCGTGGAGGCCATGCAGGCCGATCCCAGCTACGTGTCGCTGTCGCTGCCGGAACTGAAGCCCGGTGCGCGCGTCCCCGACGACGTCCTCGAGCACCTCGTCACCGTCTACGACGCCTGGCGGAACACCGACAGGGGAGCGGACGGGGCGGCCGTCGACCCCGTCCGACAGGCCAACGCACGCCTGCGCGCGGAGATGAGGGACCGCAGCAACTACTTCGCCGAGATCGAGGCGGCCGCAGCCGAGGCTCTGGCCGCGGGCGGCTACGGGGGAGTGGGGCCCATCTCCGAGCGGACCCTGCTCGACGTGGCGGCGCACTACGGCTTCACCATCAACCGCGTCCAGGACATGCCCAAGTCGGCACGATCCGTCACCGACCTGGCGAGCCGGGCGATCTACATCCCCCAGCGCAACGAGATGCCGACAAGGGCAGCGCGGTCCGTCGTGTTGTCGACCCTCGGCCACTTCGCCCTCTCGCACCGCGACCCGGGCGATGTCGACGAGTACCTGCGTCAGCGGGTCGAGTCCAACTACTTCGCCGGCGCCGTGCTCGCACCCGAGTCCGCCGCCGTGCCGTTCCTGCGCGAGGCCGCCGAGGCGGGCGACCTGTCCGCGGAGGACCTCAAGGAGGTCTTCTACGTCTCCTACGAGATGGCGACACACCGGCTGTGCAACCTCTTGACCCGGCACCTCGACATCCCCGTGCACTTCCTGCGCACCGACGAGGCGGGCGTGGTCACCAAGGCCTACGAGAACGACGGCGTGCCCTTCCCGACCGACGTCGAGGGCTCACCGGACGGCCAGCAGGTGCCCGCCACATGGGGACCGCGTCAGGTCTTTCGCAGCGAGGACACCTTCGCCCTGCACTACCAGTACACCGACACGGTGGCGGGCACCTTCTGGTGCGTGACCCACGTCGAGGCCGACCGCTCCCCGCACAACGCGGTGACGATGGGTACCGACGACGCCCATGCGCGCTGTTTCCGGGGCAGTGACACGACCCGCCGGCTGGTCTCGGGCCAGTCGACCGGGGAGGGGGGCCTCTCGTCGAGCCAACTGGAGGCACGCTGGGCGGGGCGGACGTGGCCGTCGGCGCGGGATCGCGAGTTCGTGCTGGACGCCGCCACATCCGACGGCGACTTCTCGCCGTTCCCCGGCGTGGAGATGAGCGAGGTCTACGCCTTCCTCGAGCGCCACGCCTCTGGCATTTGAGCGGCGCGTACAGCCGAGGAATCAGGCGGCGTGTGTCTCCTCGTCCACTGACACGTCGCCGTCGAGTGACATCTCGCTACGCTCCCCGCGGTCGCCCTCGGAGGCGGCCGCCATGATCGCGTCGAGGTCCGTCTGCGGCTCTGCGAGCAGCGTGTGAGCGGCCTCTGCCACGGCTCCCAGCCGGGCCCTCACCTCGGCCTCGGCAAGGGTCAGTGTCTCGAGGCGCTCCCGTGCGTCGGACAGGGCGGCCTCCACCCGTTGCCGGACCTCGGCTTCGGCTTCGGAGCGCAGCCGGTCCGCCTCAGCGGTGGTTTCGGCGGCGTACTGGTCGGCCCCGCGTCGGGTCTCCTCGGCGTACGCGGTCGACTCGGCACGTAGTCCTTCGGCTGCCGTGTGGGCTTCGGCGCGGACGCGCTCCGCGTACTCGTCGGTCTCGAGGTGGAGCCTTCCCGCGTAGTCGTCGGCCTCGCTGCGCACCCGCTGTGAGTACTCGTCGCTCGAGTGGCGCGCGGTCTCGGCATCCGAGCGGATCTCCTCCGCGTCGCGCCGGACCCGTGCGAGGTCGGAGCGGGCCTCACCGAGCTCCTCTTCGATGCGGCTCGATGCTTCCGCCTTGGCGGCCTCGAAGTAGTCCTCCGCCCGTCGTTCGGCGTCCTCGGTGATCTTCGCCGCGGCAGCCCTGGCGTGTTCGAGGATCGCGCCGATCTCCGAGTCGAAGACCGATGACATGTCCAGACGCGGATCAGGTTCGCGGTGCGCGGCGACCGGTGCCGCTGTGACGGGGGCCGGCGCGGGTGGCTCTGGGGCGGGGGCGTCTGCGACCTGTTCCCTGACGACCGGCGCGGTGGTGGGCTCGGGACTGGTCGGAGCAGCTTGGGGCACCTCGTCGACCGGGGCTGGAGCCGGCACCGCTTCCTCCGTGGGGGGTGTGGTCACGGAGGTGAGACGGGTTGGCTGCGCGGGTCGGTCGTCGTGCCGCGGGGTTTCGTCGTGGCTGACTCTCGGCGCCGCGTGGGCCGGGTCGGGTTCGGTGTGCTCCGCTGGCTGCGATGGAGTGGCCGGCGGCTCGGAGGAGACGGCGGTGAGCCGGGGCCTGCCGCCGTTGAGCAGGCTCGTGCGCGTCTGGCGCTTGCTGCGGAATTCGGCGTAGTCCGCGATCTCGCCGAGGAACTGGTGGACCTCTTCTCGGTCGGCGCCCTTCCACGTGGTCTCGAACTCGAAATCGCGCATCTCGTCGAACGGCATCGGGAAGTCCTCGAGTTTGCCGGAGCCGGACTCCAGCGCCTCGAGAGCGTCGGCCACCTTCAACAGGAACGTGCGGATGTCCTCGGGGTCGAATCCGCGCAGCGAGAGGGGAAAGCTGCGCCCCCTGATCTCGTCGGGTTCGATCACCCTCGGGTCGTCGGACACCTCTAGCTGCCTCTCGGGAGAAAACGCCTTACCTGCGGGTTCTTGTCGGCAGCTCCGGACCCGAACTTGAGGGCGCTCTGCCCTCGATCCGCAGAGTTCGGGAGGTGCCGATGACGCGAGCTTCGTCACGGGTCACGAACGAGGTCGAGATCCGACTGATCGGACTGCGGCGCAGTGGCAACCATGCGATCGTCGACTGGCTGACAGCACAGCACCGGCGGGGCCGTCTCCCCTTGTCACCCGTAGGAGCGGTCTGCGGGATCGTATGGGTGTGACCGTGCGATTCGTGAGCACATGAGGGTGAGCGACGCGGCTGAGTGCTACGAGAAGCATTCGGACGCGCTCGTCCGTTTCGCCGCATCCCAGGTGGGTTGGGCCGATGCCGACGATGTCGTCTCGACGGCTGTCGTCGGTGTGCTCTCTGCCCGCGGCCGCGAAGTACACGACATGCGCGCCTATCTCTACCGGGCCGTTGCCAACGCGAGCGCTCGGCACTGGCGCGGAGCGGACCGCCGTCGCCGTCGCGAGGAGGCCTTTGCTCTACCCGAGGCGCTCGGGCCTTCCTCCGAAACCGGTACCGAGTTGGACGTTCTGGCGGCGCTGGCGGACCTGAGTGTCCAACAGAGGGCGGTCGTCCACCTGACGTACTGGGAGGACCTGACGCCGACGGCGGTGGCGCAGCGTCTCGGGGTCTCCGATGGAACTGTGCGGCGTCAACTCGCCCGTGCACGACAGAAACTGAGGACGGTGCTCGATGTCGAACGATGATTTCCGCGACGACGTGGCGATGAGCGTGGAGGTTCGCCGCGCCCTGGGCCGGCTGGGGGATGCCGCTACGCCGGCATCGGCGTTCGAAGACCTGATGCTGCCTGCTCTCGACGCCGGCAGTGATCCGGTGCGTGGTGTGCAGCGACAGTGGGCCTGGGCTCTGGCCGCGGCGGTGGCGCTCATCGCCGTGTCGGTGTCGGTGGCGGCCGTGATGATGAATCGAGACGACGTCGTGTCCGTCGCTTCTGATGGTGGCGAGGGCCCATCGGCCGCGGCCGACGGGACGGATCCGAGCGACGGCCCGTCAGCTCCGGTCGACGGCGCGGGATCGGGCGGCGCGGACACAGGCGATCCTTTGCTGACGAACCCTGTGGAGATCGCCTGGGAACGGGTCCCTGATGGTCCGTTGAGCCCTCGCGACGAGGCGACGATCGTGTGGACCGGCACTGAGGTGCTCGTCGTGGGCGGCACCGATTTCGTGTGTCCTGCCGCGGCGAGCTGTGTGACCCCCGAGGACCCGAAGTTCCGCGACGGCGCCGCCTATGACCCCGACACCGGCACGTGGCGCTCCATCGCCGAGGCGCCCGTCGGTTTCACATCGGCAGCGACGGCGGTTCTCGGCGACGACGTCTATTTCTCGACGACCGCCGACTGGACCAACGAGCCGGTCCTGTTGCGGTACTCGCTCGGCGCCGACGCGTGGACGACCCTCGATGCGCCGTCGGGTATCGACGTCGCCTGGGCGCTCGTCGCGACCGACACGATGCTCGTGGCCTACTCGACGACCGACGAGGTCGGCCCGGTCGCCGACTTCGTCTTCGATCTCGCGACGCAGACCTGGGCGGAGCTTCCCGACGATCCGATGGGTCCCGCCTACGACCGCCACATGGTCTGGGACGGCTCCCAGATCTACCTGTTCGACAAGGCACTCGTCGAACAACCCGGCGGCGCCGATGGACCGTCGCTGACGCGCTCTTCACGACTCGACGTCGCCTCGGGGACGTGGGAACGTCTCGCTGACTCCGACATGTTGACGACCGGCCCCTGGCTCGTCGAGGGCACCCGGCTCATCAACGCCACCCTCGGGTGCGCCGACGGCGGCCAGGTCAACAACTACGGGCGCTGCGTTCCCAACGGCGGCGTCTATGACACGGCCACCGACACCTGGAGCGATCTGCCGAACGCTCCCATACAGGGGCAGAAGGACGCTGTCTCCTCAGGCGCTGTCGGCCCCCTCAGCGTCCAGATCCACAGCACCGGGCTACCCGCCTTCGACGCCGTCACCGACCAGTGGTTCACCATGGCTGACAGCGGCCCCGGGACCGGTCGCCGCGTCACGTCGGTAGGAGCCGCGGCCTTCATCTACAGCGGCACCCGCGCCGGCGATGGCAGCACGGACATCGTCGACGACGCCTGGATCTGGCGCCGGCGATGAACAACGACTCCATCCCCCACCGCTGAGGGGGACGGCCAGCGGAATCACACGCGGCGGCATGGCCTGAGCGCCGTCGAACGCCTCGTCGGAGCCTGTAGCGTCCGGGGCCGACGACCCTCGCGAGGTGGGATGTGAAATCTGGACGTGGTGGTGACGCGGGAGACGAGTCCGCGGCCGGTAAGCCCCGTTGGCGTGAGGACGCGCTCGAGGTCGAGGATGACGAGCTGGCCGAGAGTTTCGACCGCAGTGTCGAAGAGGGGGCCACCCGTCTGAGCCGACCGTTTCCGAACCTCGTCGCGACCGGCCTCATGGCCGGTATCGATGTCGGTTTCGGGGTGCTCGCACTGATCTTCGTGCTCAACGAGACCGGCTCGGAGTCCGCAGCCGGGCTCGCGTTCACCGTGGGCTTCTTCGCGCTCCATCTCGGTCGCTCCGAGCTGTTCACCGAGAACTTCTTCCTGCCGGTCACGACGGTCATCACGGGCAAGGGGACGCTGCTGCAGCTCTTCCGCCTGTGGTTCGGCACCTACATCACCAACCTGATGGGCGGGTGGCTCGTCGCGGCGATGCTCATCGTGGCCTATCCCGGTCTCGAGGACACGGCCGTCGGCCTCGGCGAGAGCATCATCTCCCAGGGCGTGACGGCGGAGTCGTTCATGCTCGCCGTTCTGGCTGGTGCGGCGATCACGCTGATGACGTGGATGGTCCGCAACGCCGAGAGTGAGTTCGGCGAGCTGCTCGCGGTGGCCGCGTTCGGATTCCTGCTGGGCGCGACGAAGATGAACCACGTCGTGGTCATCTCCATCAAGATGTTCACGGCTCTGCAGGTCGGCGAGACCGACTACGGGTACGTGGACTGGTTGCGGCTGTCGTCGTGGTCGGCGCTGGGGAATATGGTCGGCGGGCTGGGACTCGTGACCGTGTTGCGGCTCGTGCAGATCGGTCGCCCCCACATCGAGCGCCGGAAGCGCACCCCGCTGCGGCGCCGCTCGTCCTAGGAGGGTGCCGCTCAGGTCGCCGAGGCCTATCCGGCGAACGCCCGAACACCCACAGCGACGCGCACCTCGGGCGGGTAGAGCTGGCGTAGGTAGCGGCAGAACGCCAAGAACTCAGTCCGGCCCTTCTTCTTCTTGACGTGGCCGTAGACCTTGTCGGCGGTGAGGTCATAGGCGGTGAGGTCGATCTCTCGAACCCGGACGCGTTCAGCCATCCCCACATCCAACGCGACCTCGACACTCAAGTGGTGGACGCGAACCCACCAACGTTCTCGGTCACGGCACTAGCTCTTCGGATTGGTCTCGTCCGCCTGTGCCCAACTCGATGTCCGGCGTCAGGCTGCTCAGCGTCGCAGACGCGTGACGGCCCGGCGGGCCAGACGGGGACTGATTCCGAGGAGCATCACCGTGCCGTCGACGAGTACGCGGCGAGCCAACGGTTGTGCGCCACGGGCCGCTCCTCTGGGATCAGCAAGCGCCAGCGGGCGTTGTCGATCGTCTCGGTCTCAAGGCCGGCACCCGTGAGGATCTCGCAGCACCTCGTCTCGAGGTCGGGTCCGTGGACCTCGATGAGCCACGACACTTGCGGGTCGGCGAGAAGTTCCGCCGCACCCTCCAGCACCGCCACTTCGGGGCCATCGACGTCGATCTTGACGAAGCAAGGTCGGGGTAGGTGGGCGGCGACCTCGTTGAGGGTAAGCGTGCGTTGCCCCGACTCCGATCCCAGCAAGGCGCGATGCATCGTCAAACGAGCGTCGCCGGCCAATCCGTTTGCCCGGAGGTTTGCGTACAGTGCCGCGGCAGCAGTGGCAGCCGGGTCAACGGCGACGACCCGTCGGACATGCGACTGACGGAGGAGATGGACGACGAGTTCGCCCTCGCCGGAACCGGCGTCGACCGCCGACACGGCCTCCCCGACGAACCGCCGCAGCCATTGGTAAGTCTCGCGTTCCCACAGACCGACCCACAGCTGCGTCTGATGGTTGAGGTCGATCACGTGGCGCTGACCCCGGAACGGGCCTGACAGGATCCGCCGCTCAGCGACCCGGGGTCCGAGAAGACGCGATCGGACGAGCAGCGTCTTCAGGCGGCGGGCGGCGTGTGAACCGCGGTGGTTTCTCGACTTAGGGTTAGACGTTGACGGCATCGCGGAAACAACCTATCCGCCGCTCCGTCGGGGGTGTGCCCTTGATGCCAGATCGCCACCACGTCCGTCGCCTCCCATCGCCCCAGAAGCCTCCTCCGGTGGCGTACCGGAGTCGTCCTACTGCTGTCGGCTGACCGGCGAGGGGAAGGCGAAGGCGAAGGCGATGACGGCGACGAGGCAGTGGGACGGTGGAGACCTTCATCGCCGACCAGATCAACACCTACTGGGACATCACCCGTGAGCACGGCTACGACGTCGTGGTGACGATCTCCAACGAGATCGACCCCGTCCCCGGCGTGCACCCCACCTCCGGGTTGAAGGTCCGTTCCGATTCGGAGGTGTCGGTGCATCACCTGTCGTGGACCGCGGTGCTGGCGACGCCCGTGACGACAAGGACCTGTTGATCGGCGACGACAAGAAGGAACCCCACCGGTTCCGCCTCGTGATGACCCGCGAGATGGGCGTCGGCCGCAAGACCGGAAAGAAGACCGCCGGGTTCATCGACTCGGTCCTCGACCTCATCACCGACTTCTACGGAACCGTCGCCCGGAACCTCACACGCTGGACCCCGCCCGCCCCCAAGATCACCCGTCCCAAGCCCATACCCGAACCTGACACACTCGGCGGCGATGACGCCCCCACCGGCACACGAGATCCCGAGGATGCCGCCCGAGGACATCACCCAGACCCCACGGCCGTCCCCGAGCAGCTACTGGGACCTCGGGTCGTTGTGAGCGAGCCCGGTCGGGACGTCTCGGGCTGGAAGCACCGGCTGCCGGTCGGTGTGCTGATCGGGGTCCTGTCGGTCCCGTTCCTCGGGGCCTTCATGCTGCCGCTCATGTGGGGAGGCGACGACGTCCTGATCGCGGTGGGGCTCCTCGGTGTGGTCTTCATCGCCCTGTGCGTCGGTGGGTTTTCGATGCGGGCGATGAAGGCCGTGGACCGGCAGTCGAGGTCTCAGGCCGCGGACAGGCCGCGTGAGGCCGCAAACGAGAGCGAAATGACGAACGGCGACGAGTAGCCGGCGGAGGCCCGGAAACAGGCGCCGACCTGCGGTTCCTCCGTGCTGTCAATGGAGCGGGTGACCGGAATCGAACCGGCATCATCAGCTTGGAAGGCTGAGGGTGTCACTGCTCTGACCTGCGGAAATGCCCGCGTTGGTCCCGTTTGGTCCGCGCCTGGTCCGCGAGTTGGCCCTAGACCACTCCTGTGTCTCGGCGGTGTGAAGGGGTGTTTCGGCGGGAGCGGTGAGGCGGTTCTACGCTTCGGGTGATGGCGGGCCGGGTGTCGATTGTCGGGTGGGCGGTGCTCGTCGTGTGCGCCGTCGTCGGCCTGGTGTCGTGTTCGGGTGGGCGCGCCCCGGTGGATGCGTCGGGTTGTGAGATCGACTGGACCGAGCGTGATGTCGGTCGGCTCCATGTTCCCCAGGAGATCGCCGTGGGCCCGAGCTGGGAGACCTATCTGTTGGACCGGGCGGGAATGCTGTGGGAGATCGACATCGAACAGCGGGTGCTGCGTTCGGCGTTCGGTTGCCGTGGTGAGGTGATCGGCCAGTTCGGTCAGCCGACCAACCTGGGCGTCGCCCCTGACGGAGCCGTGTGGGTGACGTATCCGGGTGAGGGGCTTGTCGTCGAGTTCCTAGGAGATGGCGAGGTCGGTCGCTCATTGTGTGTCGGACGAGCTGGCGATCAATGCACGGGCGTGCCGACCGACGTTGCGTTCGAGGCTGATGGGACGATGTGGGCCGTCGATCAGACTCAGAGTCAGGTGGTTTCCTTCGCGGTTCCCGAAGGTGACGGTGAGTTCACGGCAACATCGCGAGTCGCTGTCGACGGCCCGTTCTCCCTGGCCGTGACCCCCGAGGGATCGTTGCTGGTGGTCGGGTTGGACGAACTGGCCGAAGTTGTTGATGGAGAGATCGGCGGAACCGTGGAGCTAGCCGAGGTTCGTAGTGTGGAGGCCAGCCCAGACGGACGGGTCCTGGTGACCGGTGGCGTGGCGCAGTTCAATCGGGTGACCGGGTACGTCAGAGAGTGGTCGGACGGCCTGAGCACCGGCTTGGCCGAACCCGGCGCCCCGGATGAGTGGCACGAGGTGGGGGTCGGCGGCAGGTGTGTGGTCGGCGCACCGGCAGGTGTCGCGGCGACGAGTGGTGGCGGCTTCGTTTTCGTGGATCTCGGTGACAACGCCGTTTACTTCGCGGAGCCGGACTGCGCGGCGATCCATTCCGTCGGCAACGGCGGGCGAAGGTGATTGCTCTTCTCAAGAGATGGCAGCGGCTGTCGCTGGTTGGACGGGTCGCAGTAGTTGCCACCGTCCTTCTCCTGTCTGTCGGTTCCGTATGGCTATCCCAGTGGAGTGAGCAGACGACCGAGGCGCGGCCTGCGTTGGGTGCGTTGTTCAGCGAATACGTACATCGCGGTCGCGAAGGCTTGCCGGTAGATGACCTCATGTGCGAAGCAATGCCGAGCGGCGGGGGGTCCGAGCTGGTGGAGGTGACGCGCCTGCTAGAGGTCGAGGGCTGGCGGTATCGGTTGACGCGGGCGACCGTGGCGCGCGGCGATAGTGCCGTGATCGCGGTGATGGTTGAGGGTCACGGCCTCGTGAAGATCGACGCTGTTCGCGAGGGCGGGCGTTGGCAACTGTGCTGATGGCCGGTCCAAGCGGTCGCGGTGCTACTTGAGCACCGCTCTTCGACGGCTTGGCAGCCTCCGCGGGCCGCTCAATCGACTCGTTCTGCGGCGTCAGGCCCGATTTGCACCCATGAGGAACGTGGGAGCGTCGATGTGGCTTACGGTCGACGGTGTTGAGCCTCTGGGAGCGCTGAGGTCGGTGCTGCTGCTTTTGGCAGCGCCCTTGAAGACGTCGTCGAGCCCGTCTGCGATCGCCTCGTCGAGAGACGGGAACAGGTGGCCATAGCGGTCGAGTGTGGTCGTGATCGAGCTGTGCCCGAGTCGCTCCTTGATGGCCATGGGGTGCGCGCCCTGCTGAATGGCGAGCGCCGCCGCCGTGTGGCGAAGCTCGTGGAAGACAAGCCCGGCCGTTGCTGGGTCGGCATCGAGCCCTGCGCTGGCGCAGGCCTTGCGCCAGACCCGTCGGAAGTTCGTGGCCCGCATCGGCTTGCCGGTCACTGTCGGGAAGGCCAGTCGGGACGTCTGAACGGCGTTTGAGGCGAAGTGAAGGCCCAGCACATCGACGAGCGTCGACGGCAGGGTCACAGTGCGCGTGCCCGCCTTTGTCTTCGGCGGTCCGAAGAACAACTTGCCCGATGACGTCTCTTGGAGCTGCCGCTCGACCGTGACCTTCTTGCGCAACAGGTCGATACTTTCGATGGCCAGGCCGGACAACTCGCCCCATCGGAGCCCGCCGTAGGCGGCAGTGAGAACGAGGGGGCGGTAGTGGTCTCCGATTGCATCGGCGAGTGAACTGATCTGTTCGGGGGTGAGGACACGCATGTCGCGTGAAGTCTCAGGTGGCAGCTTCACCCGCTTTGCCGGGTTCTGTCCGAGGCGGCCATCGTCGACCGCTGCGTCGAGGATTTGGCGGAGGACGATGACGTGTCGGCGGACGGCGCTCGATGAGAGACCTGCCGCGATGTCGTCGGCGATCATCTCCTTCACGCTCGTGGCCGTGATCTTGGCGATAGGCCAGTCGCCGAAGCGGGGGAGCACGTAGTTGCGGAGGACGCCGTGGTTCAGCTCCCAGGTCCGCGTCCTCACCTGCTTCATCGCCAGCGGCGCCCAGTGATCCGCGACGTACTCGGTCAGGTGCATCCGTCCGAGCTGGGGGTCGATCCACTTGCCCTGGGTGATCTCGCCTTGCTGAGCGCGTTCCCACGCGACGGCGTCCTGTCGCCTTCGGAATGCCTTCGACCGCTCGCCGCTAGGGGTTCGAACTCGTGCGAGGTAGGGCTTCGGCCGGTCGGGTCGTTTCGTGATGGTCATCGATGCCTCCGGCTCTCGTGATAGTCGTGAGATGACGTTACACCATAAGAGGGACACTCGGGTTTTGAGGCATAGCGTGCAAAAAACGATCTGCTCGCTATACACACTATGCCTCAGCCCAACCATCCGGGAGAACTCTCCTTGTGACGTCGCAGATCTGCGCGATACTCATGAAATGTCCAGTGAGACGAGTCGAGTTAACGGGCTCTACGCGGCGAAGCGTGGTTGGCGGCCTCGTATTGATGGTGCGCTGCGAGTCTGCCATGTGGTCCCGCAGCGCAACAGGAGTCGGAGGCGATAGTTCTCGAAGTTGCGGAACCCGAAGCCGAGCCGCTTGATGTTCTTGATGATCAGGTTCCGGCCTTCGGTGGCGGCGTTGGTCAACCCGGTGGTGTGCCAGCGCAGCAGGGGC